>CAZHEM010000001.1:0-58693 GCA_964531725.1 uncultured Acetatifactor sp.
GTTCTGGAATACCATTGCGATATCTCTATCTTTAGGCTCTACGTCGTTAACAACTCTGTCACCAATCTTTAATTCACCAGAAGAAATATCTTCCAAACCAGCGATCATACGAAGAGTAGTAGATTTACCACATCCTGAAGGACCTACGAAAATGATGAATTCCTGATCAGCGATCTCTAAGTTGAAGTCTTTAACTGCTTCAAATCCGTTAGGATACACTTTACAAACATTAGATAATGTTAAACTTGCCATAATATAAACTCCTTTCGCGTTCACATTAGTTTCTTTATTGTCACAACTTACGTTGTTCAACTCTTTTCATAGTATAGCGAAAAACCGCCATTTACGCCATGCCACTATTCCACAAAGATTTTGGCACAGATTGTAAAAGTTGCTTATAAACTTTCCATTTTTTGGTTTTACTTGTCACTTTGACCAATTTTTTCATCTTTTTTAGTCAATATGTACAAACAAACCTTTTTCTACTTCTCTTCTACCTTAAGACATTCATCCAACTCATCCTTGAAGATTCTTTCATCATCCTCAGAAGCTTCTTCTCGAATAATATTGCCTTCCTCATCTCTTGGTAAATTGGCTTCTTCTATTTTATCCTCCAACTTCTTGAAAAATTTGGTATACAACATTGCAGACAAAAATGCTGGCAAAGACATACCAAACAAGAAAACAAATGGGAATAAACGCCATGAGAAAATCATAGCTGCAATTGGCAACAACGCAAATACTATCATCAAAATAGCCTTAGGAAATTGTAAAATTCCTACCATACAAGCATTTTTTATAGTTCCCATAATGGTATTCTCAAATTTTGCCAACAATGGAAATACAAAAGCACTTGTCAAAACCACTAAAATACCCACAAAGGTAATTCCCATTTGCACCCACTTATTGAATTCAATATCCGATTTATTTAATATATAGAAATCTCCAATAAGTAATGCTGAAACAACCAGTAAAATCAGCCAAATCACAGTAGCCTTTTTAAAGTTCTCTTTAAATGCTTTGAAAAAGCCCCTTGTAATATAGCACTCCTCATCTCTAACAATCTTCAATGCCATATAATGCATTGCCGTTAATGATGCTCCTGCTGTAAAAATAGGTAAACAACAAACCATAGTCAAAATATTAAGCCACATCAAATCTGCAACCTTATTTAAAACATGTATCAATGGGCTATCAATATCAAAAAGTTTCATTTCTTTTGTTCCTTTCTACTACAAAATTTCTAGCTATAAGGCCCCTCAAAAGATTTTTTGCATAGGTGTTACGTGAATGCCCGAATAATGTTCCTCTGGCCCGACTTGTGTAAAACCTATTTTACGATAAAAAACAACTGCGTAGGGAGCAGCTTTTAAGGACATGAATTTCTCCCCCACTTCCTCAGCAAGGTACTTACACATAACCTCAATTAATGCACTCCCTATTCCCTGATGATGATAATGTTCATCAACAAAAAGCAACGATAGATGATTGCCATTACGCACGGATGCCATACCAATAATTTGTTCTCCATCAAGAGCTACAAGCACTTGATAATTCCCTGATAGAAATCTAGAATACAAATCCTCATCGGTTACAAACTCAAAAAAATTGCGAATTCCTTCTTCTGTGTAATCCTGTCCTTCAAATTTTAGAAAAGTCTTCCATACCATGGTCATAGTATCTGCCCACTCGTCTGGTCTCGCCCATCTAATCTCATATGGGAAATGATTCTGCATCCCTCTCACTATATCGCCCCATTTCTAATTCAACACGTTTGCTGTTATCCACTGATAAATATCTTCCATTACCTGTTCTTTATCTGTCTCATTTAAAAGCTCATGTCGATCAGACTCATACATCTTTAGTTTAAGGTTCTTGATACCAACCTCTTTTAAAGAATTAAAAGCTCTTTGGATACCCACACCATATTCGCCTACTGGGTCAGCATCGCCTGCTACCATAAAAATAGGCAGTTCCTTAGGTACCTTTTCTAGATTTTCCCTCTTCTGTATTCTAGAAATCAGCTCAAATAGAGTTTCAAAACCATTCACAGTAAATGTAAATCCGCAATGAGGGTGTGCAACGTACTTATCTACTTCCTCCGTGTCCTTAGATAACCAATCAACAGGAGTTCTTGGATTCTCAATTTTTGCATTATAGTTGCCAAAAGCACATTTATCAATGAACTTAGCAACATGCTTAGAACCAAAAAACAATTTCTGCACACGCACCATAGTCTTCGATATAGCAATTAATGCCTTAGGCTGCATTCCAGTACTCATAATAATAGCACCAGAAATTCCTTTGCCATATCTGCATAAGTAATTGCGAAGGATAAAAGAACCCATGCTATGTCCTAATACTACATATGGCACATCTGGATAGAGTACCTCTGTCATCTTTTTCAAACGATGAGAGTCTCTTACTACCACAGTAGCTGGATCCTGTTCGCAGAAGTAGCCAAACTGGCCACCTTCTGCTACAGACTGACCGTGTCCTAAATGGTCTTCTGCCACTAAAACACATCCTCTATCTGTTAGAAACTGGGCAAAGCCCTCGTATCGTTCCTTATACTCACTCATTCCATGAATAACCTGAACGACACACTTCACTTCTCCATCATCTGGCATATAACGAACTGCATGAATCTTATTGATTCCGTCTCTGGAGTCAAAGTAAAACTTTTCCTGTTTCATATTTCACCCTCCATTGTTCTTTTAATCTATTAGCAAATTTCAGCTCCTGCTGGCATCTCTTTTTCAGGAGTCATAAGTGCAAGATTACCTTCCGCATCCTCTGCGCAAAGTAACATTCCCTCTGACAATACACCAGCCAATTTTGCAGGCTTCAAGTTCACAAGAACCATTACCTTCTTACCTACCATCTCTTCTGCAGTGTAGTGTCCCTTAATTCCAGATACAATCTGACGAACCTGACTACCTACACGCACCTGACTGCAAAGTAATTTCTTAGACTTTGGCACTTCCTCACAAGCAATAATTTCGCCTACCTGGAACTGCATCTTCTCGAAATCTTCATAGCTAATCTCTGCTTTTGGCTCAATATCAATTACATTATCATCTGCCTGCTCTTCGCTAGCAGCCGCTGCCATCATTGCCTCGGCAAGAGCAGCTTCTTTTTCTGCTACCTCTTTCATATCAAGACGGGCAAATAAAATCTCTGGCTTATCAGTAACCTTCGTTCCATTTGCGTATAAACCAAAGGTCTCAAGCTGGTCGAAACCTCTTAAATTGGTATTTAACTGAGCAACGATTTTCTCAGCGGTCTCAGGCATAAATGGCTCTAAAAGGGAAGCACCAATTACAATGCCTTCAACTAAATTATAAAGCACAGTTGCTAATCTGTCAGCCTTTGCTTCATCTTTAGCAAGTACCCATGGTTCTGTCTCGTCAATGTATTTATTACATCTCTTGAATACAGCGAAAATCTCTGTTAACGCATCTGCCACACGCAAAGTAGCCATCTTGTCTACTACTTTTGCGTAAGCACCAGTTACGGTTGCCTTCAAATCTTCATCAATAGCACTTTCTTCTGTGCTTGCTACATTACCCTTATTGTCTACCACGCCATCAAAGTACTTATTGCTCATAGAGATGGTACGATTTACTAAGTTACCCAAAGTATTAGCCAAATCAGAGTTCAAACGCTCTGCTACCAATTCCCATGTGACATTACCGTCATTATCGTATGGCATTTCATGGAGTACATAGTAACGTACTGCATCTACACCGAAGAAATCCACTAAATCATCAGCATATACAACGTTACCTTTAGACTTACTCATCTTGCCACCGCCCATTAACAACCATGGATGACCAAATACCTGCTTAGGCAATGGCTCACCAAGTGCCATTAAGAAGATTGGCCAATAAATAGTATGGAAGCGGATAATATCCTTACCAATCAAATGTAAGTCTGCTGGCCACAACTGCTTATACTGCTCGGTATGGTTACCATCTGCGTCAAAGCCAATGCCAGTGATATAGTTGGTCAAAGCATCTAACCATACATATACTACATGCTTATCATCAAAATCTACTGGAATACCCCATTTGAAGGAGGTTCTGGATACACATAAATCCTGTAAACCTGGAAGCAAGAAATTATTCATCATCTCATTCTTACGGGATACAGGCTGAATAAATTCTGGATGCTCGTTAATATGTTTGATTAACTTGTCCGCATATTTGCTCATACGGAAGAAATATGCTTCTTCCTTTGCAGGTTTCACTTCTCTACCGCAGTCAGGACATTTGCCGTCTACCAACTGAGACTCGGTCCAGAAAGACTCACATGGAGTACAGTATAAACCTTCGTAAGCACTCTTATAGATATCTCCTTGGTCATAAAGACGCTTGAAAATTTTCTGTACCTGTTTCTCATGATAATCATCAGTAGTACGGATGAATTTATCATAAGATACATTCAACATATCGCAAAGTCCCTGAATAGTTCCTGCTACCTCGTCTACGAATTCCTTTGGAGTTACGCCAGCTTCCTGTGCCTTTAATTCAATCTTCTGGCCATGCTCATCTGTACCTGTCTGGAAGAATACATCATATCCTTCTTTTCTCTTAAATCTGGCAATGCTATCTGCCAATACTACTTCGTAGTTGTTACCGATATGTGGCTTACCTGAAGTGTAAGCAATAGCAGTCGTAAGATAATATTTACCTTTGTTTTCCATAATAGTTCTCCTTTTCTTTATAAATCAGTTGGAAATCTGAAGACATAAAGAAAGCCCGTCTTCTATTCCTAATAGAAGACGAGCTATATACCCGTGGTACCACTTCTGTTCATCTGCTTCTCGCAAAGCAGACCTCATCGGGTCATTAACCCTATTCGCTATAACAGGCGAAACCTGTCGCAGCCTTACTTCCGCATCTGCGGTCAGCTCGGTGCGCTGCTCAGAAGCCATCTTCCACTTCTCTAGCTTGGTTCCTCTCAGCAATCTGTGATGCGATATCACTGGAACGTTCTCTGTAAAGTATTGAAAAAGTGTACTCTCTTCGTCATCGCTTTTCTAATATAAACATAAGGTTAGCATAATTTAAACCTTTCTGTCAATGTGATATTCTACACTTTCTTCTTTTGTTGCCTCTTCCTTCTTCACGGCAGTTTTGCTATAACGTTCTTTCTTCGGCAATTCTTCTTTCGATTCCTCTTTCTTAGCAAAGTAGTTCCCCCCTGTAAATTCGGAAAACCACTTTACTAACGACTGCGTTATTGCTTGCACCCTGTATTTTACTTTCTGGAAGAGAACCCAACTCTGTAAATCTCGCTTTATTTCTGCCACAAAATAAGGATTAAACTGTATTCGTTTAGGATCTATGTCGTCTATCTTAAGTATGTGTGTTTTCACCAAAAGGGCTACTACTTTGCCCCTTGTTTGGCTCCAATGTTGCTTGAGCCAGAACAATAGAGACAATTGCTTCCCTTCTTGCGTATCAACACACTCCTTCTGACGTCTGCTGGATATCTCCACGGTGTCACAAATACCATCAACCTTGGCAGGCTTTGGCACTTCCGACTCGCTTATATGCGTACGCCCCGCATCTTGATATACATTCGAACTAGGAATTCCGTTAAATCCATCAATGCGCATAGAATCGCCTACATTCCCTTTCTCTTTTCAAAGAAATCATCCACAGCCTTTACAATCTCCTGTGGTGACATGGTCTTAAGCAAATAGCCTTCTGGCTTTAGTGCCATCACATTCATAACACTTTCTTTATCTCCCTTGCTAGTAAGGAAAATAACTGGAATATCTGCAAAATCAGTCTCTGTACGAATCATTTCCAGCACTTGTCTACCGTCTACTACTGGCATCTCGTAATCAAGCAATACTAAGTCCGGGCGATTCATGGTCAAATACTTGATTGCCATAGCTCCTGAATTAGCCAAAATCACATGATACTTTTCTTCTAGCCAGCCCTTTGCATTACGGAGCATCGCACCGGAATCATCTACTACCAAAACTTTCTTTTTGTTATGATTACCATAGTTCTTAATATATTCATCTACATTTTCAACCAATTCATTCACATTAATAGGACGTAAGAATTCCTTCTGAATCAGGTGCTTTGGAATCACATTCTCAATCTTTTTCATCTCATCTACGTCACCGATTGGGAAAATAGGTGTATCATCCTCTGCTGCTTTATCCTTTAGATAGATAAGCGCTTGCTGTTTATCAACAAGCTTCTCATCTGCATAAATCAAAATAGCGCTCATTGTATCCTTAATTCTGCTGATGGCATCTGTATCTGCACCAACAATCTGCACACTGTACTCAAGCTCCTCCATCCTGCCTTGTAATGATGTTACTAAATAGCTTGGTGTCTCAACAACAATTAATACATTATGCATAGTGTAATCCTCCGTTTGTCATAGTATTTATTCTTCCGTAAGAAGTTGAATCATCTCGTCTGTAGTACTCATTACTTCTTCCATCGCCACATCTGCTACATAAGCGCGAAGTAGCTCTATCTTTTCTTGGCATGCACTTGGAATCTGACATTCCTCTAATTGCTTCATAGCCTCGTCCACGGTATCTAAGTCAAAACCATCCATGGCATATCGCAGTTTTTGCAATATCTCTATTAATTCTGCCTTAGATGCTTCCTTTTTATCCTGTTCTTGTCCTTCCGCAAAAGGCTTTAAAATAGGCTTATAGCTACGGTATTTTTCAAGAACCTCCGGAGTCCTCTGCACAAGTGCCTCTACTTCCTCAGCGTTACCTAGCATCTCCATCTGGTAAAACATCTCTGATAATTCCATAGCCCCAATCATTCTTGCAGTATTCTTTAGTGCATGTACTTCAATGGTATAGTCTCTAATCATTCCATCTGCCAAACACTTTTCGATCTTGGTAGACTTCATATCAATCAGCTTATAAAAATCTCCCAATAGGCTTAAGAACAATTCCTTGCTTCCTGAGTTCTTAACACCCTCTTGCACATCTAAACCTTCAATTGCAGGTAAATCATCGGCATCAACCGCATTGTTCATCTGCACTTGCGTCTCAATAATAAGCTCCGATGGCAACCATTTGCGAATAACCTTGCAGATATCTTTCATGTCAATAGGCTTTGCTACAAAGTCATTCATGCCCGCTTGGAAAAAGCTCTCACGAACTTCCTTAATAGCATTCGCAGAAAGTGCCACAACTGGAAGCTGTTTATAATAAGCATCTTCCACCCTGCGCAGGCGTTTAGTGGCTTCAATTCCATCCATAACTGGCATCATATGATCCATGAATACCAAGTGATAACGCTTTTTCTCAATCATCTGAAGTGCTTTTGCACCATCCTCCGCAAAATCCATCTTCATCTGCAATGGTTCTAATAATCCCTTCGCCACTTTACGATTCATTTCATTGTCATCAACAATTAATATATCGGCATCGGGTGCAATAAAGTTCAGAGTTTCCATTGGTTCTGATACAATGTCCTCCTGATTCGTAGGGATAGTCTGATGAACTGTAAAATAGAATTCACTACCCTTTCCATACTCACTTCTGACACCTATGTCACCATCCATCAATTCTACCAACTGCTTCGAAATCGCTAATCCTAATCCTGTTCCCTCTACATTGCGGTTCTTCTTGGTGTCCACTCTTTGGAAAGAATGGAACAATTTCTCCAAATCTTCTTTGTGAATACCTTGTCCGGTATCTTTTACCGAGAAATATAGTTCTATATCGCTGCCTTCTATCTTCTGAACCTGTGCACTTAGCTTCACATAGCCTTCTTGCGTGAATTTCGTGGCGTTATTAGCTAAGTTAAGAATTACCTGACGCAGACGAAGAGAATCACCATACAAACGGTTTGGAATTCTATCATCTATGTCAAATATTAAATCTATATCTTTATCTCCAATACGGTTGAGAAGAATCATACGTAAATCACTAAACATAGTTCTTGGCATATAATCTTCCTCAACAATATCCATTTTCCCTGATTCAATCTTAGAAAAGTCAAGAATATCATTAACAATGCCTAGCAATGCATTCCCAGAATTCTTGATATTTTCCATATATTCTTTCTGTTGCTTAGGCATGTCCTCACGCAACAGAATCTCTGTCATTCCAACAATAGCGTTCATAGGCGTACGAATCTCATGAGACATGTTCGACATAAAGTTCGCCCTTGCCTCACTAGCTTCTTCCGCCTTCGTCTTCGCTATCTGTAATTCTTCAATATATTGGTGGTCTCTTGTCTCATCAGTTAGAATCAAGGTGTAACCATATACTTTACCGCCTTGATCTAGGCTTGCTACCTTTTTGCGAAAGTAACGATCCCCTATACAAAATTCTTCTTCCGCTTCTTTAAAATAATAATGCAATTCCTTAGAAATGCTGGTATTCTTTGCCTTGTGTTTCAACTCGGGGAATAATTCTTTAGCGTATGCATTGGAATCAACATATCCAAATGCACTATCTACAATAATGAACACTTCTCGAATGTGTTCAAATAATACGTCTCGTCCCCTATCTGTAATATTAAATAATTCACCCTTGATTACACTTTGTATAATAATAAAAATCGCTATAGATGAGCTAATTGGAACAATATCAAAGGGTGGTTTAAAAATTGCAGTAAATGAAAAAGCAGCCATGATAATCAACTGCGCTCCAACTACTCTAGCAAGATTATTTCTCTCCGTTTGTAAGGCCGTTCTAAATAGACGCGATATAGTATAAATTACAATATACCCTAACCATACGCTAAGAACTCCATAACGTATCGTCATTAGAATTCCATTATCAGTCTGAATATAGTGAAATCCCATCTTCTCCTGTTCCATCCAGTCAGTGTCTGCATAAAACATCTTATTATAGTTATCATTCCACATAGTAAAAACACCAATCATTTCAATCAGTGCCCATACATTAAAAATAAATTGTGGCAATCTAATCTTTAGATAGGAGGCAACAAACCTTATAAAGAAAAAATAAAATATTACGTTACCCAAATAGCTAAGCTTCATAGCCTGCATTGCCGCATCTAACCCTGTTGACTGCAACACGAGTAAATAGCAGCCATTAATAAACAGGCAGCTTATGTTTGCCAAAGTCAAATTCGCAGAAGCCTCCGTAAATTCTTTCTTCAGCAGGGTAACAACACCCACTAATGGAATAAATATACCAACAATCTGAATAATACGAATGATTTCCATTCCTATATTCGAATTCCACTCCATGCACTCACTACCTTTCCCAATAGACGATCTTACTCAGACATCTTTCCCAATAACTTGTGTAGCAATCGATGTAACTGCTCAGCATCTTCTCTATCAAGATGCACACAGCCACCAATCTTGGCAGGAATTGTTACTGCTTGCTCCTTCAAGGCTTCACCTTCGCTGGTTAATGTAATAATTAAATTGCGTTCATCTACCTTGGCTCTTGTGCGCAGAATATATCCCTTCTGCTCCAATTTCTTAAGCAGAGGAGTCAACGTTCCAGAGTCTAGATACAAATACTCGCCCAACTCCTTTACGTTGACTTCTTTTTTCTCCCACATAACCATCATAGCTATGTACTGGGTATATGTTAAATCAATCTCATCCAAAAATGGTTTATACTGACGTACCACTTCCTTTGCACAGGCATAAAGTGGAAAACACATCTGATTCTCCAATTTCAAAACATCGTATTTATCTGACATTGGTCTCCTCCGTAATCTGACTATATCTCTTCTATCAGATAATTATATACCATTTTATTTTATACGTCACTTCAATTCTTTTAAGTTTACACTAATTTCACATATTTATCCCTCTTATTTTAGTAACATTGCAATACACTTATCGATGTCTTCTGGTTTGGTAGTTGGTGCAAAACGTGCTACCACTTTTCCATTCTGATCTACTAAGAACTTGGTGAAGTTCCATTTAATTTTACTTCCGAAAGTACCTCGCTTCTTGGATTTCAAGTAGGTAAATAAAGGCTCTGCATTATCACCATTTACATCTACTTTGGCAAACTGAGGGAATGTAATTCCATATCTACCGCTACAAAATGAAGCGATTTCTTCAGCATTGCCAGGTGCCTGATTACCAAATTGGTTACAAGGAAAATCTAGAATTTCTAAACCTTGCTCTTGATACTTGTCATATAAATCTTGCAAACCATCATACTGTGGAGTAAAACCACATCCCGTTGCAGTATTCACAATTAACAATACCTTTCCTTCGTAATCCTTCATTGCTACATCGTTACCTTTTCCATCTTTTACTACATAATCATAAATACCCATAATCTTGTCTCCTTTTTCAATTAAATTGCACGCAATGTTTCTTTGTTAATTGCATTGTATGCTATTTAATTGTATTTGTCAACACATTTTTTTCGTCTCATATAAAAAAAACTTTCTTACACTGGAAGCACGCCCTTAACATCAGGTTTTAAGGCACTTCTCAGTGCAGAAAGTTTTCTTAACATAATGTTATGTAATTCAAGTAACAAATACTTATAAATGTAGGCATATCATTTATGAAAATTGGAACCACGCAAAGTCGAAATTACATCCAGGTAGGAATACGAAAGTCACTTTCTTGGCACCAACTACTGGCGCAATCTCAAAGGTGTGTGTCTCATATTGTTCCGAATATGGGAACTCTACCACTTGGGTACTATCACTCTCCCCTTCAAAACGAATCTGAACGGTATTATGTGGCAATGGAGTACGTCCGTGAATGGTTATTCTGCTGACACCAGTGTCACCAAAATTCAGAACGCCACAATCTATGGACACATTATTACCAATATTCTCTGCACCATTTTCTGTAATATGGTAGCTGTCTCCATAAATGGTTCCAGTTTCTATTACGGAAAGCTTTTCAAAGGCTTTTTCTATTTTGGTGAACATAAAATCACGCAAAAAGAATTTATCTTTCGCCACAATACTAATGGTATGAATACCCTTAATGCGTCTATTCAATGTAAATGTATCTGGTTGGAAGGTCTTCCAGATGCCTGGTTTTTGATAAATCACGTCAGCTAGCAATTCTGCGTCTTCTTCGTTAGGAATTCCACTCCATATTTCAATTGGATGTGGATCACTGTCATTGGCAAAAATAGCTAGGGTAATCTTATCACTTCCATAATCGCCTAAGTCTAAATTGTGGTATGTAATTACAGTCTTATTTTCCTTATCGGTGCCTGCGCTATTTTCATCGCCTCTTCCCACATGTCCTTGCTTCTCATCATAGGTACAACCAACGATTGGCGCATAAGGGTCTCGATAAGCTGCTCCCATACCCTGAATCTGTAGCTCCAACTGAGAAATAAGCTTTACCTTATCCGTGCCATTTTTCGTCATACAACGAACTACAAATTCTCCATCTCCAATGCCTGTTACCTTAACACTGCTGCCATCCTCTAATATTTCTAGCTGGGCAATGGCACATGGAGCTCCACTTAAATCGGTTAATGTCCAGATAAGCTCCTTGTCACTGGCATCCTCTGGATAAAGGGTCGCATGGACAATAGTAGATGTGGATTCTGTTGTTATTACATTATTCTCTGTGCTCAGTTCAATTTTACGAGCAGGTACTAGACCGAGAGGCACATTTGCCAATGGGCATAAAGTATTCTCCTGCCTAGCACAGATACCCTCTCTAATAGGAGCTGGTTCCGCACGGAATCGTAATATAGCAGGTTCTACATACTGAGGCTCTGTCTGGTTCTTCAGAATTTCCATTCCCGCAACACATCCTGCACCGTTCTGCTCATCTGTAAGTACTCTGGCATCCTCCACACGCAGTTCAATGTCGCCTGCTTCTTTTTTCGCTGCAAGAATTGCCAACAACTTACCATTGAACAGTTTACGCACGGTTCCCTTGTATTGGTCAAAATCAGCACTATCGCCATTATCTAATCCCACTAAACGCGCTGCTCCAGACACTCTTACATGCACATAATCCGAAGCATTTTCCACAGGATAACCCTCTTTATCCTGTGTACTAATCTCTACAAAGATTAGATCTTCTCCATCTGCCTTCATAACCGTTTTATTTGGTGTTAACACGATTCTATGGGAATTTCCAAAGGAATGTCTCTCTTCCTCTGCAATCGGATTGCCCTGCTCATCATATGCCACAGCTTTGATGCTACCCTTTACATAGAGCACTTTGAAATGTGGCTGTAAGTCTGTTCCATGCAGATGGTCAATCTTCTGCTTACCTTGAGATTCTCCATTCACAAAAAGCTCCACATAAGGGGCATTACTGGTCACACGAATATCTATCATCTGACCTGGGTTAAAATCCCAATATGGATACACATGCACCATCGGATTCTTATGATAATCTGTCCACTCTGCCTGATATAAGTAGAAAGAATCCTTCGGGAATCCCGCTGTATCTATCTGTCCAAAATAACTATTCTTGGTCTGATACGGAGTTGGCTCTCCTATATAATCAAAAGCAGTCCAGATAAACTGTCCGCAGGAATACTCTCTATCTCTATCCATGGTAATACAATATTCTGCATTTTTTGCCGCCCAACTTGCAGTGCTATTGCCTAATGCCGAGCATTGCTCATCTTCTTCTATCAAGCTACCTTTATCTAATGGGAAGTGATATACCCCTCTACTCTGCAATACCGAAGAAGTCTCGCTACCATAGATAATCCAATCTGGGTATTTGGCATGGTGCTCATCGTAATATCTTTCAGCGTAATTATAACCAGCAAATTTCACAATATCTGCACATTTCTGGGCATTTTCCCATGGCATATAGTTGGAGCCAATGGTGATAGGCGCGTTGCAACGATAATCCCATTCTCTCACATAATCTATTAAATATCTTGTAATCTCTTGACCATGAGTGTCTGCGTGGGTATCCGATATTTCATTACCGATACTCCACATAATAATGCTAGGATGGTTGCGGTCCCTACGAATCCAGCTACGCACATCCTTTCCAGACCACTCTTTGAAAAAGCGACCATAGTCATAGGTGGTCTTCTGAATCTCCCACATGTCAAAGGCCTCTGACACCACCAAAAATCCCATTTCATCCGCCATATCCATTAATTCCACGGCTGGCATATTGTGGGAAGTACGAATGGCATTCACACCCATGGAACGCATGATTTCTAACTTTCTACGCATTGCAACTTTATTAAATGCAGCACCCAATGCTCCTAAATCGTGATGGTCACAGGCACCATTCAGGCGCACTTTTCTACCGTTGAGTAAAAAGCCTTTTTCTGGTGAGTATTCTATTTTACGGAAACCGATACGTTGAGTTTCTGTCTGAACCAATTCGTTCCTATACAGCTTGGTCTGTAATGTATATAAATTAGGCTCTGTAATATCCCAAATATGTGGATTCTCTACATAAAAACTTACTGTATGCTTGTCACAAGCTTCTGGTAAGGAGCTTCTGCCTTGCCATACCACTTCATCTTGATAATATAAAATATGTTCTAGTTCATACTTAGAATCTGGTGTCTCTTTTATACTAGTTCCAGGCGTTATCTTTTCAACGTCATCATATTTTATGACACTCTCGTCACATGTCTTTTTTGCAAGATTCTCTAAATTTTCAATACATTGTACTGGCTTCATCTCAGCAATCTCTGTCGCTACTTCTACCTGATACATCCCATTCTCTTCCTCAGAATGCACATAGATTCCATCACAAGGGATATGTACCTCTGGAAGTCTGATAAGCCATACATTACGATAGATTCCCGCACCACTATACCAGCGACTGTTAGGGGCTTGATGTACCACTTTTACTACTACTTCATTCTCACCTTCCTGCAAAAATTCAGTAATATTCCACTCAAAAGTAGAGTAGCCGTATTTCCATTCACCTACTTTTTGTTCGTTTACATAGACTGTAGAATCCATGTACACACCTTCAAAACGCAAGATATAATTACCCACAATTGACTCATCTACACAGAATTTCTTCTGATACCAACCGATACTATCCTCATATAAGTCCAATGTATTATAAATCAACCAGTCATGTGGCAAATCCACAGCAATCATACCCTTTTCCCACTGTGTTCTGTCTTCCCATGCTACATTTAAATCCGTCTTGGCAAACTGCCAACCTTCATTCCAAAGAATTTTCTGATTCATTATCTTGCCCCACCCTTTCTATAATTTACTTCATTCTAGTACCCAATCTGACCTATATCTTGCTTTATCTCATTCGCTATATCCCCATTTTATATCATTGTTCATTCCATTACTAGTATTTCAGATATAAAATCAGATTCACAAATTTTGTTTCACTTATAATTTAACTAAAAAAGGCAATAGCTGGACTTTTCATCCATTGCTATTGCCTTATCACTCTTTTTAATTCAATTGTCCCTTGCACTTCATCCACTTGCTAAAGCCCAAATATACCAAGCATGCATCTACACATCCCAACAATACGCCACACAACACATCTGTTGGGTAATGCACAAATAAGTACATTCTAGAAAACGCAATGGTTGCTGCTGCCAACAGGGCAATCACACCTGGTTTTTTATAATAAAAGAAAATCGTTAAAGCAGCGGTAAAGCTACTTGCAGAATGTCCTGATGGAAAGGAAAAAGAGCTCGGTGCTTTCACAATAAGTTCCACACTTGGATCAGCCAAGAAAGGTCTTGGTCTTGCTACAATTGGTTTTATAATCATATTGCCAATGATATGGGTTATCAACATGGATAGTAAAACGTTAATACCGCATCTTCGCGTCTTTGGTATAATAGCTAATATCAGTCCAATGGCAATCCAACCCAAGCCCGAATCCCCAAAAGTCGTAAAGGTCACCATGATAGCATCTAGCAATTCATTATGCCAGCCTTGTATCATGTGCAAAATCTGTAATTCCATATCGTATTCTCCACTTTTATCTTATCATAGCCTTATGCACTAATCACACATTTTATCCAAGAATGCCTTTGCATTCGCTGCCACATCATCCTTGAACACAGCAGAACCAGCCACAATCACGTTGGCACCTGCATCTAAAGCTAACTGTACATTATCAATATTAATGCCACCGTCTACTTCGATATCTACATTCAATCCCTTGTCCTCAATCATCTTGCGGATTACAGGAACTTTGTCGATACATTCAGGAATCAGCTTCTGTCCGCCAAAACCTGGTTCCACAGTCATTACCAACACCATATCTACCAGATGAAGATATTGCTCTACTACCTCCGCTGGAGTGTTAGGTTTAATGGTAATGCCTACTTTTTTACCATGCTCACGTATCTTGGCAATGGTCTCTTCCACTACTTCAGTGGCTTCCAAATGAAAGTTAATCAAATCTGCGCCAGAAGCTGCGAACTCATCAACGTAACGCTCTGGCTTCTCTATCATAAGATGTACATCAAAGAACATATTTGTTTTCTTACGAATGGATGCAATCACGGGCATTCCATAGGAAATAGAGGGTACAAATAATCCGTCCATAACATCAATGTGTAAATACTGTGCTCCCGCCTGTTCAATCTGTTCAATTTGTTCTCCCAGCTTCCAAAAATCTGCGGATAGCATGGATGGTGCTAAAATATTCATGTTAAACTTACGCCTTTCCGTAACCCAATTTTCCCACGCCCCATTGTAGCAAAAAAGTTTCAAACTAGCAAGATTGTAACATCTTTTGTTCTATTTCTTTGATTACTTCGAGAGGAATGCCTAGGAAATCAGATACGATTTGGGCATCTTTGTTGCGTTTAAGGCAGTTGATAATAAGTTCTTCTTTTGCCGCATTCTCTCTTTCTACCATCTTATCCTCCATTAATTCTTCTAATGCATCACACATCTTTTTTACCTCCTCGAATTTCTCATGATTGGCTCGCACAATGATATCCATTGCCGATTTATATAAATGTTCATCTTTATATTTGCCATATTCTTCAATCAATTGTTCTATCTCATTGGTTTCTGTCAAATCATTGGTTAAATGGCTTAGCCACAGATTGTTTTCCTTCGACAGTTCCGATGTCACAATCAACTGCATCGGTATAATATCTCCTTGAATATAGTATATTCCTACCTCTGGTCTACTTACAAGCAAATATCGACTATGTTCTAAGTGTTCCATCATACTATGCGGATACTTTTTACTAACAAAAGTCACTGTTATCTCATCCGCCTTTATTCCATCTACCTTCGCCACATCCGACTTATAAAAACATGCATATCCATACACCTTATAAAAGTCATCGATACTCAAATAATCATCTGGGCTCTTATATTCCACAATGTTATGCTTACGGAATATCCGACCTAGATTCTTCTGAATCTGCTCCTCAGAATTCTTCTTAATAATCAGTACGTCAATTTCTTTTGGTTTTGTTCCCAGCACCTATTTGTCTTTGGTCTTTTTCGCCATATGTCCTCCTTGAAAAATGCTAGGAGTCCACCTCTCACGAAAACTCCTGCTTGAATTGTGAAATAAAGCATGAATTTTCTGAAAGAAACAGACCAGTGTCTGTCTATGGATTTGTAAAAGAATACGGATGTCCGTAATTGATTTGATTTAGAAAATATGCTTTGTATCAGCGTAGCATATGAGAAATAGAAAGGCAAATTAAATTTTATTAAAAGCCTTACAAATACCACTATTCCCAATTAGGTAGTAGTACTCATAAGGCTTTCTCAATCTTATTAATTGCCAAAGGACTTATCCATGGTCACAAAAGCAGCACCATTCTTTTCATTAGACGCTATAATATCTCCAAATTGAAGCAACACATCGCCTGTATAGACCAGTTCACCGCTTGCGCCTTCCTGTATCTTATCGAATATGTTCTGCGCTACTTCTAACTCCACCTGCTTGCCAGTTCCTTGCTCTTCAAAAAGGATTTTGTACACCTGCCCTTTTTCAGCTACACCTAAGTCCACTTGTCCTGTAGTCATATAGGCTTGCTGGTGCACATAGTCTGCGCATGCTTTGGAAAGCACCTTGGCAGAAGTAGTAATGGTCTTATTACTGGTACGCTTTTTCACTTCTTTGACAACAAGCCATAGGATATACCCCACTACAATTACCACAAATAAAATAGTTACAATGTTCTCTGCTATACTGAATTCCACTTCTGACATATTCATTGTTTTATCCCTCCTTCTCTCACAATTTTTCCGCATTGTACTCTGGCTGTCCGTCCGCATCTAATTCTGCATTTGGAATCTCATCCAATAGACTGCTATCTTCTTCGGCTGCATATTCTTTTATCGTTGTTTCTGTCACCAAATCTTCCGTAGTATTTTCGCCACTTTGAGCACTCTCCGTCGCATTAGTAACACTATCCGTCTCAAGGTTACCAGATGCTTCTCCCACCGCGCAACCACCTAAAAGCATAGTTGCACATATGAATATTGCTAATATTTTTTTCTTCACCGTTATTCCCCATCCCTTTTGTCAGTCTTATGTTCTTTGATATAAATATTGCAAGCTTGTACAATCTTCACACCTACATAACAAGCGAACACAATCAGTCCAAGCTTTATTAGCTACTCCGCACCCTCTGCTCCAGTCATTAATGATTCATAAAATACCTTTGCATCCTCATATTTCGGCATAAATTCCTGCTCAAAATATTCCTGTGTCGCAGGATAAATTATCGTGTTGTAATAAATATTCCAATATTCCTCAACCGACCAGCACTCCGTATCCCCCACTTTATACGCTATCCCGTCTCGGAATTCTTGCTTGATATCCTGCTCCACGTTATGATTCAATTCTTGCACCAAATACCCAAACGCCTTTTCTTCTTTATTATCTTCAGTAATGGAATACCCATTCTGCCTACCATACTCATACATACGAGCCTCTCGCATCAACTTCTCAAGTGCCATAGCATCCGCATCAGTTTCCGAAAAATCATCTTGTCTATATTGTGACACCATCAGCGCATAGTAATAATTAAAGTCCTCTTCCCCCGAAACCATCTCAGCCGTCTCAATCTCTTCCATCAGCTTCTGCAACTTTGCTCTCCCAAAATCATCTGTTGTACGACGCAACAATATCATTTGCACTGCAGTAACCGTCTCCGTTTCCGGCAATTGGATTGCTTCCTCGACCTTATTACTACAACCGACTAAAAATATACCCAATAGTAATGCACAAAGTACCTTCTTCATCTTACGTCTCCCCACTATGTTGCTTTATTACTTTGCTACGATAAAATCAGTATACTCCTATTTGCTACTCATTTCAATGCACAGAAAGCCATAATTCGTTTGTGTAATACAAACCATCATGGCTTTCTATCGCAATCTCTCTTATCAACAGAACAGTATCACTTACTTTCTGCACTCTACCTTGATTCCTTTTCCAGTTTCAATGTCCTTAGATATATTCCGTCTTCTTTATTAATCAACCAAGAAAAATCCTTCTCACTTACAGATGCGCCCAATATCTCACCCGCCGGTGCATTCTCCAAGTCCATATAATTCAAAAAATCAACTGCATAGATTGTAGACGCTTTATAGTCCCAGAAATATCCGGAAAATGGTCCTCTAAGCATCACTCCGTCTTCTGACTGACATGTGTTGTAGATAAGATTGCTTGATGATATATATGGCATAACCTGCTTATTTAATATTGTCCCCTCTGACAATTCTCCTATCCATCCAGCCTCCTCGAGATATTCAATATCCTCTGTCTCAGATGCAAAGACGAATTTACCATCTCCTGTTATGGACGTCATCGCACGTTCAATTGGATACTCTGCTATAACCCTTTCTTCTTCAAAACTATATTGATGTAACCAATATTCCGTATGCAACGCATCATATTTTCTTGTACAGAAATACAAGATTTCAGTGTCTCCACCAACACACCGCAAATCCTCACCCACCGTTGCCTTTTCTATTGTGTCATACAAGACTTCCGTCGTGTCCGTGTCTTTGTCCCATACTACAAGGGAATTACAAAACTCCATATTTTCGTTCCAATTATTCAAAATAAAAAATACTTTCTCCTCACAGGAATAAATATATGGTCGTTGAACTGCATTCTGCTCCAATAAAATTTCCGCTTGTTCTCCCTCAGATAAAAGTAGAATACGTAGTCCCTCAGTATCCGCAATACATATCATTGCATTTTCCCCACTCATCGCACAAGATGCATAGGACATTGTTTGTACTTCTTCATGTAAAAGCTCAACTTCTCCATCCCAATCTTGAAAATAGATTCTTTGAAGGTCTTCACAATAGTAAACTCCATTATCCGTCTTACCGATATACCATGCATCTTTTGCAATATTTTGAATAGGTGTATCTGCTATCTGCCATAAATTTATATCTTGCACTATCCGTAATTCATCACTTTTACCACATCCACCAAGGCAAAACAACAACAACAACAATAATGTTATGCAAATTCTCGCACGTTTTACCATATAATCGCCTGTCTCCAATGGTTATTATTTGCACTATACAAATTTGATACGCTATGCCATACAGCAGTATTTTGCTCTCCATATGGATCGGTAATTGCAACTCTTCCACTACTTTCACTATATCCACATACATTTACAAAATGTCCTGAACTAGAATATGAAAAACTACTAATCCCATTTGTATTAATATCTAATACTGCCGGACGCTGATAATATAAGCTATATCGTACTTTGTTGAGCCATTCACTCTGGGTTCCAATTGAAGAATATACATAATGTTCTTCTGAGATGTAATCATTTAATACATCATCAATATCTGTCATAGTTGTACCATCAGTAGTAGTACCTAATATACTTGCATACTTGGATTGTGTTAATGAACTTCCATTAATATAGTGAATTACCTGTTTTACAGTTGCCGGACCACAATAATAATTTGTCTCCTGTTGAAATCTTTTAACACTTAAAAGACAATAGCTAGGATAAGTTGCTCTCATTCTACTAAACGCCGCCCATTTCGCCTGTTCCTTCTGTTCCATTTCTGCAGTTATGACCACTTCCTGTGCCCCTTCTTCTAAGGACAAATCTCCGTTCACTTCCTGTGCAAACGCAGTCATACTACTTGATAATAAGCAACATACTACTAATAATTTTGCTAGTACTTTCTTCATCTGTTTCTTCCTTTCATTTGATTAATTTTACATTCGTGCACGTCTGTTAACTTCATCATACTGTAATTTAAATCAAAAAACCATAACGTATTCGGTGCCACCATCGGCACCGAATACGTTATGGTTTTTACTTTTCAAAATTGCTATAATACCTATTAATTAAAATACAAAAAAGGAGAATTCATGCCATGAATAAAAAAATTTTCACTCTATTCCTTACTTTAGTTCTTACACTTACTACCACCACTATAGATACATCCAATTCAGCCAATACACCTGTTGAAAATCCCATCGACATTCATTGTTTTTTAGAACCTCCATTTTAAAAGTCAAAGGAATCGCAAGGATAGACTCTTCTATCTTTGCGATTCCTTTTTTATTTCCCAAAATTTTCTGTATAATACTTTTCAATCATCTGGAGATTATTCTTATTTTCAGGATATATATCGCACAAAAGCATCGCTAGCCATATGTAACATTGTGCACTTTTCTTCATAACATCTTTTTCTAATTCCACTTCAATCTTTTTCATAATGTTCCAACCAATATTAAAGTAAAAATTATAAAGAAGGTTGCTTTTATTATAAAACAGCAACCATTGAATACCTTTTTTGCATATTTCAATGCTTTCATCATATCGTTCTAATAATCCTAAGAAGTTAGAATAATTTACCAAACATATATATCTCGGTTTGTAATCATTAATCACTACTTTCGGCTGATAATATTCCTCTATATTTTCATGTAGATGTATTGCAAGTTCTTTTTTCCCCATTTCCCAATACAACAATGCAATATTATTAATCAAGAGCACCTCTGTTTCTGTAAATAGTCTATACACATGAAAATGTTCTTCATTATACTCTGGAAATGTAATCTTAAGGGCTTCTATCAGTCCTGCTAACATTTCCTCGCTATCTATCTCGCCCTTTCTATAAGACATATTTAATTCAATACGTTGTACATATTGTCTATTTTCAGGAGTATCGGGATCAAATTTTTCATCCGCCTTTACAAGTTCCAATTCTTCCCTTGCAACATCGAATTCCTTTCGCTCAAATGCATACAATATGTTTTTCATTCTATGTTCTACCGTTCCATCATGAATCGGCAATACATATTGTTCTCCCGACATACCCATTTTTAACATAAGCTGCTCAAATTTATCGTCTGTTGGTTCCAGTTTCCCACTTTCATAACGCGCAAGCGTCACGGGATCGCAGATATTCTCCGCCAATTGCTCTTGTGTCATTCCACTATATTTTCGCGTGTATTTTAAGATTGCTGCTTTACTGTGTTCTCCCATAATGTAATTCCTTCCCCTGGTATTTCTCCATTTTTTTTACTCATATTAATTAATTTGATAGCCAATAACTTATCTTCCGCTTCTGTGATTCCTAGTTGTTTCTTTAATTCCAACACTCTTTCCAAGCCACTCAGTCGATATTCTTTCAACAAAAAGCGTTCTGCCTCTCCCAGATATCCCACTGCCAAGGTTTCTTTTCCTTTTTCCTTCTGCTCAACCGCTTTCCAATACATGATATCTGAGTAATATTGAATTCTCATCTCATTATCTGCATCCAAGGTATTTAGATACTCTTCTATCTGGGCGAACATCGAAAAAGCCTTTTCCTGTTTGGAAAGGTAGTAACAGATTTCCGCAATCTCGTAAACATCCTCTAACTCAATATATGATAATCGCTTATCTCCCATCTCGGTATCTATAATACTCTGACGCCTTGTATATCTCAGTGCCTCAATCAATAAGGGATATGCTTCCTTATACAATCCTTTTATCTTTAATAGCTCTCCGCGTTTCGTATATATGTATTGCCAGTGAAGTTTTTCCTTCTCGCCAATTGCACGAGAATAAGTTTCCAGCAATCCTTCCACCTCTTCATATTCCAATCGTCTCATCTTATCTTCAATCTGAAAACGATATTGACTTAATTCATATTCTTCATCTGATGAGATGAATTCCAAACGTGCTGCATTTTTTCCCAATCGTTCCAATAGGGAATCTATAACAAATTTATTTGGAATTCTCTCGTTTTTCTCATATCGTTCCAACGCTGTTTTGCTGCATATCCCCTCAGCCAGTTGGTTTCTGGATACTCCACACTTTTTCCTCAGTTCTCTCAATAATTCCCCAATTGTTTTTTCTTTCAATTCTGTTCCTCCACTACACGTTTCTTTTGCTACAAGAGAAGTTTTTCTCTTCTTTGCCCACTCATATACTATACCACATTTCCCCAGAAATAAAAACAGCTCCTCCCGCTAGAATCCTCTAACGAAAGGAGCCGTTGTTCACTTATATAAATGCTTATCTAGAATTACATGAATTCCTTAACTGACTTGTACACGCCCTCAGCATCTAAGCCGTACTTCTGAACCAAAGCGGCTGCAGAACCTGACTCGCCGAATACATCGTACATACCGATTTTCTTCACTGGAGTAGGAAGCTTCTCGCTTAAGCAATCACATACTGCACTGCCAAGGCCACCGATTACAGAATGCTCTTCTACAGTTACAACCTTGCCAGTCTTCTTAGCACTGTTAATGATGATGTCTTCATCTAATGGCTTGATGGTACAGATGTTTACTACTTCTGCGCTGATACCATCTGCAGACAGCTTTTCTGCTGCACCAAGTGCGGAATCTACACAGATACCAGTTGCTACAATAGTTACGTCGCTACCTTCGCGAACTACAGTACCTTTGCCGATCTCAAACTTGTAGTCTGGCTTGTCATTGATTACAGGCACTGCTGCACGTCCGAAACGGATGTATACAGGACCTTCGTATTCTAATGCTGCGCGAACTGCTGCTCTTGCTTCTACATCATCAGAAGGGCACATAACAACCATTCCTGGAATGGTTCTCATAAGTGCGATATCTTCGTTACACTGATGAGTTGCACCATCTTCACCTACAGTGATACCTGCATGGGTAGCACCGATTTTTACATTCAAATGAGGATAACCGATAGAGTTACGAACCTGCTCATAAGCACGTCCTGCAGCAAACATTGCAAAGGAACTTACGAAAGGAATCTTACCTACCAAAGATAAACCTGCCGCAATACCCATCATGTTACATTCTGCGATACCGCAGTCAATGTGACGGTCTGGATAAGCTTTCTTGAAGATACCTGTCTTGGTTGCAGCTGCAAGGTCAGCATCTAATACTACTAATTCTGGGAACTCTTCTGCCAATTCCTTTAAGGCATTACCGTAACTTTCTCTGGTTGCGATTTTCTTAACATCTGCCATTATGCTTCACCTGCTTTCTCTAATTCTGCACCGATTTTCTCCAAATCAGCCATTGCTACTGCGTACTCGTCATCGTTAGGAGCTTTACCATGCCAATCAGCATCACCTTCCATGAAGGATACACCTTTACCCTTCAAGCTGTGAAGTATGATACAAGTAGGCATGCCCTTTGTCTCTCTAGCTTCCTTGAAAGCAGCACGTAATGCATCAAAATCATGAGCATCTACGTTGATTACGTGGAAGTTGAATGCCTCAAACTTTTTATCAATAGGATATGGTGAACATACCTGATCAATAGGTCCATCAATCTGAAGCCCATTGTTATCTACGATTACACAGAGATTGTCAAGCTTACGGTGACCTGCGAACATAGCAGCCTCCCATACCTGACCTTCCTGAATCTCGCCATCACCTAATAAGGTATATACGCGGAAATCTTTGCCGTTCATTCTCGCGCCTAAAGCCATACCTACAGCAGCGGAGATACCCTGTCCCAATGAACCAGAAGACATATCAACACCTGGAATGTGAATACATGGATGTCCCTGTAGATATGAACCTAACTTTCTAAGTGTAGTCAAATCCTCTACTGGGAAAAATCCTCTATTTGCCAAAGTAGAGTAAAGACCTGGAGCGGTATGACCTTTTGATAATACGAAACGGTCTCTGTCCTCCATCTGTGGATTCTTAGGGTCAATATTCATCTCTTCAAAATAAAGAAATGTATACGCATCTGCTGCGGAAAGGGAACCACCTGGATGTCCTGCCTTTGCACTGTGAACTGCGGTTACAATGCCTTTGCGAACTTCATTCGCGCGTTTTTGCAGTTCTAAATTGTTCATCGTCTCCTCCATTCTGCCGTTTTGTACGGCTATCGCTTTTATCATCGACATTATACTAGCATAGTTCCTCATTCACGTCTAGTGACGAGGTATCTGTATTTCTTCCAAAATTTACACCTTTTTTGGTCAATTTTAGTGAAATCGAGAAAATTATTGTTCACTCTGACCATAGTAAGCATTTGCTCCATGCTTACGGTAGTAATGCTTATCCATCAACTCCTGTGGAGCTGGATTTGCGTGACAGTTGATGGTCTCAACACGGTAAGCCATCTTCGCAACTTCTTCCAATACTACAGCGTTGTGCACGGCCTCTTTTGCATCTTTACCCCAAGTAAAAGGTCCATGATTCTTGCAAAGTACTGCTGGTACTGCCATTGGCTCTTTTCTCATACGCATGAATTCGTTCACGATAAGGTGTCCTGTATTCTCTTCGTATGCTTTCTCAATCTCATCTGCGGTTAAGCAACGCAAGCATGGAACTGGTCCATAGATGTAGTCTGCATGGGTAGTTCCGTAGCAAGGAATATCTCTTCCTGCCTGTGCCCAGCTGGTTGCATAGGAAGAATGGGTATGTACTACACCACCGATTTCGGTAAATGCTTTGTACAGTTCAATATGGGTTGCAGTATCAGAAGATGGTTTGTATCTGCCTTCTACGACTTTACCAGTAAGGTCTACTACTACCATGTCTTCTGGGGTTAATTTGTCATATTCTACGCCACTTGGTTTGATAACGATAAGGCCGCTTTCTCTGTCGATGGCACTTACGTTGCCCCAAGTAAAGGTTACGAGACCATACTTAGGGAGCTCCATATTGGCTTCATATACTACCTGTTTTAATTCTTCTAACATTGGCTTTCCTCCTTTTTAGGTTGTTGTATCATAGTGGAATGTTCCGCCCCTGTCTTCCTGTCATTCTCATTCAGACGCGCTTTCGCTCGGGTCGTGACGTAGTGGTACTAAGCTCGAGAACGGAATAAATTCCGTCCTGACCTCGCTAAGTACCAACGTCACTTTACGGTCTTCATGAGAACAACAGGAATCACGGGGCTGCATTATCGTCACAAGTCATATCTCGCATTGCTTCGCTTGCTCCATATGACTTGGCTATAGTTCATCACTCAGTTAAAGCAACTTATCTTAGACCTTGTATAGCAGCTCTCTCTGCTGGTAAAGTTGCTTTATATTTCTCTAAGAATGCATCAAAGCCTGCCACATCATCTGCTTTTGGCTCGATGGTGCTGCCAGTCTGTCCTGCAAAAATCTTGTTGTTTAAGTAGTCTGATAATGATTCGTCTGCTGCCTTTTCCTGCATATAGGCTGCAAGAATTGCCATACCCCAAGCACCGCCTTCACTAGCAGTATCCATAACGGTAACAGGTGCGTTCATGGCTGCTGCCATAACCTGCTGACCTACTACTGGGGTTTTGAAGAATCCACCGTGGCCCATCATAACGTCTACGGATACTTGTTCTTCTTTTGCGAGGATATCCAAACCAATCTTCAAGGTTGCCAAAGCACTGTAGAGGTGGCTTCTCATAAAGTTTGCAAGAGTAAATTTCGCATCTGGTGTTCTGACAAACATTGGTCTACCTTCCTCAGCACCGGCAATTGGCTCCCCTGAGAAGAAGTTGTATGCTAATAATCCACCGCAATCAGTATCGCCAGTTAAGGCATTGCGATACAAGGTTCCATATAAATCATTTTTATCAATGTTCATGCCAAAGGTCTTAGCAAATTCATCAAAGAGATTTACCCATGCGTTTAAGTCAGAGGTACAGTTATTGCAATGTACCATTGCCACTGGCATACCGTCTGGTGTGGTAACCATGTCGATTTCTTCATGAACAGCTTTCATAGCTTTCTCTAATACGACCATAGCGAATACAGAGGTACCTGCTGATACATTACCAGTACGAACACCTACGCTGTTGGTAGCCACCATACCAGTTCCAGCATCACCTTCTGGAGGACACATAGGAATGCCTACCTGTAAGTTACCACTTGGATCTAATAATTTAGCACCTTCTGCAGTAAGTGCACCTGCATTCTCACCTGCATTCAATACCTTAGGTAAGATATCTCCTAATTTCCAAGCGTATCCCTTATCTGCGATAAGCTCATCAAACTGAGCTACCATCTTGGCATCGAAATCACCCTTGGTAGAGTCGATTGGGAACATACCCGATGCTTCACCAACACCTAATACTTTTTCGCCAGATAATTTCCAGTGAATATATCCTGCCAAAGTAGTGAAGAAGGTAATCTTACTTACATGCTCTTCTCCACTGAGAATTGCCTGATACAAATGTGCAATACTCCATCTCTGTGGAATATTGAAATTAAATACTGGCACTAACTTCTTGCAAGCTTCCTCGGTCATGGTATTTCTCCATGTACGGAATGGCACCAAAAGCTCCTCCTTCTCATCAAATGCCATATATCCATGCATCATGCCACTGAAACCGATGCTTCCAATCTTTGTTAAAGTAATCCCATATTTATTCTGAACTTCATCTGCAAGACTCTTATAACATCCCTGCAAACCATTCCAAATATCATCCAAACTATAAGTCCAAACACCATTCTCAAGACGATTCTCCCAATCATGAGTTCCCATCGCGATAGGAGCGTGTGTCTTATCTACAAGAACAGCCTTAATACGTGTAGAACCAAACTCGATTCCCAACGCAGTCTCGCCATTCAAGATTGCATTCTTAATTACTTCGCTCATTCTATACCTCCAATATACTTCTCAATTATTTTTAGTCCATAACCAACTTAGCTTCCTAAGTCTTCATACCAAGCAATTATCGACTAAGTACTCTAATCCTTCATGCCAAGCGGTTTGTCGCTTGACCCCTTATGTACACCTTTCAAGCAAGACGGTTTACTCGTCTTGCCCCTATACAGTCAAAACGTAAGTTGTCAAAAGGCGTTCACAGCCTTCCTGGGTCGGAAGGTGCAGGCAGTATTTTTCTGAACGTTACGAAGGATTTTAGTAACTCTTATGTTCTGCCTGAATACCCAGCACTATTTCCCCATGGACGGGGAAATAAGGGGCACTGAGCACGGATGCGAATTGCCCCGTGTGCGTTCGTCACCAATCTCTTTCGCAGAACATATAGAGTTACTTAAGCCGTAGTTCCGAGAAGAAAAATACTACCTACTCCTCTCCGACCCCTTCCAACATCTATCCCGCCTTTTGACAACGTCCCATTCTACTTATAGTAAACAGAATTCCATCTAAGTTCGTTCTTAAGTGCAGGAATAGTAGTGTTCTTGTCGATAACCACACTCTCAATACCCATTGCATCTGCCCAGTCAACCATCTGCTGTACGCTTAAGTCGTAAGAGAATGCAGTATGATGTGCACCACCTGCAAGAATCCAAGCTTCTGCACCTACTTCAAGGTTAGGCTGTGGAGTCCAGAATGCAGTTGCTACTGGAAGCTTAGGCATTGGTTTCTCACATTTCTTACAATCAACAGCATTGATTAAGAGACGGAAACGATTACCCATATCTACAAGAGAGGTTGCTACACCTTCGCCAGTCTTGCTGGTGAATACCAATCTAGCAGGATCTTCGCGGTTACCCATAGACAATGGGTTAACCTTGATACCGATAGGTCCTTCTGCGATGGTAGGACATACCTCAAGCATGTGCGCCTGTAAGATACCCTCTTTTCCAGGTACAAAGTTGTAAGTGTAGTCTTCCATGAAGGAGGTTCCCTTAGCACCTTCCATACCCTGAGTCATAATCTTCATCAAACGAACCATAGCAGCGGTCTTCCAGTCACCTTCGCCACCGAAGCCATAGCCTTTTTCCATCAATCTCTGGATAGCAAGACCTGGAAGCTGTTTTAAGCCACCAAGCATACCAAAGTGAGTTACGATTGCATGATAATCGCCATCCTCTAAGAACTTCTCAAGACCAAGCTCAATCTGTGCCTGAACTGCTACATGTTTCTTGAATTCATCTGCATCTCTTCCCTCAAGAAGAATCTCATATTTGCTATAATATTCATCTACTAATGCATCAACTGCGCCCTTGCTTACTGCATCTACATACTCTACTGCATCATTTACATTGTAATGGTCGATTTCCCAACCAAATTTAATCTGAGCTTCAACCTTGTCACCTTCGGTTACTGCTACGTTGTTCATGTTGTCACCGATACGGCATACACGGATGTGTGAAGACTCCATAACACCAACTGCGGTACGCATCCAACCAGCAAGCTTGGTAGCTACGCTTTCGCTTGCCCAGTGTCCTACGATTACCTTACGCTCGATGCCCATACGGCTTACGATGTGACCATATTCTCTATCGCCGTGAGCTGACTGGTTCTCGTTCATGAAATCCATGTCAATGCTGTCATAAGGAATCTCTTCGTTGAACTGTGTATGTAAGTGGCAAAGTGGTTTGTGATATTCCTGTAAACCTATAATCCACATTTTAGCTGGTGAGAAGGTATGCATCCATGTAATAACACCTGCACAGTTCTCATCATTGTTAGCTTCGTTAAAAGTACGGCGAATAGATGCCTGATCAATCAAAGTTGGCTTCCATACGATTTCATATGGGAACTTGCCAGTTGCATTAAGTCCCTCTACAATTTTCTTAGAGTGGTCTGCTACATTGCGCAAACACTCATCTCCATATAAATCCTGTGAACCGGTACAGAACCAAAACTGATACTTTTTCATTGCTTTCATTTCATAGCCCTCCATAAATACATTTTGTTTATTATTTGACCCATTAAGTAGCTTATCTTCCTTTAATGAGTATGTTTCACTTTGTATACGGACTCTCGCTCTACGATTCTGGTACTAAATTCGTAGGTAATGTCCTTGGTCTTCCCTTCTATTAATTTTAGAAGCTGTTCTGCTGCCTTGGCACCAAGCTTTTCCTTGGGGTGTGGCAGTGAGGTAATTGGTATCTCACTGTGTCTTGCCAAGTCAGAATCATCAATACTAATAATAGACACATCCTCTGGCACTCGAATGCCTCTCTCTGTAAGAATGCGAATCAATTGAAAAGCCACCTGATCGTTGTAGCAAAGCAACGCTGTACATGCTTCCACGCGATTCAATATCTTATCTGTGCAATATGCCAATTGCTTAGATTCGTCAGTATCAATCCATACCATACGGGAATCCGTTACGGAATAACCTGCATTTTCCATGGCTTGCAGATACCCTAGATAACGAGAACGTCCCTGACCATCATCCAGCTTGAAAATAGCACCGATATCTCTATGTCCTTTACTTATGAGATAGTCCACCGCAATTCTGGCAGCCTCCACATCATTCAATGACACATGAGGCACATCCAATTCTGGATAATAGGTGTTAATAAAAAGTACAGGAATATGCTTTTCTAACAGCTTGCGATACAGTCCAATATTAGGATTCGGCAACCCACTTTTGGTTCCTTCCACAATCACGCCCGCTACATCATCTCTACTGATAATGTCCTCCAATACGCTTTTTTCTCTATCTAGCATATTGTTGGTAAAAGCAATCTGCACAGAATATCCTTCTTCAAAAAGCACCTTCTCAATGCCCTGTATAGTCTTAGGGAAAATATAACTATCCACGTAGGTAGTTACCACCGCAATACGGTTACGCTTTTCCTTGCTAGGAGGGAGCTGTGTACTTACATAAGTTCCACTTCCCTTGATACGGGAAAGAATTCCTTGCTCCTGCAATACACCAATGGCCTTACGTACGGTCTCTCGACTAATGCCGAACATGGTACTTAATTCGTTTTCCGAATGAATCTTGTCGCCAGGTTTTAAGCTGCCATTCTCTATCTGCAGTTGTATATATTCAATTACTTCTTGATATTTCGTCTGCTTCTCTTCCATGCCCGCCTCTTCTCCTATTTTGAGTATAGTAATAGAACTGTCAGTTGTCAATACATCTTTCGCAACTTGTATTATTTTCTTTATAAGTTGTACGGTAGACAACTTTGTTTTCATAATCTTATTTTCTATACATATATTGTAAATAATGACAACAACTTAGGTGATCTCTTGAAACCTTCTATTTCCATTAACAAACGACTGCTCTTACCTGTAGGAACCTTCTTTTTGCTATTACTACTAATAATTTTCCTGCTCTTTCATCAGGATGAACGTAGATTCCAAAAACTAACTCAACATTTTTTTCAGGAGGAAATGACTGCCAATACCTTGAACATGCATTATTCTCTGGCATATCCCGAAAATTACGGTATACATAACTACTCGCCTATCCTCCCCCCTTACAGCACGGAGGGCAACGCAGAAAGCAAAGCTTATATCACAGAACTATTGATGGAGTTAGATAACATCTCCCCACAAGCATTAAGCCATGAGGATGAGTATGCTTATATATTGTTAAAACGTTATCTTACCTTATGCCTCAACCTATGCGAATACCCTTACTATGAAGAACCCCTATCTCCTTCCTCTGGCATGCAATCTCAGTTGCCCATACTCTTAGCAGAATATACGTTCCGCAGTAGGCAGGATGTGGAGGATTATCTAGCATTGTTAGACCAAATTGATGAGTATTTTGCCTCTCTGCTGTCCTTTGAACAGGAAAAAGCTGCTGCTGGGCTACTAATGCCCGCCTGCTCCATGGAAAAGGTTATTGAACAATGTGACACAATTGTCAGTGAAGACTCTTTAGCTAATGGCACACACTTTTTGCAGAGTACTTTTGCAGAACGAATCGAACTCTTATTGCAAAAACAATTAATTAGCGCTGAGGATGCCATGAATTATCAACGAACCAATGACCGCCTGTTGCGCACCGTAGTTCAACCAGCTTATGAAGCATTAGGTGACGGTCTATATGTGCTTCTAGACAGCAATATCCCTTTGACAGGTCTCGCTGCCAAACCACAGGGAGCAGAATATTATAAACTTCTACTTATCTCTGAAACAGGCTCTTATCGCGAGATTTCGGAAATCAAAAGCCTACTCTTAGCCAAACTACAGGAAGAATACGATTCCTTGCTCTCCTATAGTCGCCTATATTATGAGCAAGATTATTCTGCTGATGACGCATTTCCGTATGTGTCTAGCGAAGAAATGTTGCATGATTTGCAGAATCGCATGCTCACTGATTTCCCCGCTTTAGATAATCAGAATACTAGACTCCCTTCCGTATCAGTAAAAGAAGTATCAAAAAGTCTACAAGAATATTGTGCCCCTGCATTTTATCTCACTGCCCCTATTGATGATACTGACAATAATGTCATATATATCAATCCAGATAATGAGGACTTTGGACTAGATCTCTATACTACTTTGGCTCACGAAGGATATCCTGGACATTTATATCAAACGGTCTATAGTAACCGCTATTGTGCTATCAATGATATTAACAATGTTAGGCAGCTTCTATGGTACGGTGGCTATATGGAAGGTTGGGCACTTTATGTAGAATTTCAGTCCTTTGATTATGCCTCAGCTTTACTAGAGGAACAAAACATGCCTGCTGAAGCACTTATGGCGCAAATAAAAAAGCACAACCGCAATCTGCAGTTATGCTTATACTCTCTCTTAGATATTATGATTCACTATGAGAACGCTTCTTATAATCAGGTAGCGCATGTACTTCAAGCCTTTGGTATTGATGACGTAGATTCCATCACTGCTATCTATACTTATATCGTGGAAGAACCTTGCAACTACCTTAAATATTACTTAGGTTACATGGAAATCTTAGAGCTGCAACAGCAAGCACGAGCTCTTTGGGGGGCCGATTATACTGATTACGCTTTTCACCGCTTTCTATTAGACCGCGGACCATCTGACTTTTCCACTCTAACCGAACATCTTACAAAGTACGGAAGAACTGATTCGCATTACGCAACGCTCTCTCCAGAATAACCTGTTCCTCCATGCTGAGGCCTTCTGTAATAGCATCTATCATCTGCTGATGGAAGGCTTCGTGTTGGGCATGGGCTGCTCGTCCCTTCTCTGTCAATGAGATGAGAACCACTCGACGGTCCTCCTCACTGCGTACACGTTCCACATAGCCTTTTTTTACCAATCCGTTCACAGAAATGGTCAAGGTACCTGTGGTGACAGACAATGCTCTTGCAACAGTGGACATGTTTTTCGCTTCTTTCGTATCAATTGCTTCTATAACATGCATATCATTCACAGTCAAATCATTATATTCACCTGTACGAATTGCTCTTTCTTCAATTGTGTTGATATCACGAAATAGCTTTACTAGCACTTCGTTTAAAGTTGAAGTAATATTCACTTTACTCCTCCATCATGCTTTCCAGATAACCTCTGTCCCATAATAAAATCTTTAGCTTCTTAGCAGCCTCTACTGCTGGTGTAGTGAAATACTGATTGGTCAAAACAGCACCCACCATGCAATCATAATAATCACGTCCAGCATAAGCTTCTTGTATTGCTTTCACTCCTACTGGGGTGGCATAGCATTTACATTGGATAGCATAGGTTATTCCGTCTTTTTCTGCAAGTATATCAATTCCATAGTCGCCACTTCCCTTGGTAACCTCTACTTCTAGGAAGCCGTGCTTTCTCAATAGCTCTGCACAATAATATTCAAAATCGCGGCCTTCCATCAAGTCAATCTGGCTAGGCTGAATGCGTTTTGCCTTGGCTAACAACGCTACCCCGATTCCTACAACGAATGCCACAATAAAAATAATTAAGATTGTAATAAGAAACCAATTTGTATTCATGGATTCATTCTACCACATAACCTCGCCTTTTTGCCACTTGATTTTCATATTATTGACAAAAGCCTCATCCGGTTCTATACTCACTTGAGGAAAGTGAGATTAATTATGGAACAATTAATGTTTAGCCTAAATGCTACCATTCCTATTTTTCTCGTAATGGTCATTGGGTATGTATTAAAAACAAAAAAAATTCTGGATGAACCATTTGTAAAAACCTTAAATTCTTTTAATTATAAAATTACATTGCCACTCCTTTTATTCAAGGATATTGCAGAATCGGATTTCTACGCAGTATGGGATACCAAATATGTGCTATTTTGCTTCATAGTGACATTGGTTACTATCTCGGTAATCTGGATTGTAGCAGGGCTTGTCTATCGAGATAAAGATCGCCTTGGCGAATTTATACAAGCCTCTTATCGAAGCAGCGCTGCGGTACTGGGAATTGCTTTTATTCAAAATATCTATGGTAACTCTGGCATGGCACCTTTAATGATTATTGGAACTGTTCCACTATATAATGTTGCAGCTGTATTGGTATTATCCTTTACGGGGCCTTCCTCACATGGTTTGGATAAGGAATCTCTCAAGTCCTCCATCAAAGGCATTGCAACGAACCCTATTATCTTAGGTATTCTACTAGGTATGATTGTATCGGCTTGCCAGATTCATTTTCCTGTGATTATAACCAAGACGATTGGTAACTTGTCTGTATTGGCAACGCCACTTGCTCTGATTGGCTTAGGTGCAGGCTTTGAGGGACGCAAAGCATTAAAACAGCTCGGCCCCACAGCCCTAGCATCCTTTATTAAACTGGTATTATTACCTGCCATATTCCTACCAATTGCAATTTCCCTTGGCTTTACCAATGAGAAATTAGTAGCAATCTTGGTAATGCTTGGCTCGCCTACCACAGTAAGCTGTTATATCATGGCGAAAAATATGGGCCACGAAGGTACCCTTACCTCCAGTGCGGTGGTTGCTACTACCTTCTTAAGTTCCATTACTTTGACTGCATACCTCTTCCTATTACGCAGTCTTAATCTTATCTAATGTGGTACATTCCGTCTCAAACTTCACTGAATGAACGATACCATCATTAGCATTTATTAACTAAATCATAGATTTACATCATCACCCTCGTAACCACAACACTTGCTATGGTTCCCGCCATGGTAGCGATTAGTGAGCCAGCGAGGGTGTATCTTGTTTTGGTGACTTTTGCCGCCAAGAAATATACACTCATTGTATAAAAAATCGTCTCAGTGCAACTCATCAATACCGATGCCAAGAATCCAATATAGGAATCTGGTCCATAGGTCTTGAAAATATCAAGCACTAATCCTGTAGATGCCGAAGAAGAAAACATCTTAATAAGTAAAAGAGGCATAATCTGTCCTGGCAGACCAACTAGTGACGCCAATGGTTCTATGAATTGCCCGATAGCCTCTAACAGACCAGAAGCTCGCAGAATACCTACTGCCATTAACAATCCGATTAATGTTGGTACCAAATCTACGACTATCTTAAGTCCTTCCTTGGCACCATCAAGGAACACCTCATACACCTTGATGCGACGCATTAATCCATAACCCACTACTCCCACAATAATGAGCGGAATTATAATACTTGACATTTGTGACAGAACTGTCATCATAGTTCTATCCTCTGTCCTTTATCTTGCAATATAGAATTGCCACAATCGTCCCTACCGTAGTAGCAATAATAGCAGGCATGATTATCTGTGTGGGATTAACGCTGCCATATTGGCTACGATAAGCAATCATATTAACTGGAATAAGCTGTAACGATGAAATGTTTAGAATGAGGAAATTACACATTTCATTGCTACAGCTTATCTCTCTTTTTTTCCTATCCTTTGTATTCGTAGAAGGGATACTGCCTGCCCTCTCTTCTTCAAGGTTCGCTAATTCTTCCATTGCTTTCAATCCAGCAGGAGTACAAGCCCACCCTAGGCCCAATACATTGGAGATAATATTGGTGGCGATATATTCCCTGGAAGGATGATTTTTCGGAATTCTTGGGAACATAAAATTCAAAAAGGGGTCTATCCCTTTGGTCATCTTTTGAATCACACCAGCTTCCATAGCGATTCGCATCAGCCCCATCCAAAGGGCTACCACTCCAGCCATGGTAATGCACAGAGAAATCGCTTCTCCTGCACTGTCTAGGAAGGCATCTGATATGGTCTGCATATTACCCGTAAAAGCGGCGTAAATGATTCCCAACAATATCATGCATGCCCAGATGTAATTTAACATAGTGTTCACCTGAAAATATTTTTAACAGTATATTCAGTTACCACTCAATTAATGCAGTTCCCCATGTAAGTCCTGCGCCAAAGCCAGACATTACAATCTTATCTCCAGCCTTTAACATACCTTTCTGATTCATCTCATCCAACAGAATTGGCACGCTAGCTGCAGATACATTTCCACAATGGTCTAGACTGATTGGGAATTTATCCTCAGGCTGTTTCAGTCTCTTGGCAACAGACTGTAAGATACGGATATTTGCTTGATGAAGTGCAAAATAAGTTACTTCATCTACGGATACATTTGCCTGCTCTAATACCTTTTCAATAGAGCGAGGTACCGTACTAACAGCAAATTTGTATACTTCCTGACCATCCATATATACATAATTTAAATCAGTAGGATTCTGTACTAGTGGATTATTATTCTTGCGGTTCTCGCATTTAAGTACCATTCCCTTGCTTCCATCAGAACCTTGTTCAAAAGCAATTAATCCACCTTTTTCACCTTCAACACCTTGAACAACTGCTGCACCTGCACCATCTCCAAACAATACACAGGTACTTCTATCGTTCCAATCCATAATCTTGGATAAAGTCTCTGCTCCAAGAATCAATGCGGTCTTATAGATACCCGCTTTGATATAAGCATTCACAGTGTTTAATGCGAAAAGAAATCCCGAACATGCTGCATTAATATCAAACGCAACTGCATTTACAGCCCCAAGACCAGCTTGAACCTCACATGCAGCAGATGGGGTAACATGGTCCGCAGATACTGTTCCTACGATAATAATATCAATTTCTTCTGCTGTTACGCCTGCGTTAGCAAGAGCACGCTTCGCTGCCTCTACACACATAAACGTAGTGTTCTCTTCTTTTACTAAATGACGTTCTCTGATTCCAGTACGTGAACTAATCCATTCATCAGAGGTATCCATTATTTTAGCTAGATCGTCATTGGTTACTTTATTAGAAGGAAGATAGCTTCCTGTTCCAATGATTTTTGTAATCATAATTTTGTCTCCTAAATGTCTTCCGTCAAAGCATCTATAGTAGATGTTTTCTTATCAAATCTCTTGTTATGCGAACTCCTGCATAATATCACTTACATGCTCTAATCTCGTTGCTCTATAAGCATTGGTTCCGCAGAAAAGCAATGCCTTATCCACATTACCTTTTGCTGCATTAATTAGAGCTTCCGTAATACAATATGGCGTTTCGTTTGGCTTGCAATGAGTTAAACACAAACGACATTTTTCAGGTGCAATTCTTCCCTCTTGAGTTCTTTGCACAAAATCGTTCTGAATTGCTCTACCTGGCATGCCAACAGGGCTCTTTACAATGGTGATGTCCTCTTTGGTCGCATCAATATATGTCTGCTTGTATTCCTCAGAAGCATCACATTCATAGGTAGTTACAAAACGAGTAGCCATCTGCACGCCGTCTGCCCCCAATCCACATGCCTTTTCAGCGTCCTCTCTGGTATAAATACCACCTGCAACTACCACAGGAATTGATTTATTAGAATTCTCCCCGCACGCTTTCACGTACTTTACAATGGAGCGAATCTCTTCATCATAGTTCATCTGCTCCATGTTCTCTATTTGTTCATAAGAAAATCCAAGATGTCCGCCTGCTTTAGGTCCCTCAATTACCACAAGGTCGGGCAACTTATCATATTTTTTCAGCCAGTATTTTACAATAACCTGTGCCGACTTCAAACTTGATACGATAGGCGCAATTTTAGTTTTCGTACCTTCTACCAACGCTGGTAGAGACATTGGCAAGCCTGCACCTGATATAATCAGATCCACACCTGCTGCCACTGCTGCCTTAACGTATTTTTCATACTCTCTGGTAGCAACCATAATGTTAACGCCGATGATTCCTCCCTTTGCTATATCTCTAGCCTTTTTAATCTCATCTGCAATAGCTTTCAGGTTGCTTCCAAGAGGATCTTTATCGAAGTCAGGACTACGAAAGCCTATCTGCGCAGTAGAAATAATACCTACACCGCCTGCTGCCGCAACAGCTCCAGCCAAACCCGACAAGCTAATTCCAACACCCATTCCACCTTGAATGACTGGAATCCTCGCTGTCAAGTCACCGATGTTTAAAGCCTTTAATCCCATAATCCTGCTTACTCCTTTACTGCTTTAACCTACTGAGAAGGTAAGCTCTGCCTGTGCCACTAATTTGTCACCAACATAAGCCTTTGCACTACCTACACCAATAGGGCCTTTTACTTTAATAATCTCTGTTTCTAAACGAAGAACATCACCAGGTACCACTTTGCCCTTGAATTTTGCAGAGTTAATTGCTGCAAAATACGCAATTTTTCCTCTATTCTCTTCCTTTTTAAGGATTGCAACTGCTCCAACCTGCGCCAATGCTTCGATGATTAACACACCCGGCATAACAGGTTCCTGTGGGAAATGTCCTGCAAAGAAAGGTTCATTGTAGGATACGCATTTCTTGCCTACTGCACGTACGCCTTCCTCTAATTCTTCAATTGTATCCACCAACAGAAATGGTTGTCTGTGTGGAATGATTTCCATAATTTCCTTTGTTGTAAGTAATGACATAATAAACCTCTTATTCTGCGTACTTTTTAATCAAGATACTTGCATTGTGTCCGCCGAAACCTAATGAGTTAGATAATGCATAAGTAAAGTCGCCACTTACTGCTTGTTTACAATAATCCAAATCAATCTCTTCATCTGGAGTCTGATATCCAACAGTCTGGTGAATATAGCCTTCCTCCAACTCTTTTACGCAAGTGATAAACTCAATTGCACCAGCTGCACCAAGAAGATGACCAATCATAGATTTGGTTGAGTTAATCTTGATATTTTTAGCATGCTCACCAAAGCAAAGCTTAATTGCCCTAGTCTCGAATAAATCATTGTGATGTGTACTGGTTCCATGAGCGTTGATATAGGTAATCTCATTTTTATCTACGCCTGCATCTTTTACTGCATATTCCATAGCGGTAGCAGCACCAGAGCCATCCTCTGCAGGAGAAGTAATGTGATATGCATCACTGGTACAACCATATCCTACTACTTCAGCATAAATTTTCGCACCACGTTTCTTTGCGTGCTCAAGTTCTTCCAATACAACAATTGCTGCACCTTCGCCCATTACAAATCCACTACGGTCTTTGTCAAATGGGATGGAACATCTCTCTGGATCCTCGCTAGAAGTTAATGCAGTAAGCGCTGCGAATCCGCCAACACCAAGTGGAGTAATACAACTTTCTGTACCACCTGCAACCATAACATCTGCATCACCATACTGAATAGAACGGAAAGCCTCTCCTACAGAGTTGGTACCTGTTGCACAAGCAGTTACTACGTTAACGCTCTTACCCTTTAAACCAAACTGAATAGATACATTACCTGCAGCCATATTAGAAATCATCAATGGAACCATCAATGGGTTCATTCTGCCAGGGCCTTTTTCCAATAATTTTGTATGCTCTCTCTCAACAGCCTGCAAAGAACCAATACCAGAACCTACTGATACGCCTACACGGAAAGGGTCTTCTTTCTCCATATCAAGTCCCGCATCTTCCATAGCTTCCTTAGTAGCAGCTACTGCATACTGACAGAAAAGTTCCATTCTCTTTGCTGCTTTAGGATCCATGTACGCCTTACCATCAAAGCCTTTTACCTCTGCAGCAATCTTACATTTGTATTCTGATGCATCAAATTTCGTAATAAAGTCAAAACCTTTCTTACCTTCCTTAACGCCTGCCCAGAATTCATCTACACTCAAACCGATGGGAGTGATTGCTCCCATACCAGTTACTACAACTCGTCTACTCATTATTTTCCCTCTCTCTTACATGTGCATTCCGCCGTCAACGGAGATTACCTGACCGGTAATATAAGCAGCTTTCTCACTTGCCAAGAATGCAACAGTCTCTGCAATATCCTTTGGTGCTCCCACTCTCTTAAGTGGAATCTGGCTAAGAACTGCCTCTTTTGCACTGTCTGTCATTGCCTGTGTCATATCGGTATCGATATAACCTGGTGCTACTGCATTTACAGTAATGCCACGGCTTGCCAACTCTCTTGCCACGCTCTTGGTTAATCCAACAACGCCTGCTTTGCTGGCAGAATAGTTTGCCTGACCTGGATTACCAAGCAAGCCACTTACGGATGCGATATTGATGATTCGTCCGCTCTTTTGTTTTAAGAATGCGCGGTAAGTACTCTTAATGGTATTGAATGTACCTTTTAAGTTCGTATCAATTACTGCATCAAAATCTGCATCACTAATCTTCATTACTAAGTTGTCCTTGGTGATTCCAGCATTGTTAACTAAAATATCCAAGTGACCATATGTATCTAATACTCCCTGAATCATTGCACTACAAGCTTCACTATCTGCAACAGAGCACTGAATTGCTTCTGCGCATCCCCCATTGCCTGTAATTTCTGCAACAACTTCATCTGCTTTCTCTTTAGAACCATTGTAGTTGACAATTACGGTCGCACCATACTCTGCAAGTGTTACTGCAATTGCTCTACCGATTCCACGGCTTGCGCCTGTTACTAATGCTACCTTACCTGATAACATAAGTTCCCTCCTTAAGCTAACTCTTCTAACTTTACTAAGTCTTCAACCTTCTCTATATTAAGGACCTTCACATCTTTATTTATCTTTCTCATGAATCCTGTTAATGTCTTACCAGGACCAATTTCGATAAAGGTATCTACACCCTCAGCAATCATACGCTCAACGCTCTGCTGCCATCTTACAGAGGATGCCACCTGTTTGGTTAATAAGTCCTTTACCAGTGATTTATCTGTAACATAATCTCCAGTTACATTTGATAAATAAGGAATCTTAATGTCATTAATTTCTACATTTGTAAGCTCTTCTCCAAGCTTCTCTCCTGCACCTGCAAGCATTGGTGAGTGGAAAGGTCCACTTACCTTAAGTGGTACACATCTCTTGGCACCAGCTTCTGCAAGAGCTTCTGCTGCTTTTGCTACTGCGCTCTCTTCGCCAGTAATAACAATCTGTCCTGGACAGTTGTAATTAGCGATAGACACTTGACCATCAATGTCAGCGCAAATCTTCTCAATTACTTCTGCATCAAGACCAAGTACTGCAGTCATGGCACCACCAGTTGGCACTGCTTCCTGCATAAAAATACCGCGTTTACGCACAACGCGGAAAGCCTCTTCTGGTGTTAACACACCACTAGCTACTAACGCACCATATTCACCCAAGCTTAAACCTGCTGTTACATCTGGGCAAATTCCCTTTTCTTCTAATACCTTGCAAATTGCCACCTCAGCTGCCACCATAGCAATCTGAGTATATTCTGTAATATTGATGTTCTCATTTTCCTCAAAACAGAGGGCTGGAATATCCAGCCCACTTGCTTTGCTTGCTAAATCGAACATCTGACGGCTCACTTCATATGTATCATAAAAGTCTTTTGCCATACCCACATATTGTGCTCCCTGACCTGGAAACATAAATGCTATCTTGCTCATTTAACTAATTCCTTCCCAATAAAGCTGACGCTTCTGTCATAATCTCCTGAATCATTTCATTACAGGTCTGTTTCTTCTTAATCATACCTGCAATCTGTCCAGCCATAACTGTTCCATTCACAACATCACCATCCATAACAGCGTTGCGAAGAGAACCTAGAGTTAAGTGCTCTAATTCCTCAAGGCCAGCGCCTTCCTTCTCCAGACGAAGATATTCCTTTGTCATATTATTACGGATACTACGAATTGGATGACCATGTGACAAGCCTGTCACTTCTGAATCAATATCTTTAGCCTTGATAATTCTGTCTTTATAATTCTCGTGAGTAATTGCTTCTGTAGCTACACAGAAACGTGTACCCATCTGTACAGCCTCTGCACCAAGCATCATAGCTGCTGCAAATCCTCTTCCGTCTGCAATACCACCCGCTGCAATAACAGGAATAGATACTGCATCAACTACCTGAGGTACAAGAGTCATGGTTGTAGCAGAACCGATATGTCCACCAGACTCAGTCCCTTCCGCTACTACTGCATCTGCGCCAGCTCTTTCCATAAGCTTCGCCATAGCAACACTAGCTACTACAGGAATAACCTTTACCCCTGCTTCCTTCCACATAGCCATATACTTAGCAGGGTTACCAGCACCAGTAGTTACTACCTTCACGCCTTCTTCTACAACAACCTTAGCGACCTCATCAGCATTTGGATTCATAAGCATTACATTTACACCAAATGGCTTGTCTGTTAATGCCTTTGCCTTCTGAATCTGCTCTCTCACAATCTCAGGAGGTGCACTGGCTGCACCAATGATACCCAATCCACCAGCGTTACTTACTGCTGCCGCAAGATTATATTCTGCAACCCAAGCCATGCCGCCTTGGATAATAGGATATTCTATTCCAAGTAATTCTGTGATTTTAGTCTTCATTATACTCCCTTAGCCTTCATGTACTCCATGATGTCACCAACAGTTGCAATATTCTCTAAATCTTCTGAAGGAATCTCAATTCCGTACTCTTCCTCAAAAGCCATAACTAATTCAAATAAATCTAAAGAGTCAGCACCTAAATCATCTTTAAAAGATGAGCTTTCAGTAATCTCAACTCCGTCTAAGTTTAACTGTTCCTCAATAATTTCTTTTACTCTTTCAAACATCTTAAAATACTCCTTTTATTATTGTTTTCAAATATTTTGATATTCAAAGTATATTTATAAACAAAAGGTTTGTCAAGTAAAATATAAACTTTTTTACCGACAAACCTGATATTTTACACCAATCCTTCTTTTTCCGCCCTATGACGGCAACCTTCATCAGCCGAACCAATGACACAAATCTCTGCTTTTCCAGCGCGGATGCAAAGCTCACAAGCTGGGCATGGACGCATACCATCACCCAAAGGTCTTGGCACGCTTCCGCCCAAGGTACTATGCTCGCAGCTAGCACACCAGCAGGAGGCACATTCCTTAAAGCCACCTGCTTTAAAGCTTTTATTCACTTTCTGGACTGTCACTTTTTGTTTTTCTACTTGTGACTGTTCTGCACACTTTGCTTCTCGCTCTACTTTTGCACTTTCCTGTCGCTCATCATTTGCCTCTTGCAGCTGTTCCGTACCTTCAACTTCCGAGGCTATTTCCTCTTCAACCGAGCTGTTCACCAGCATATCCAAAAAATTCAGTTGTCCTTCAATATCTTTCTTTCGTCCCATAATATCTCTCACCATTATTAGCGCACATAACACTAATTTCATTCTTTGGCGCAAATGTTCATCCACTCTAGATAAAGTTAGCAAATACAGATATGGTTAACACTGTCATAATACCTGCAACCACTATGGATAAACTACTCATAGCACCCTCTATTTCACCAATCTCCATAGCTTTCGCAGTACCCATAGCATGTGCTGAAGTTCCTATCGCCAATCCTTTCGCGATAGGGTCCGTAATCTTCGCCCATTTTAAAATAGTCTCTGCCATAATATTACCAAAGATTCCAGTGACACTGATTGCAACTACTGTAATAGTTGGTATACCACCCATTTTATCTGATACACCCATGCCAATTGCTGTAGTAATAGACTTCGGTAACAATGTCACATATTGCTCATTAGTTAAGCCAAAAGCAAGGCTCATTAGGAAAATACTTACCATCGCCATCATAACACCAGACGCAATTCCCCCCAATATTGCTTTTGGATATTTTTTTAATAATTCCAATTGACGATACAATGGAATCGCCAAGCTTACCGTTGCTGGTGTTAGGAAATAGCTAATATACTTTGCTCCATATTGATAGCTTTCATATTCAATATCAAAGGTCAGTAAAAAAGTCACAATAATAATCACTGCAATCAATAGTGGATTTGCAAGCGCAAAATTTGTTTTCTTCTTAACCCATAGTCCTATTTGATAGCAAAGGAGGCTTATTACCACTCCAAAGTACACAGATTGTGTTAATGCTTCTTTCATGACTGTGTACCTCCTTCGCCGTTTTCACACACCTCTCCTTGTGTTTGTTCCATTGGCTTCATTCCTTCAAGGGAGGCTCTTTTTCTCTCATCCATTCGCAAAATCCCCTGCGTAGTACGTCCCGTTGCAGTCATAATCAATATGGTAGACACAATGGAAATCACCACCAAAGGTACTAACATCTCCTTTAACGCCTGCACACTTGCCATAATACCTACCGTTGGTGGAATAAACATAATAGGCAGAATCTCCACTAGAAAATCCGCTACATTTTCTACCTTTTCCAATGGAATAATCTTAGTAATCAACCCAATAAGCATTAGCACAAGTCCATACATACTGGCTGCCACTGGAAGAGGAATGAATTCCTCCATTAACTCTGCTATAAAAGAAATCGTTAATATAATTGCAAGTTGCTTTATAATTTTCATATTTTATTCCTATATACACATTCCCGCATACTTACGCTTTTGCGCTTTATGTTATCTCTTATATTTTAATCTGTGTCCATTTTCCTCGTTTAAATCGAATTGCACTTAAAGATAGTCTGGTGAATTGATCCGCCACAACGCCTAACCATACACCCATAATTCCCAATTGCAATACATATGCAAAGAAATAAGCACTAATTGTTCTTACCACTGTAACGCCAAGCACTGTTGCCACCGCCGTATAAAACATATCACCTGCACCACGCAAGCAGCCTGTAAAAATAACCTGTGATATCTGCATCACAACAATGATAATCATGATTCGCATAATGACAACGCCAATTGCAATAATATTTTCTTCCACAAAGAACATACTATACAACCATTCTCCAGCTAAGAAATACACCCCTGCCAAAACAATGGAAATACAAGCACCTATCATCTGGCAAGTTCTTCCATATTCCTTTGCCAAATCAGGTTGTTTTGCACCTAGGCTGTAACCAATCAAAGCTACCGCCGTAGCCTGCAAACCATCACCAAAGGAGAAGGATAGGCTCATAATATTCATACCTACCTGGTGTGCTGCCATGGCATCTGTTCCCATATTTGCTGCCATAATGGAAGTAGACATAAATCCAATACGGAGCAAAAGCTGTTCTATAAACACACTATACGCTACATGTACTAATTCTTTAAAAGCAGTAAATCTAGGTCTAATTTTCTCTTGGAATATATAAATCAAGCTAACAAAAGTGTCTTTTTTACATACGGACAAAATACTCATAACGCTTGCTATGGCCGTTCCTAATACTGTAGCTATAGCTGCACCATGAATTCCTAGTGCTGGGAACCCCAAATGTCCACCAATCAGCAAATAATTTAAAACAATATTCGCACTATTACCCACTAAGTTAGTACGCATGGTAATACGAGTGTTACCCGCCCCACGTTGTGCCGAATTTATTCCTGTTTGAATACAGTTGAATATCATACCGCCCATAATAATACGGTAATATGCAACCGCACCTTCATGTGTATCTGCATTAGAACCGCATAGACGCATAATAGGATCTGCCAAGCTTACCATCGCAATACTTATTATCACCGCAGCTACTAACATAAATACTAAAAAGGTAGCAAAAATACGGTTAGCACCCTCTCGATTCTGCTCGCCCTTTCTCCTAGCAACCAGTGCAGATATGGATACGTTCATCGCAATAAAAAGGGAAAGCCCCACAAATTTAGGCTGGGTAGTCAAACCTACCGATGCCACACATGATGCCCCCAATGAACTTACCATAAAAGAATCCACTAATCCCGCAAAGGCAGTAAAAAAAGATTCCAAAATAGCCGGCCATGCAATACCAAGAACCTTTATTATGTGTTCTTTTTCATAATGAAAGATTTTATTTTTCTTGACGTTTTCCATCTGATACGCATCCTTTCTACACTTGCATACCCCAAACATTCCCTCGCTTACATCTGATGACGCACTACTCCATATTCATCATCTATCCGAAAATAAGGACATTCTCTCTGGGTTCCTGATAAAAAACGATACATTTCGTCTTCATCCAAGTTCACCAGACAACAATAGCATTCATAATCTTCATCATATACATAATTGACACACATGTCACAATTGGTCGTTGCCATATACTTCTCCTATCCTCCTGATTCCCGAGAATTTTCACACCGCTCATATTGCTGATATTCCCATTTTCTTAATTCCATACATTTTTTCATTTTTCGATTACTGCCGAATCCAACTTTTTCACATAGATTTCCGTCCATGCTGGCACGAATCCCGCTTTCAGTGCTACCGTCTGAGATACGGTATGGGATTCACTGGTCCCATAAAAAGGCACTTTTCCTCTACGAATAATCTCTTCCTTTAACATAGACACCAACTCTGCTGCCAAACCTTTTCCCTGATGTTCCTTGTCTACATTAATGCCAATCTGCCACAGGTATTCTCCATCTGCACTGACTCCTGCCATTCCACTAAGCTTAGACTGGTCAAAGGTCTTGTTGGAACCTTGTAGAATTGCCATTTCCCTTGCCTCAAAATGTGCTCTCGAATTCCATGCCGCTACCGCCAACATATCTGGTTGCGTCTTGGAAAAGCAGATGGCACTTTTAAAACGATTAGCTTCCTGAAATCTCAGTATCTCATCCTGTTCATACCATATGGTTGGAATCTGTGAGCGCCTCTTTGCTACCACATAGCCATCTTTACTTCCTTCGATTCCGCCTATTAATGGAATATCTTCCAATACATCCTCTTTTGATTCCTGTGCTTTCGGCAAATAGTACACATGTGTATCTGCAATACACCTTCCGTATTCCATTAACTTCTCGTCTATCCTACGCAAATTGGAATACTCACAGAACCACTCTGGCGCATAATTCTGGAAGGTTTCCACCGCCCAATCATAGATTTGTTCATCTACAGACAAAAACAACTGCCCCATACACATAACCGCTTTGAAAAAAGAATCTTTTCCTTCGTAGCAACGTGCACCTGCTGCCGCTGGGAAGTTACTGTTTTCACCATACACTGTCTTGGTAATATAACACATCTGATTGGGATTTGCCTGATACTCTGCCCAATCCATAGAGATATCCAGACAAAACTGCTTGCGCGCAAGCTCCAAATATTTTTTATCTATTTTCATCTTACTACTCATATCCCTAACGCTCATCATCTGTCCAAGCACACACTTGTCTACAGATATCTGCCACTCTTATTCATTCCCATGCAGATACTGATATATCTCTCGCTTACCAACACCGCGGTCCTTGGCAACCTGCTTCATAGCACTCTTGTTATCCATACCTTGATTCTCATAATAAGCCATGTGTTCTTCAATGGACATTGCTTCCCAAGAAGCAATCTGCTCCTGACGCTTTTCTTCTAAGCTCTTACCTTCCACTACTAAGACATACTCACCTCTTGGCTCCTCTGTCTTATAGTATTCCAAAGCCTGCTCCAACGTAGTTGGCATTACGGTCTCGAACTTCTTGGTTAACTCTCTACACAAAGTAATCTTGCGCTCGCCAAGTACTTGATACAACTCCTCCAAGGTACGCACCAAATGATGAGGCGCTTCATAGAGAATCATGGTACGACTCTCCCCTGCCAAGTCCTCTAACACCGCTTTCTTTTCCTTCTTATCTACTGGAAGAAAGCCTTCAAAACAGAATCTTCTGGTGCTAAGTCCAGATAAAGTCAACGCTGTAATACATGCCGCAGGTCCAGGAAGGGAAGTCACATGTACACCATTTTCATGGCACATAGCAACCAGCACTTCACCGGGATCAGAGATAGCTGGTGTTCCCGCATCTGTAATCAATGCAATATCCTGCCCTGACAGTAATTGGCCAATTAACTGTTTCGCCTTTTCTACCTTATTATATTCATGGTAGCTGGTCATTGGTGTATGTATATCAAAATGATTTAATAGCTTGATGCTATTGCGAGTATCTTCCGCCGCAATTACATCTACATTCTGTAATGTCTCCACTACACGTGGCGTCATATCACCTAAATTACCAATCGGTGTAGCACATAAAAATAATGTTCCTGCCATATTTTCCCTTTCTAACTGCTCTATTATCTGAATATCCACATAGCACTCAGTGTTCAATGTAAATCATTCCTTGAATCATCTTCTAGGATTGTGCCGTCTCATACCCATATATATCGTATATCTCTTCGGTATACACTCCCACTTCTTTATATACAATCAATGGTTTTTCCACTGTCATGCGAGGTTTTCCACCTCTAGTAGCTTCAATCAATACCATGTTAGGCTCTTTATCCACATAAGGATACACCAAACGCATGCGTTTAGGCTCTAATTTATATTGTGACATAGTTGTCATAATCTCTGCAAGTCGAAATGGTCTATGCACCATGTAAAAATGTCCACCTGGTTTTAATAATTTCGCCGCTTGACGAATAACATCATCCAATGTACACAATACTTCATGTCTTGCAATCGCTTTAGGCTCCTCGGGATTGGTAAGCCCATGTTGTCCTATCATATAAGGTGGGTTGCATGTGATACAATCAAAAGAAGCAGACGGGAAAATATTGTCTGCTTCTTTAATATCTCCGGTTACAATTGTAATCTTGTCTGACAAACCGTTTAATTCAACGCTTCGCCTTGCCATATCGGCACTTTCTTCCTGTATCTCTAGACCTGTCAGATGGGAACATTCTGTCTTAGCTTCCATTAATATTGGAATGATTCCCGTTCCTGTTCCCATATCCAAGAGCTTGTCTCCTTTTCTCGCATGAGCGAAGCCAGACAATAATACTGCGTCCATGCCAAAGCAGAACTTCTCTGGATTCTGTATAATTTGATAGCCTTTTCTCTGCAACTCATCCAATCGTTCTTTTTCTTTCAGAATAACTGTCATGGAGTATGCTTCCCTTCTTTTCTAACCATCCTGTTTTCGAGATTTCTTTTCGTACTTGTCGTTTCTTTCGCGCTTTTCGTTTCTATCGTACTTTTCGCTTCTTTCGCGCTTTTCGTTTCTATCGTACTTTTCGCTTTTTTCGCGCTTTTCGTTTCTATCGTACTTTTCGCTTCCTTCGCGTTTTTCGTTTCTATCGTACTTCTCAGTTCTCTCGTACTGTTCGTCTTTTGTCTGTCTCTCCTCTTTCTCAAGACGTTCCAACTCTTTCAGTTCTTCCTTTGAAAGATCCATCGTTTCTTTCTTATTGTGCTTTTTCTTGAAACGAAGCTTGTCTACTTCGTATTCACGAATCTCCTTCTCATCGTTTTCTTCCACGATAACCTTTACAAGCTGGCGAAGTACATTCACACTCTGTACCTCTCCCTTTAAGCCATCGTCAGTAGTCACATAATCACCAATGTTAGGGAGCTTACGGTTCAACTCTTCGTAAGTCTCTTCCTCGTGCTTTAAACAGCACATTAATCTACCACACACACCAGATATCTTGGTTGGATTCAGAGACAAGTTTTGTTCCTTTGCCATCTTAATAGATACTGGAATAAAGTCTGATAAATGTGTATGACAACAAAGAGGTCTACCACAGATACCAATACCACCTACAATCTTGGTCTCGTCACGCACACCGATCTGGCGCAACTCAATACGAGTCTTAAATACTGCTGCCAAATCCTTTACCAACTCACGGAAATCAATACGCCCGTCTGCGGTAAAATAGAACAATACCTTGTTATTATCAAAAGTATACTCCGCATCAATGAGCTTCATCTCCAACCCATGCTTGCGAATCTTCTCTAAGCAAATCTTGAATGCTTCTTTCTCTTTTGCTTTATTAGCAAGTTCCTGCTCTTTATCCTTCTGTGTAGCAATACGAAGCACTGGCTTCAAAGGCTGAATAACCTTGTCCTCTTCCACCTCACGAATATCTGATACAACTGTACCGAACTCAATACCTCTGGCAGTCTCAACGATTACGTTGTCGCCTTTTTTTATCTCAAATTTCAATGGGTCAAAGAAATAAATCTTGCCCGCTGTACGGAATCTTACACCTATTACTTTTATCATTTATATACCTCACTTTTATATCAAAGCCTCCCAAGGCTCATTTACTGGGATTATTCCCCATTACTACAAAAATAGCAGTTACTCGTCCATCAGACGATACTAACTGCTATTTTAACATACTTCTTATAAAAAAACTACTCTTCAAATGTAATTTCAAGGGCTTGGGAAATATCTTCCACTCTTAAATCTACATGCATATAGGCAATAGGCTCATTCTCTTTGAAAGCCACAAAAATAATTCCCTCTCCTGGCATATCACTTGCCTCGGAAATCTCTGCTGCATACACCACTACATCATCTATTTCCTCAATCGTCTTGAAAGAAAGCATATAATAAGGTTTTTCCTGTGTAGCATAATGCTCTTCAATTACGTTCTGTGCGTAGATTTCTGCAATTGCATACTCTTCACTGCACATGCGGAATTCCTTAGTCTCAAGATCAATAACCGCCAAGTCATCCTGACCTTCTATATATAAATCGTTCCCTATGCGGTACGAAGCACAATACCAACTAAAAGTTTCCCTCGGATTTACAGAATATGGTATTGCCTCATACTCCTTGGGATCATCAATAGAAAAATCTACAAGCATCAATTGTGGGTCTCTCTCCCCTGCCGACGTCAGCATATTAAAATCATAGAACAACACATATCCCTGTTCTCTCTCTTCATCCAAGAAAGCACCAGCAGAAGACCACTCCCACTCCTCTGATGTTGGAAACTGATCTGTTAAATCAAACTGAAAATATTCGCCATCTCCCATGGAACCGCCTTGAATAAAGCAGGTGAAAACTCCATTCTCCTGACTCCCTCCATTACTTAGCCCTCTGTCGCAAAACACTTCCGTCAACCCATAGGTAGACACCGCATCTCTACTGCTCTCCCAGTTTGTCTCTAGCTCTTGCACAATCGTTTCAAAATAAGGAGGCGTTGTTTCCTTTCCACATCCCCCAAGAATTAGCAACATAGTTGTTAGTAATAATACGATTTTCTTTTGCATTTTCTACTCCCCCTATTCTCCATATCTGGTTATTCTACATCCAAAAACACATATCCAAATAACTCTATTTCCTTCCATTCTAGCGCTTCATCCAAATGCATATAATAGGAAGTTTTTACTGTATCTGTATCAACCCCACCACTTTGCTTGATCTGCTCTCTTACTTCCTCCAAATGCACATTTATCATCTCATTTATCGGCTCAACATCAACAACATAGGCAATATGGTACACTCTTCCCCAAATAGGGTCGTCAAAATACCTTGTTGCCACTTCTTCATAGTTGGGTTCCCGTGGTATCAATTGATATATAATACCAATCGCAACGCAGACAATTGTTAGCATTACAGCAACTGCTGTTATTATCCTTCTTTTTTTCTTCTTGGAATTATCTTCTACTACCGACTTCTCTTCTACCTCAATGTTATAGTCCGGATTTTCTAACTTTTTCAATGTCTCTTCCGGATTATGCAGCGCATCACAGGATACATGGAATGCTTCTGCTATCGAAGCAAACATCATCATGTCGGGAAGATTCTTTCCATGCTCCCACTTACTCACTGCCGATGTTGATACCGATAGGAGACTTGCCAACTCCTTCTGACTCATACCTTGCTTTTTTCTTAAAGTAGTCAATAGTTGACCAAATTGCTCTTTATCCATTTGAATACCCCTTTACAATAATATCTAAATCAAAAGTATACAATTGAGCAGTTGGAAAATCAATTGAGCAAATGGAAATTTCTACCTTTTTCCACAAAAAAAGATTGTGTTCTCCATCTTAAGAACACAATCTCATCTCTTACCCATTCTCTTTGATTTCCAACATCAAAAGTTCCATGGTCAAATCAAAATTTACATTAGCATTCAGACGAGTCTTCGCCTTCTCCAATGCCTCAATAACATTCTCGATACCTTCATAGCTACTTCTGTCCGCCACCTTGCGAAGTGCCTGAATCTCCTCACGAAATACCAAGTGATTCACATCGTTGGTGGCCTTGAAGAGCAACACATCTCGATACCAGATAGCACAGATATCCAGATAATCATTAATCTCTAACTTATACTCTGTTATCTTCTTGATAGCAGCCACAATCTCCTGTAGCTCCATATCATGTATATACTTCAAAAGGGATAAAGCTTCCGCCTTTACATTGTCAAAGTCCTCGCTGGAAGCAAGTAAACGCGCTTTGCCTACATTTCCTCTCGCAAATGCGACACATACCTCCGCCTTGTAATCAGGAATCTGCATCTCCTCCATCAGATACTTCTTAATCAACTGATCTGATGCAGGCTTCATATTTAATACTACACAACGACTTAAAATCGTCTGCAATAAGGAATTCACATTAGTAGTCAGCAAGAAAATTACTGCATACTCAGGTGGCTCTTCTAAGGTCTTCAGAATGGCATTCTGCGCCTGAACCGTCATCTTCTCTGCTTCGTTAATGATGTAGACCTTATATGGACTACTATATGGCTTAATTACCACATCATTATTCAACTGTGCACGAATGTCGTCTACACCAATGGTGTTTGGCTTCTCATGGCTTACATAGATAATATCTGGCTGATTACCTGACAAAGCCTGTTTACAAGAATGACATTCATGACATGGCTCATCGCCACCCTTTTCACATTGCAATGCCATTGCAAATATCTTGGCAATGAATTCCTTACCAGATGCCTTCTCACCATTTATGATATATGCATGAGATATCTTCTTAGTACGAAGACCATTCTGCAAATGTTCTTTTATTTGTTCCTGTCCCACAATATCTTGAAATCTTGCCATACGCTGTCCCTCATCTCATCATGTGAATATGTCAAGTAACAAACCTCTAATCTCGCCAATCTTATTCAGAATTGCGATATTGTCCTTCTCATCCTTCATTAATTCCTGCGCCAACTCGTCCAAATTCTGGTCAATCAATCGAATAATACCATACACTCTATGTCGGCCTCTTCTATCCAGAAAATTCTCTCTGGTAAAAGTGTGGGAATGAGTTACTACCTCATTCAGGAATTCCTTAATCAATCCACGGTAACGCTTCATGTCCTTGATATCTCGTCTCTTGGATATCTTCTCACCCTGCATGGTAATATCCTCCATCAGGGTCTGAAGTCTGGCTTGAAGCTCCGCTTCTTCAATATGACTGGCAAGCATGAATTTGAAAGTACCATCTGTAACACGTTGCTGATTCACCTGCTCTGTAGGTGCCGTTTTCGCAATCTGATTCACTCTCATATCCATACGCTCACCCCTTCCCTATTTATTGGCAGTAATATAATCTTGAATCTCGCTTAAAACTCTATATAAATCATCATTATAGAAACGTCTCTCAATTCCAGCCTCTGCAATCTTCTCCTCTGAGAAATCCTCGCTATCTGCCAAGAATCTACGACACATTTCCTCATACTTAGGCTGTACTTGCTTCTTCTCCCTATTGAGAGCTCTTTGCAAACGTACCCCGTCATCTAATTCTATCATAACTGGTAGCAATTTGTCTTTACCAAAGTATTCAGATAAGCGTAAATATGCTTCCAAAGTTCCAATCATTATGTATAAATTGTCATCTTCCAACTGAATCTGACCATCATCCACGGTAAAATATCTCCACAACCCATGAAAAGTATGGTACTCCCTGTCCTCAATAACCTTCCCATCTCTTTTTAATTGCTGAAAACCATCTTCATCAGTAAAAAAATATTCCACACCATCCTGCTCATTCACACGAATGGGTCTAGTGGTATAAGGCACGATGGTTTTTAATTCCATCGTGCCTTCCTTTAATAACTCTTTGAAAATGGTATCTTTTCCTGTGGAGCTTTTGCCCATAAGATATACAATCTTACCCATTTCTCTTATTCTACCTCTACAACTCGAATCATATTGGTTCTACCTGCTACACCAAGAGGTACACCTGCAGTAATGACAACAATATCACCTTTTTCAACACAGCCTGCTGCCTTCGCCTGCTCTACAGCATTGCTAAATAATGCTTCTGCATCATCCTGTTTCTCTAAGTATATCGGCTTGACACCCCATAAAAGATTAATCTGATTGCTAACTTTATTATCCATTGCGCATCCGATAATCTGACAATCAGGCTTAAATCTTGAAATAGCAGCTGCAGTAAATCCGGACAAGGTTACTGTGATAATTGCTTTTGCATTCAAATCCATTGCAGTAGTACATGTTGCATATGCAATAGCGGTAGTAATATCCTTTTCACACTCTGCGTAACGCGCCATTCTTCCACGATAATCAATATCCTGCTCAGTTGCTTCCGCAATGCGAGACATGGTCTTTAATGCCTCTACTGGGTACTGACCTGCAGCAGTCTCGCCAGAAAGCATGATTGCTGTAGTACCATCATAGATAGCATTTGCTACGTCAGTAACCTCAGCTCTGGTAGGTCTAGGATTCTTCATCATAGAATCTAACATCTGAGTAGCGGTAACAACCTGCTTACCCTGTGCCAAAGCTAATTTAATCATCTTCTTCTGAACCATTGGTAACTCTTCCATAGGAATCTCTACACCAAGGTCACCTCGAGCAACCATGATACCATCAGATACTTCAATAATCTCCTCAAGGTTCTGAATACCCTGCATATTTTCAATCTTAGAGATAATCTGCATAGAGCTGTTATACTCGTTTAAAATCTCTCTAATTGCCAATACATCTTCTTTATTTCTTACAAAAGATGCAGCCAAGAAATCAAATCCCATTTCAATACCAAAAATGATATCTGCTCTATCCTTCTCACTAATATAAGGCATGGTAAGAATAGCACCAGGTACGTTTACACCCTTACGGCTAGATACAGAACCACCATTCATAACACGACAGTGGATATCATTTCCTTCAATCTTCTCTACTGTCAAGCCAATCAAACCGTCATCAATTAAGATAGAAGATCCTGCACCAATATCGTTCTTAATTCCTTTGTAAGAAATAGACGCCTTCTGTGCTGTTCCCATTACTTCGTCAGTGGTAAGAATGAATTCCTGGCCTTCCATTAACTCAACCTTATAGCCCTCGAAATCGCCTAAACGAATCTCTGGACCCTTTGTATCAATCAAAGTAGCAACTGGTAAGCCTAATTCCTTTCTCACCTTATCTACATTTTCAAATTTGCCCTTCTGTTCCTCATGATCTCCATGGGAAAAATTAAATCTGGCTACATTCATTCCAGCAAGCATTAATTCTCTTAAATGATCAACATCCTGACTCGCTGGTCCGATGGTACAAATAATCTTCGTTTTTCTCATAATATTACCTTTCCTCATACAAACATCTATATCGTCATTACCTTTCGGCATGATGAACTATTTTTATATAATGCACACACCTATCATTCTGCCCATCTGCGTGCTTGTTGCCATCTACATTTATTGGGGTATCTGTCCTTACTACCTTCACACCTTGAACAGTCAAACCGTGTCTCAAGTATTCTTCCAGTAACTGGACAATCTCCTCATTCATTACCTCACCCGGCACCAAAATCGGTATTCCTGGTGGATATAAATTGATGAATTCTCCAACTGGTTGCCCTACACTTTCACGCAATGGCACATCCTTTGTATTCAACTCCCATGCCTGCGCTATAGGGATCATACAAGTTGGCCTCTCTACCTTCGTATTGCCACAGAGCAGACTACTTCGGCACGCATCCTTCCCATATGCCTTGTCTTCTATCAAACTACTGTAATCTACAGTTTTTCTAGTTACTTGGTCATCATCTTGCATCTTTGCAATCTCGTAATCAAGCTCTAACAAAGCTCTGGTCATTCGCTCATAACCATCATCATCATCTCCTACCGTAAACATAGCAAGACAATAGGTTCCTGCGGCCATTTCTAATTGCAGGTGATATCGCTCCAACAGAATATCATATAATTCTTGTCCAGACAAATGCGTATTTCTGGTAGATATCACAAGCTTTCCCACATCCTGTGCACCTGACTCTATCTCTTCTATATTCGATAAAATCTGTAAGCGCTTACATTTTACCAAACATTCCAACATCCGACAATATCTTCTATAAAAAGTTGAAAAGATTTCTTCACCTTTTGTTTCTACAAGATTAAGAGCATTATCAATACTTGCCATCAATATATAGGATGGGCTACTTGTTTGATAAATATGCAAAAATTTCCTAAGCTGCTGCCTATTTATTCTCCCACCATTTACATGGAGGATTGCCGACTGTGTCATTGCTGGTAAAGTCTTATGCACACTATTTATCACTATGTCAGCACCCAATCTGCTACTATTCTTAGCAAATCCTTTTGCCATACCCAAATGTGCACCATGTGCTTCATCTACAATCAAAGGAATCCCTTTTGCATGAACTACTTTGGCTATTCCTTGAATATCCGCAATTCGTCCTTCATAGGTAGGGGAGACGATATAGACTGCATCAATATCTGTCTCCCTCTCCAATGCTTCCTCTACTTGCTCAGGCGTTATCGCCTCATATACATCATATCCTGTAATCCATTCAGGATATAAATAGGATAATCTCAAATTCCTAAGATAAGCGGCATGATATGCTGATTTATGACTATTTCGCGCCATTAATAAATGCCCACCAAACGGCACCGCCGCACTAATAGCACTCAATATTCCACCAGTGCTGCCATTGACTAGATAAAAGCTTTCATCTGCACCATAAATCGAAGCCGCTTTCTGCTGTAATTCGAGTAAAATTCCTTCCGCTTGATGCAGATTATCAAAACCATCTATCTCCGTAATATCCATCTTGGCAATCTCTTCCGGAAGATTACCATAGAGCCTACGTTTATGACCAGGCATATGATATGGGTAATAATCACTCTCCCCATATTTTTGTAACTTATCATACAAATGGCTCAATAATCTGCCTCTCTCTTTCTTTACATATCATTACTTTATTAATAGTAGTAACATATAATTGGAAATCCATCGTATACATAACCATAGATTTGCCCTGCTGCCTCAAGTGGCAGATTAATGCAACCATGAGAACCATTCTCTAAGTAGATATCTCCACCAAACTCCGTTCTCCATGTCGCATCATGCATTCCATAGTTGCCATGGAATGGCATCCAGAAGCTAACTGGCTCCTCGTAATCTGCGCCTCGCAATACTGCATTGGTTGTTTTATAAGTAAGTCCAAAAACACCTGCTGGTGTAACGCAGCCAGGATCTGTCATAAGACCTGACACAAAATCTGTCTCAAATACAACTGCTCCGCCAATATAAACATACAAATGCTGATGTGTTAAATCGATTTCCACATATGAGTTTCCTATATCATTATTTCCTTTGCGAAATCCCCTTACGCTATAAATCGGTTCTCTCTCTGTGGTCTCACCTTTTTTAATCAACGCAATTAATTCTTCTGTCTCAGCCGCTTTATCTGTTAGCCAGCCAAATGCACCACTTGGCAGATTAAGCTCTACTCCCAGTGTAGTCATAAAGTTCCTATTCTTACCATAAGTATCCCATTTTTGTGCATTTTCAGTAACAAATTCTGCAATAGCTTCCTCATCTAAAGTAGCCTTATTATTAGCAACAGTAATCCATTCCTTAATCTGCTCTTTTCCAAGCTCTACTTTCGTGCCATTCCAGTCATATGTAATTTTGCTTTCTAAACATTTATTGGCTGCATCCACAGTTTTTTGCAAATCTGCATCTTCTACCGTTACTTTTGCGTCTACATAGCATGCCTTTTCATCCAGATTAATTTCCGCTACTCTTCCCGTAATAGCATTTGCAATCTGAACTAATGCAGCTTCCACATCAATTGTTGTTCCTTTTACTTCCTGAATCAGTTCATATCCACCTTTTTCTTCCGAATAATCACTAATATAAGCATCCTTAGGAGCAATCATATTTTTCTTCTGAAAGGCTTCCCACTCCTTTACAGAAGCTTCTAACATTTCTTCATCAAACGTCACACCTTGTACAATCGAATAGCTATCTACACGTTGTCCCATATAATAAAGTGGCCACAACAATTCATCCTGCTGTTCCATTACATGGGATATAGCACCTTCGATATCTACAAGTTGCAAATTTATACTTTCAGCAGATATTGTACCTAATGTCACCTGCTCTTCTGTATTTTTTACATCCCTGCCAGTTACAATAAGTTCATATTCCATAGCTTGCTGCTCTACCATATCCGCAACAGGCTGAATCTCTAATTGCGAACAATCCATACCATTCACTCTGGTTCCTGGTAAAAAGTGCGTTTGAAAATAAATAGCCACACTGCCGTAGGCAATCAATACTACTGCCAAAAGTGCCACCACAGCCAAAAGCACCCACTTCTTTTTACTCTTTTTGGTCTGTTTCAAAGATTGTTCCTGCGTTTCGACGTTTGATTCTTGTTCATTGTCATCCTGTTTATCACTATTCTGGTCAACATCATTTTGCTTAACAACATTTTGTTCGTTACTACTCTGTTCAACGTCAACTTGCTTAATATCGTTGCGTTCACCGACACTTTGCTTTTCATTCTCCTGACTCATTAGATTCTCCTCATTATGTAAGCATCACTTCTCTATGCACTATACAAATTGATTCCTATTATTGTGTTGTCCTTCCCATACGGACACTCTATAGTTCCACACAAACTGTTATTATATCATCATATTCCCCAAATTCCTAGCAAATCTAACAAAAATTGCGTGTAAAATAATACCACAGTGCAAGGACAGCATAAATAATCGGTTGATGCACCATATAAATAAGCAATGAATGTCTTCCCAACCATTCAAAATGCTTACTGCAACTAGGTTTTAATTGCTCTAACCAATTACTCTCATTCATAATTTGATAGAGAAAATAGCCCACCATAAAAAGAAAGAACCAAGGAAATACAGAAAAATAATCCGTTGAAAAAAAGTCTTTTGCTGTAAACCCTACATAGGTAGCAACCCAATCAACAAAGTTCGCATCTGCGTTCCTCAGATACCCATACCAATGGTCTGAAATATTAAGAATCTCCCACTTCTCAAATCCCAACGAGCCTTTGTTAATGTTCCTTGTTATTACAAATAACATAGTAGCAAAACATAAACCTATCTTGCTATCAATTTTATGTAAAATTTTATCCAGAGGAATCATCAGCAACATACTGGTTCCCAACAAAGTTAAGATTCCAAATATAACTACATTCTCAGGCATCACCAGAATCGTTACCATACTAATGATACTTCCTGCCACAAATACGACAATCCCTCTTTTAAGTTTATGTCTGCCGAAATTCCAACAAAAACCAGAAAGTAAAATAAAACTCCAACAAATACTTTGTTGCCAAAGATACGCAATATCGGATTTATACCAGTTCCATTGTTCACCATAAATATATACCATATCCCATATTGCATGGTAAGCAATCATACTAATTAACACTAGTCCTCTAAACAAATCAAGAATCGCATATCTTTTAGCATCCATTCATGGTTCTCCTCTTATAGTATCAGATAGGTAAAATAACATGCATATAGAACAAGCATTGCTCCCCCCCATGGTCTAGTGAGCTT
>CAZHEM010000002.1:0-48552 GCA_964531725.1 uncultured Acetatifactor sp.
ATACACTATGTACCAACTTACAGATGCAGAACTAAAATTTGCAGAATTAATCTGGGCGGAAGAGCCTATTGCTTCTGGAGAGCTTGTGAAACGATGCCAACAAGAATTTGAGTGGAAGAAGTCTACTACCTATACCTTTTTGAAAAAGTTGTGTGAGCAGAATCTTTTTCAGAATGAGAATGCTGTGGTGACCGCCCTCATTACCAAAGAGCAATATGTGCAGACTCAGGGGGAACAATTTGTAGAGAAGACCTTTGGAGGTTCTCTACCACGTATGATAGCTGCTTTTATGGAGCATAAGAAATTAAGTCGTGAACAGGTGTTAGAGATTGAGAAGATGATCGAGGAGTACAAGGGGGAAGTGTAATGAAAGGTTTGCTATTGTCATTGTTTCAGACAGTATTAGATTTGAGCATTGTGGGAACATATGTAATCTTGTTTGTGCTAGTAGCGAGGCTATTGTTGCGTAAGGCACCAAAATGGTGTTCCTATGTGTTGTGGGGTGTGGTTTTCTTACGATTGGTATGTCCTATTTTTCCTGAGGGACAGTTTAGCCTGATTCCCGAGAGAATTAGTACCACTTCTGAGAGATTCTGGGAGGAAAGAAACCTACAAGCTGAAGTTAATGAAGTCCAATCTGAGGATTGGCTTAGTGCACAGAATTCCATGGTGGGGGAGAGTACTATTGTGGAAGGCATGCAAGCACCTGTTGTAGAAAATGGTGTGGTGCAAAATAATCAGTCCAACCAACAGGCGAATAGCGTAGCAGAGGATATGCCTACTTTGTTGAATGAGGCAATGGGAGAGCTGGATGCACGTAATAATATGCAGACATTGAGTGGAGAAAACGCTACATTAGTAGAGGTTGGAGGTTTAAATGAGAGTACACAACAGCCTCGGAGAGCTTTTACATATGAAGTATGGATTGCTATCGCAATGGTATGGTTGCTGGGAGCGTGTGCCTTGTTAACATATCATGCATTCTCTTACTGGCACTTGAAAGTAAGAGTAAGAGATGCAAAAGAAGTGGAAACTGGAGTATGTGAGATTCAAGGTGACCATTTATCCTTTGTCTTGGGAATCCTGCGTCCTACAATCTATCTGTCAGAAGGATTGGATGCGGAAAGTCGTAGAGTAATCCTCTGTCATGAGAGAGTGCACATTAAGAGAAAAGATTATATTACCAAACCGTTGGCGTTGGGAATCTGCTGTGTGCATTGGTTCAATCCATTTGCATGGTTGGCATTTTATTTGATGAATAAGGACTGTGAGATGTCCTGTGATGAAATGGTAGTCAGTACTTTAGGGGAAGAGAGTAAAAAAGTGTATTCTTATACGCTGTTAGATGAAGCAACCAAAGGGAAATACAAAAAAGACAGGGGTGTCATATCATGTGCAGCACTGTCTTTCGGGGAGGAAAACGTGAAAAACAGAATTCAACATGTATTAAATTATCGAAAAGCCTCTTTTTGGGTAATTGCAGTAGTAGTGGTATTGCTGTTAGTTGTAACGGTGGGATTGTGTTGCAATCCAAAGGAGAATGATTCCAATGCCATTGCAGGAGAGCAAATGCAGGAGAATTCAGAAGCTGGTGAAAATCCCGAAAATATGGAAAGTGGAGAGAGTCCTGAGAATATTGAAGGTGCGGAGCAAATAGATGGTAATTGGACACAAGATGGATTGAATTTGACTAGCCATCAAGAGGATGCTTATGATGCAGTATATCGTTATGCGCAGGCTTTTGCAGATAGAGATGGTGGAGTACTGTATGCGTTGGCATCTGATAAAGAGAACTTTGAAAATTGGGATATGGTATATGCCCACGGCGGAGGAAAATATTCTTTTGGTTTTTCTTCACCATGGACTTCAGAAGGATGTTTTACCGTGGAATATAAAGAGGGAGCTTCAGAGGCGCAGATTCGTTTTTTGATGTTTACTTTTGTACCAGAGATTTCCGTGGCAATTGAAACCGTGAGCATAGAGCAGGTTGATGGCTTGTATTATGTCAATCATAAGGGGTATCAGGAATATTCTGAGATTAACACTGCAGAAGAATTGAAAAAAGTATATCAAGTAGGTGAAGATAATCTCTTCAAGATAGCAAATACTGGATATTCTACAGGATTCTTCTGGACAATTTGTCATCACCTTCAGAAAGGAACCAATCCAGAATATTATAGTGCATATCAAGACCCAGTTACTGCAGCCAGATTATTACTTTACCTAGGTGATGGAGATGCAATGGTGCATTATAATAATGGATGGATTAACTATCCAGGACAGTCGCTACCAGAAGATGCATATCACTTCTTGTATGAGGATATAGAGGAAGGAGATATGGTAACCGTACGTTACACCTTTGCAGAAGATGGTTCTACTATCGACATTCCAATGGTTTTTGCAGAGAAGAGCACTGGAATGTGGGCAATCGGATGTGAACTTTCTTCTGAGAATAAGGAAGTGGAGTGGACAGAAGGCAATTATTTTGCCAGAAAAGTATATAAGTCATTGGAAGCAGATGGTGGTGTGGTCTATGAGCTTAGCAACTATGGCGTGTACATGCTAAGGGACGAAGAAATAACTTGCGTATATCCATATGCAGTACCTTCGGATGTGCCTGCTGACACCAATGGAGAGAAATTATATTTTATGACGGATTCCCAGACCTATGGTGAGGCATTAGACTGGATGTATGATTCCATGTGTGTGATTGGCCCTGATATGGGAGGATATAAGTTGATTCCTTTAGATGAGGAGACGCAGAAGCTGTTTCCACTTTCATGGATGACGGTGGATGAAGGATTCATTTTCTTGTACAGTGAAAATAGTTCCTCAACACATACACTCATCTTGGAAAACAAGGAAAGTGTGTGGAATTATAAAATCCCAGCAGATTTAACAGAGGAAGAGGAAAATGAGTGGGGAGTATCCAATCGCGAATACATTCTAGAGAATACCCATAAATTCGTAGAGGTTGGATATCGTACCGCAGAGGAGACTTTTGCAGTCATCGATCTGGATGGAGATGGAGACAGCGAGAGAATATCCATTACAGCCAATGGACAAGGTTGGGATTGGCCAATGGATAATTTTATTTTTCGTGCAGGAGAAGGCATGGAGGAGATTAGTGGATGTTGTGTAAGCAACAGCATCTGGGCATTCAGTCCCGATGGGGAGAGAATCTTCATTGCTTTGTATCAGGATGGACCAAGTGGTGATCCATTGACCTCTATCTACAAGTACGAAAATGGTCGCCTGCGTGATGCGGGTTCCATTGCCAATGATGTGCGCTATACTAATATTGTAGATGGTAGAATTACCACGGCTGTTCGTAATGATGCCGTTCAGACTAGCGCTATTCGTGTACAGTATTTTATGAATGACGATGGTGATGTAGAGTTGGTACAAGAGGAAATGTACGAATTCGTCAATTGGAGCGAACAGGAGATATACTTGTTACAGGAATTGGAATTATTAGGCGATTTGCATAAGCCAAGTACCGCTTACACTTTGGAGCCACAGCAGGTATGGATTTCTCATCTAGACAATACCATGGATAGCACTGGCAATTGGGTGCTGTTGCAGTCTGCCAGTGGTAAAAGCGGTTGGTTCTATGTAGAAAATGGCTATGAAGTAGGGGAAGAAAAGATATCTTCGCAAGACATTTTTGCCGGCCTATCCTTTGCAGGATAATAAGAATGTAAAAATAGTAATGCCTCAAGCTTTTGTAATATACAAAGCTTGGGGCATTCTATTGTTTATGTAGATATCGTGCTAGAAAATTATAATTCTAATCCATAACTTGCCACTTTCCATCCATCTTTTTCTTGAATCATGTTAAGTGTTAAGTTAACATGATAACCTGCAAATTCGCCAGAATCTGGGGTAAATTCTACCCAGACTTCACAAGTTTCTCCAACTTTTATGTCACCAATATTATCCAATCCGTTGATAAGATAATCATTAGGTATAGATGCTTCTGTATAAACAGTAATATCTTCGTCGTAAGAATCGGTTAAGAAGGATTTAATCGTATCAATATCCTTGTTGAAATAAGCAGATGCAAATTCGGACGTAATTTCTTCCAATGACAAGGCGTTCATTTCCGTATTGGGCGCATTTTTCTGTGATATGTATGAGATAAGCATTACAATACCACAAGCAAATAATAATACTAATAGCAAGATAATAATTTTTGAGTTACTTTTCTGTTTCATAATCCTTTGTTTCCTTTCTTCTAGTAGTTACTGTAGTTGACTTATTGAAAAGTAGTTAAGAAATATGTCTCTTCTTTACCACACTACTACTATAGAGATAGGTTGTCAATCAAGATAGAACTTAACATAAAAATAATCTAAGCTGACGGCATTACTTGCTAGAACATACTAAAAAGGATATAATAACCAATGCATAGAAAACGTTTTTGGAGGGCAGAAATGGCTGCTATATTTGATACACATGCTCATTATGATGATGAGGCTTTTGATGAAGATAGAGAGGAACTATTGGCGCAGTTGCCACAGCAGGGAATTGCCAAGGTAGTGAACATTGGCGCAAGTCTTGCTTCCTGCAAGAGAACCATTGAATTAATGGAACGTTATGACTATATCTACGGGGCAATTGGTGTGCATCCTAGCGATACTGCAGAGTTGACCGAGGAAAGTTTTGCATGGCTAAAGGAACAGTGCCAGTTGGAGAAATGTCTCGCAGTAGGAGAGATAGGCTTGGACTATTACTGGGATGAGCCAGACCGAGAGATTCAGAAAAAATGGTTTATTAGACAGTTACAGATGGCGAGAGAATTACAACTTCCAGTGGTGATTCATTCCAGGGAGGCTGCCAAGGATACCATTGATATAATGAAGGAGCAAAAAGCAGAAGAGATTGGTGGTGTAGTCCATTGTTATTCCTATACCAAGGAGACGGCAAAGACCTTCTTGGATATGGGTTTTTATTTTGGCATTGGTGGTGTGGTTACTTTTAAGAATGCCAAGAAGTTGAAGGAAGCGGTGGAATATATTCCAATGGACCGTATTGTGATTGAGACGGACTGTCCTTATTTGGCGCCAGATCCTAATCGTGGGAAACGTAATAGTTCCTTGAATTTGCCTTATGTAATTAAGGAGATTGCGGCATTGAAGGGATTGACAGAGGAACAGGTAAAAGAGATTACTTGGGAGAATGCACATAGACTTTATAGAATCTAAAAAATATTGCATGCGCAGGCTTTGAGATAAAAGAGGATTAAAGCCATGACGGAAATAAAGATATGTAAATGGTTCTATCAAAAGAGATATGAATGCTATGAGAAGGTGGGGACTATATGAAAAAAAGATTACTAGCAATGCTCTTAACAGGAGCATTTGTATTGGGATGTGCGGGTTGTGCACAGGAAGAACAGGGGCTTAACATTATTGATGACAAATATCGTACAAATTATGAAGTCTTTGTATATAGCTTCTATGATAGTGACGGAGATGGTGTGGGCGATTTACCAGGTCTGACCCAGAAGTTAGATTATATCAATGATGGTAATGCCGAGACGGATACTGATTTGGGGTGTAATGGTATCTGGCTGATGCCAATTAATCCATCTACTACATACCACAAATATGATGTGACCAACTATATGGATATTGATGCTGAGTATGGAACTTTGGATGATTTTAAGGCATTTATAGCGGCTTGTGATGAGAGAGGAATTCGTGTGACAATGGATTTGGTTATGAACCATTCTTCCTCCAAGCATCCATGGTTTTTAGAGGCATATACTTATATACAAAATCTGCCTGCGGGGCAGGAGCCTGACGTGAACGAATGCCCTTATGTGGATTATTATTTTTTCAGTAAAGAAAGTGGTTCTGGCAAGTCACCCGTGGCAGGAACTGATTGGTATTATGAAGCCAACTTTTGGAGCGAGATGCCAGACTTGAACCTTGGTAATAAAGCGGTGCGTCAGGAGTTTGAGCAGATTGTAGATTTCTGGTTGGCATTGGGCGTGGATGGATTCCGTCTAGATGCAGCTAAGGAATTCTATTCCGGTAATATTGATAAGAATATTGAAGTGCTGACTTGGTTTAATCAGATGGTGAAGAGTAAAAACCAAGATGCCTATATCGTGGCGGAGGTATGGAACGATTTGCCTACCTATGCGCAGTATTATGAAAGCGGTATAGATAGCTGCTTTAACTTTGAGTTTGCAGATAAAGATGGTGTGATTGCCAATACATTGAAACGCAATGGCAATTATACGGCAGGTTCCTTTGGTCGTAGATGTCAGGAATTGCAGGAGACATTGGCTTCTCATAGTGATACCTATATTGATGCGCCATTTTATACCAACCATGATATGGGAAGAACTGCGGGCTACTATGCTGGTGAGGAGAGCGTATACCACACCAAATTAGGACACGCTATGAACTTGCTTATGTCAGGTAATGCTTTCCTCTACTATGGTGAGGAATTGGGCATGAAGGGTGCTGGAATTGATGAGAATAAGCGCGCGCCAATGTACTGGTCTATGAACGCAGACGCAGATGGTATGTGCGACGGCCCTGCGGCTATGGAGCCTATCAAGATGAAGTTCGATAGCTTGGAGGAGCAGGCAGCAGATGAGACCTCGGTGTACAATTATGTAAAAAATGTTATCAAGATTCGTAACACCTACCCTGAGATTGCCAGAGGTACTGTGACTTATGAAGAGGCACTTTCTGGGGAAAATGTATGTACCATCCGTAAGACCTATGGCGAAGAAGAATTATTGTTAATCTATAATCTTTCTCTAGTGGAAGAAACTCTCGACTTGACACAAGTGTCAGTTGGCGAAAAAGAAGGTAAGAAGCTGAAAGTAAAAGATTCTTTATTGACAGGGGAAGTAGAGGTAAGCCTAGAAAAAGGTATGCTTACACTTCCTGCGTATTCAGTTGTAGTGGTTAAATAACAGCATATAACAGTGTGGATGTGCAATTGGCGGGAGATTATAGGGATCGTTACAATTGCAATAATGTATTTTACATTTATGGGGGCAAACGATGAGAAGGTTATGGTATGATGCACCTGCAAAAGTATGGGAAGAGGCACTTCCCCTAGGAAATGGCAGAATGGGGGCAATGGTCTTCGGCAAGCCTGGCAAAGAACAGATACAGGTAAACGAAGAAAGTATCTGGGATGGTAGGAAGAAGAACCGTATCAATCCAGATGCTAAGAAAATGTTGCCTAAAATCAGAGAATTAATATTAGATGGGCAGATTGAAGAGGCAGAAAAAATAATGAAATGGTCTCTTTCTGGCTGTCCTATGAGTATGCCTTCTTATCAGACTTTAGGGGATATTTTCCTAGATTTTGGAGAAGTAGGAGAGGTAAAAAATTATCGTAGGGAGCTGAACTTAGAGAAGGCAGTCTGTAGTGTGCAGTATCAATCCGAAGGGATTACCTACAAGCGAGAAGTATTCATGTCTCATCCAGCAGATGCCATGATTATTAAGTGCAGCGCATCCAAGGAGAGAGCGTTAAATTTTGATGTGACTTTAACGCGAGTGAAAAATACCTTTGACGAAGTTGCAAAGATTGGAGACGAGGGAATCTGTTTATATGGTAGCCTTGGAAAAGGCGGTTTCGAGTATGCCATGAGTGTGATTGCACGCGTAAAAGAAGGTACGGTGCAGACCATGGGTGACCACCTGATTATTCAGGATGCCACAGAGGTGGTACTGTATTTTACGGCAGATTGTTCTTATCATTATGGTGAAGATACTACCCAAAATTTTTTACAAGATCAGATTTTGCAAAAGCTCCATGCTCTTGCTAACAAGAATTTTGATAACCTTCTAGAAGAGCATATTGCAGACTATCAGACGCTTTTTAACCGAGTTCATTTTAGTTTGGATAGAACAGAGGAACAGATACAGGAGGAAGAGACTATTCCTACCAATGTGCGATTACAGAATGTCACTATGGAAGATAACAAGGGTTTGATTCCTCTGTACTTGGATTACGGAAGATACCTAATGATAGCTTGTAGTCGTCCGAGCAATCTGCCTGCGAACTTACAAGGAATTTGGAATAAAGAGCTGAAGCCTTCATGGGAATCCAAGTATACTATTAATATCAACACAGAGATGAATTATTGGTTAGTGGAGTCTGCCAATCTATCAGAATGTCATCTGCCCCTATTTGACTTAATCCACAAAATGGTACCAAATGGCGAGCAAGTAGCGAGAGAGATGTATGGTTGTCGCGGTTTTGTGGCTCATCATAATACAGACATTTACGGAGACTGTATGGTGCAGGATAGATGGATACCAGGCTCCTATTGGGTAATGGGAGCAGCTTGGCTGTGTACCCATATGTGGACTCACTATCTATACACACAGGACATAGAATTTCTACAAGAGAACTTCCCTATTATGCGTAAGGCGGCGGAGTTCTTCTTAGATTTTCTGATAGAAAAAGATGAAAAGCTAGTTACTATTCCGTCCGTGTCGCCAGAGAATACGTTTATTCTTCCAAATGGTCACAAGGGTGCCAATATCTATGGTGTGACAATGGATAATCAGATTTTGAGAGATTTGTTTTCTCAGTGTTTGAAAGCGGCGGAGATTCTTGGTATGGAGGATGATATCAACCGACAGATTGCGGAGGTATTGGATAGGCTTTTCCCGAATCAGATATCGGAAAAAGGCTATCTGATGGAATGGCCAGAGGACTTTGAGGAATTGGACATGGGACACCGTCATATTTCCCATTTGTATGGACTTCATCCGTCGGAACAGATTACAGTAGATGGAACACCAGAACTTGCCAAGGCAGCAGAAGTGACTTTGGAGAGACGACTTGCCAACGGAGGCGGTCATACGGGTTGGAGTCGCGCATGGATTATCAATGATTATGCAAAGCTTTGGCAGGGCAATAAAGCATATGAGAATATCATTTTGTTATTACAACGCTCTACCTATCCTAATCTATTCGATTGCCACCCACCTTTTCAGATTGATGGTAACTTTGGTGGGGCAGCAGGAATTATAGAGATGATTGTCCAATCTTCAGAGGAGCGAGTAGTTCTGCTTCCAGCTTTACCTGATGTGTGGAAAAAGGGTAGCCTAACAGGTATCTGCGTCAAAGGCGGAGCAGAGGTAGACCTGAATTGGGAAGATGGCAAACTGAGTAAAGCTGTGTTCCGCGCAAAGAAATCTTGTAGGCTTGTTGTGATGTATAACAATGAGAAGATAATCTGCGATCTTGCAGCAGGTGCAGAAGTGGAATTGTCAGAAGATGATTTTTAGATATTTTTAAAAGTGAATCTATTATTTGAGTTTAATTAAAAATGAATTTGTGAGGAATTACAAAAGATGATTTGGTGGATTATTGCGACAGTATGTGCATTTTTTGTAAAAGGTTTATGTGGTTTTGCGAATACCTTAGTATTTACAACTATATTGAGTTTTGGAAACAACAATATAAATATCTCTCCAGTGGAATTGATATTGGGATATCCGACCAATGCCATTCTAGCGTGGAAAGAGAGAAAATCAATCAAGTGGAGTGTATGTTTACCGTTGGCACTGTTGGTGCTTATTGGTAGTATCCCAGGAATTCTATTTTTGAAAAACGCGGATACCAGCACTATAAAGATTATTTTTGGTGTTGTGATTATCTTGATTGGTTTGGAGATGTTGTTACGAGAATTTCAGACGAAAAAGGTAAAGCAATCTAAGGTGATTCTAGGAGTGATTGGTATTTTGTCGGGACTGTTATGCGGTCTCTACGGAGTTGGAGCACTTCTGGGAGCATATGTGAACAGAGTTACCCATGACAGCCGTGCTTTTAAAGCCAATATCTGTATCGTATTCCTTGTAGAAAATACATTTCGCATTATTCTGTACGCAGTATGGGGAATTATTACCTTTGATATTGTGAAGCAAGCAGTCATTCTGATGCCATTAATGCTAGTGGGACTAGCACTTGGAATGCTCAGCGGTAAAGTATTGGACGAAAAAATCGTAAAGAAGATTGTTATCATCATGTTGATGGTATCTGGTGTGGCATTGGTGATAAATAGTTTGTAGATTAATTGCGTGGAACTGTATCACTGTGAGGTGTCACTATGAAAGAGAAAATAACATTATGTGGAGATAATTGTATTGAGTGTCCAAGATATAATGCGCATAGCGATGAGGAAATGAAAAAGGTTGCGGAACTATGGTATAGAGTAGGGTGGCGAGATAGAATTGTCCTCAATGACGAGATACGTTGCACAGGTTGCTCCTCGCACAAACAATGTACATATCAACTGGTGGAATGTACGAAAGAACATAATGTGCAAAAATGTAATCAGTGCAGTGAATTTCCATGTAAGAAGATTTTGGACATGCTAAAGCGGTCTAGAGAGTACCAGAAAAAATGTAAAGAAGTGTGTTCCGCAGAAGATTATAATATGCTGGAAAAAGCCTTTTTTGATAAAGAGAACAATTTGAAGAAGTAAGAGTCGCTACAGAAAAGAATAGTGGCATAATACTATAAATTTAAACATGCAGAGGAGACTTGAGAATGAAAGATGTTTACCATGAATGCCCTCAATTTGAAAACGAAAAATATTTACTGCGACCTGTTTCAGAAGAAGATGGCTCTGATTTGCTGAAAGTGTATTCAGATAAAAACGCAGTTCCTTTTTTTAACAGCGATAATTGTCATGGAGATGACTTTTTCTACACGACGGAAGAACGGATGAAGCAAGCCATTGATTTCTGGATTTTTTCATATGATAAGAAATATTTCGTGCGTTGGTCCATTGTGGACAAATATAAGGATGAAGCTATTGGGACAATTGAACTGTTTCATAGAGACGCTAAAGATTATTTTACGGAATGTGGATTGTTACGCCTCGACCTTAGAAGTGATTACGAGAATGCAAGTGAAATTGAGCGTATTTTATCGTTAATTGTTCCGCCAACATTCGAAATGTTCCAATGCAATAAAGTGGCAACAAAAGCGATACCAGAGGCAAGCGAGAGAAGAGCGGCATTATTAAAAATGAGTTTTGCTCCACCAAGTGAGAAATTAGTGGGACATGATGGTACACAATACGGTGATTATTTTGTGTTGTGTAAATAGATTTATTGAGGTGAAAATATGAGCAGTCTTTTAAAAAGCGCACAGAATACAAGAGCAATTTTGCCTGATAGTTTTCGATTTGTAAGAAGTGATGTTCCACATTGTATAACAGAGTCAGAGGTTCAATGGCTTGTCGATAATAATATTGTCACAGTGATAGACTTAAGGGAAGAAAGTGAAAGAGAACGGAAAAAGTGTCCGCTGATAAATAACAGTTCCTTTCAGTACTACTGTATGCCAGTGACGGGCGGAAATGCAATTCCCCAATCGGTTGATGATGTTTCAAAATCATATATCAAAATGGTTGATGAAAACATGAACAAAATCATTAGCACGATTATGAAATCTGATACAAATGTATTGTATTTTTGTAACGCAGGAAAAGATAGGACAGGTGTTGTGTCAGCAATACTTCTTCATAAGCTGGGAATGGCGCAAGAATATATCATCAATGATTATATGAAGTCTAAGGAAAACTTAAAAAATATGTTGGATGCATATGCAAAAGCATTTCCAGATGTTGATATAGATGTTATTACGCCACATGAAAGATATATGAAAGAATTTCTTGAATGGTATTGTGGTTGAAGGAGAGATTATATGGAATCAACAAAGGAACTTATGAAAGAGTTTGAAGAAATATTAAGAAAAGAGAATTCATTCGTTAAGTCAGAAATTGATGGATTATCTGATTTATTGTGGTCTATGGGAGCGAGAACTCTTTACCCTGGCGGAGAGATGCTTGTTGAATGGTTTTATTCGCCAGTACCAGCATTTGGAAACCGAATTCCTATGGATATATTAAAAGAGGATGGAGAAGAGGCATTATTTTCTGAAATGATGACGATTCCTTGCTAAGAATAGTTATGGATGAAGGAGAGATTCTAATGAAAATAGAAAAAGTAGCATTATTAGGTGCTGGTGCGGTAGGTGCATATTTTATTTGGGGACTTGCGGAGAAACTAGGCGAGAACTTCTGTGTTGTAGCCAAGGGAGATCGTAAGAAACGTTTAGAAAAAGAAGGTCTCATTATCAATGGAAAGCAGTATGCTTTGTCGGTCAAAGAGCCAGAAGAAGTGAAAGACGTGGACTTAGTTTTAGTGTCTAGCAAGCAGGATGCCTTGGAAGGTGCGTTGGAAGATATCAAGGCTATGGTTGGTGACAACACCATGGTCATTAGCTTGTTGAATGGTGTTAGTTCGGAAGAAATGATTGGAAATGCTATCGGAATGGAGCATATGTTGTATTCTGTTATGCGAATTGCGGCTGTAAGAGAAGGGAACAAGATTACTTTTTCTCCTGAGAATACGGCAGGTGTGTTTGTAGGGGAAAAGGATGCCACGGAACCTACAGACAGAGTGCAGGCAGTAGAAGAATTGTTTAAAGATACAGGGGTTCGCTGCACATATGTGGAAGATATTGTGGCGGATATGTGGATGAAATATGCGGGCAATATTTCCCAAAACCTTCCTCAAGCTATATTGGGAGTTGGTTTTGGAGCTTATACGGATAGTGAGCATGTTGAATTTATTGCGAAGTGTCTGTGGAAAGAGGTAGCGAGCGTAGCCAAAGCCAAAGGAATTTCGCTACAAGAGGAACTTTCCCTTTTTGTGGGAGCAAAGCCACAAGCTAGATTTTCCACATTGCAGGATTTGGATGCTGGACGCCACACAGAGATTGAGATGTTTGCTGGGGATATGGTACGCATGGGCAGAGAGTGTGGCATTGCTGTTCCTTACTGTGAGTATACATATCATTTAATTAAGGCATTGGAAGAGAAGAACGATGGAAGATTTGAATATTAAAGTATAAAAATAGTCAAATTAGGAGAACACCTCAAAATAATTTTTATGGTGACGATATGCAAGTAGAAGAGATTAAAAAGTATTGCTTAAGCAAAAAGAAAGCATATGAGACATACCCATTCGGTGATGTTCCCATATGCTACAAAGTGAATAATAAAATATTCGCGCAGATTTATCCTTATCCTGAGGACTATAAGATAACCCTTAAGTGCACTGCGGACTTTGGGCAATTCTATCGAATGGCATACCCTAACAAGGTGGTTCGTGGTTATCATTGTCCACCTGTGCAACAACCTTATTGGAATACCATTTATTTAAATAATTTTCCAAAGGATGAATTACTGAATATGATAGATCATGCTTATGACACGGTTGTCAGTAGTTTTAGTAAGAAAGTACAAGCGGAGATTTTCTCAGAATAAAGCGCTTTTGGTGAATTCGTAAGATAATTTGAAATATATAAATAATTTGATGAGGTGATGTGTATGTACTATTCATATGTAATGGGTATAGATGGTTCTATTAACGATTTAAAAGAACACGGATTTTTAATTGAAAATGATAAAAATAACTATATGGTCTCATTTCCAAAAGAGAAAGCATCTGTTTGGGAAGAATTTATTACTGGTCATCTTGAACTAGAATATTGGAATGAGTATTTGACAGATGATGGAGTGGTATTTCTATTCCATTTGCAAGAAGGTATCAAACGATATGAAGTACATAATTTCGAGAATGAGGAAGTTCTTGCGCTTTGCGAAAAGCTATGTAAATGCAAATTTGAATCTATAAAAAGTATGTTATTAGGAAATCGGTTTTATAAAAAGGTTTTAGAGTAGGGAAGTGTAAATTTGAATTTTACAAACAGGAGTAAATGTAGATGATAGAAATATCGTATTTATCGGTAGTAATATTTATAAGTATTGTGTGGTGTTTGGTAAGAATATTATTTGCAATAAAAAACAAGGGTATTCAATGGAAAAGAGAAGCACAACTGATGTTGGTGTATGTTTGCATTATCGTTGTTACTCGTTTTACATTTTTTCCATTTTTTAAAGTGAATGGTGAAATACAACCATTGATTTTTGAAGTTGCAAAGGCTTTTCCGTTTCGTATAAATTTAATACCGTTTGTCAATCTTTTTGATTATCCAAGTATAAAAGATATTTTGATTAATGTGATTGGAAATACAACAATGTTTATGCCAATAGGTGTGATTTATCCTATGGTATATAAAAAGCTAAATACAGCTCCAAAAGTTTTACTTGCAGGAATTGGGTTGTCATTGTGTATTGAAATTTTGCAATTACCATTTTGCGACAGAGTAACAGATATTGATGATTTGTTATTGAATTCCATTGGATTTTCGATTGGGTATTTTGTTTATGTAATGGTAAAAAAATATGTCTCAATTAGAGTATTATAAATAGAAATAAGAAAGGTTTTTAGTTATGGCATTGAATTATAGAAAAGCCACAATTGCCGATTTGGAAGTACTGACGAAAACAAGAATAGAAGTGTTACGTGCAGCTAATCAGTTAAGTAGTGATGTTGATATGTCTGAAGTGGAAAAACAATCCTTTGCGTATTACCAAAGCGCATTAAAGAATGGCTCCCATGTAGCTTATTTAATTTTTGATGGAGAAACCTTTGTTGGTGCGGGTGGCATTAGTTATTTTCAAGTAATGCCAACATATCATAATCCAACAGGAAAAAGGCTTACATCATGAATATGTATACTAAGCCAGATTACAGAAGGCAAGGAATTGCTTTTAAAACGTTGGATTTATTAGTTGCAGATGCAAGAGAGAAAGGGATAACTGCTATTTTGCTGGAAGCAACAGATATGGGAAGACCTTTATATGCGAAATATGGCTTCGTAAAAATGAATGATGAAATGGAGTTGCCTAATTAAATAACTTCCAATTTAACGAGGAACACTAAAGATGAATAAAATAAATACAAAAGATCTTATAATAAAAATTTTTCTACCTACAACCGTTTTAACATCAGCGTACTTGTTATTAGGTCATTTTTGCCAGATGCCTTATTTGCTTTTGTTTTGTATACTAGGAACGGTTACTTTAGTTCCAATAGAACTGGGAGTAATTCTCTCTGCCAGCAAAAAGGAAAATGGTACATATTCACTAAAATGTGCCTTCGTGGGACAGGAAAAGTTACCTATATGGAAGATACTATTAATTGCATTGACTTTCTTTGGTATAGCGGGCTTGCTTTCGGCATTTGTTGCACCTATAGAGAATCAGATTTTTGCTGAGATGAGAGCTTCTGTGCTTCATAATTTGCCAACTGGATTTGATTGGCAAAACTATGAGTACTTGAAGTCTTTTTCAAGATCTGTGTTAATTATCACCTGTATATACTATGCCATTTTTAATGTGCTGGTAGCGCCCATAACAGAAGAATTATTTTTTAGAGGATATCTGACTTCGCATTATGAAAAGCAGAACTCATTTACACCAATACTAATAGCGATATTGTTTTCGTTGTACCATTTTTGGCTACCTTTCAATAACGTATTTCGTATACTTGCATTTGCACCAGTGGCTTATGTAAGCTATAAGAAAAAGAACATATATATAAGTATGTGCTTTCATTGTTTTTGCAATCTGTTTTCTGTGGTTAGTTTTGTTATTGTGGTGTTGGGTTAAGTAAACGAAATATTATAGAAACGAAAATAGATTAAAAAAAGGAGCCCACGCATGGGACTCCTTTTTATCCACTAATAGATGGTAAATTCCCCAAATTATTATTCTCGCTTCCATCCGGTAGTGACTTCAAATACTCGGAATCTTTTCGGTGGGCAACTCCTACACCTTGAATCTCACCTGCTTTTGCCATAGCAACGCCTTCTTCTTTGGATACGGTTTCGCCGTCTGAGAGTTGGTAGCCAGTGATACGTCCACCGCTTTTTACTAATCCCACGATTTCTTTTGCATCTGCTTTCGCAGTAGGTACTTCGTCCAGTGCTGCATAGGCAAGCTGTGCACCTAAATCTTTTTTATCTGTATCCATATTATTCTCCATATTAACAAACAATTTCTTGGAACCACTATAGTATTTGATAAATTTAAAAATATATGTATATGTCATTGTACTATCTCATGCTAAAGCTCCACTTAAAAAAGCAGTGTATGCCACTATTTTTAACAAAAAGATGCGATTTATGTTAAGAACAATTGGTAGTCACATGGTTCTTGCCTTAGTATAATTATGTTAAAAATAATTGCAAAGGTGGGAAAAATATGAGAAAGTACTACATAGATAATATTCGTTGGATTACCGTTTTATTGGTGGCATTGTACCACATAATCTATATGTACAATGGTGTGGTTACTGCGGGTGTGATTGGGCCTTTTTCCAAGGTGCAGTATCAGGATGCATTACAATACCTTCTTTATCCATGGTTTATGGTAATCTTGTTTATCATATCAGGTATGAGCTCTAGATATTATTTGGAAAATCATACTATAAAAGAATTTATTGTCAGCAGAACGAGGAAATTATTGGTGCCATCCACCATTGGATTATTTGTTTTTCAGTGGATATTAGGTTACTTTAATATGGCAATCAGCAATGCTTTTGCCTTTATGCCTGACACCATGCCCAAAATAATCTTGTATTTTATCATGTGTATGTCTGGTACAGGTGTACTTTGGTACATTCAGCTACTTTGGCTATTTTCTCTTGGACTTGCCCTTATCCACAAGTTTGAAAAAGGAAAGATATATAGCGTTTGCGAGAAGACCAATCTCGTCATTCTGATACTTTTGGGAATCTTGGTATGGGGAAGTGCGCAGATTTTAAATACGCCAATCATCGTAGTGTACCGATTTGGAATCTATGGCTTCTGTTTTCTGCTGGGTTATTTTGTATTTGCTCATGAGACTGTCATAGAGAGATTAAGCAAGTACTGGCATATCCTTACAGTGGTAGCAATCGCTCTGGGAATCGGATATGTGTGTTACTATTTTGGAGAGAATTATGCAGAGGCACCTGTTGTAAGTAGTCTGTTTTCAATTGCGTATGGTTGGATGGCTGTCCTTGCTATTTTTGCTATTATGAAAAAATGGGGAGATTATACGAGTCCTTTTGCCACTTGGATGACCAAGAAAAGTTTTGGCTTGTATGTATTTCACTATTTGCCATTGGCAGCAGTGGCGTATTATATGAACAGATATACGGAAATTTCAGCACTACAGTCCTATTTGATAGCGGGAATAGCTACATTTGTTGGTGGATTCCTTTTATACGAGATTGTCTCAAGGATTCCTGTTTTACGTTGGTGCGTGCTTGGTATAAAAAAGGAGAAAAAGAATGTTTAGCGATAATTTGATTCAATTGCGTAAACTAAATAATATGTCTCAAGAGGAATTGGCAGAATTAATTGATGTGTCCCGTCAGACCTTATCTAAATGGGAGACCGGCGAATCCCTACCTGATATTCAGAAAAGCATGTTATTAGCTGAGATATTCAAGGTGACGCTAGATGACTTAGTGAATTTTGTCAGTCCTGTGGATGGTCTGGGCGTGCCCCCTAAAGGAAAATATGCTTTTGGTGTAGTGACTGTGGGAGAGAAAGGCCAGATGGTAATCCCAGCTAAGGCACGCAAGGTTTTTGATATTAAAACAGGAGATAAGATTCTTGTGCTCGGAGATGAAGAGAGAGGTATTGCACTGATTAAAGAGCAAGATATTTTCAAACATTTCGTGAAAGCAAAAAAATAAGTAGTCACATGAAATAAGATAATTTTGTTCACAGCAAAAAGCGTATTATGATATAGTAAAAGAACTTATTTGTTTGTTTCCAACTGTCAGTTGAGTGGCCAAATTAAGCGAATTTTCACCAACTCAACTGCCAGTGTATGGTGTTTTTGACCACAAAAATTTATAGTGAGACCAGAAAGGAGGATTCCCCATGAATCAGGAAAAAATAGGAAAGTTCATAGCAGAATGTAGAAAAGAGGCAGGCTTTACACAAGCTTCATTAGGAGAAAAATTGGGAATTACTGACCGAGCAGTCTCCAAATGGGAAAACGGAAAGAGCATGCCAGATATATCCATTATGATGGAACTGTGTGAGCTCCTAAATATTAATGTAAACGAACTCCTCACTGGGGAACGATTGAGTATGGAAAACTATAAACAAAAAGCAGAGGAAAACTTGTTAGAGTTACAGAAGCAGGAAGAATTGAACAATAAGAAGCTACTGATGTTGGAAAATGTCATAGGATATACTTCTTCCATTGCATTCCTAGTTATGATTTTCGCAGCAAGTTTTGCAGTGGAAAATATCTGGTGGAGACTTGTGCTAATTGTGGCTGGAATGGCAATTTTTGTAGTTGGCATTATCTACGCTATTAAACTAGAGCACGATGCAGGCTACTACGAATGCCCACACTGCCAAGCAAAGTACGTTCCTTCCATGAAAGCAGTGGTCTTTGCTCCGCACATTGGCAGAAGCCGTAAGATGAGATGTATTCGATGCAACCAAAAGGGCTATCACAAAAAGGTTCTAACAAAATAAATCAGTTGATTTTGAGACAGAAAACGTAAAGGGGGGGCTCCCCATGTTCTACAAAAGACCCTTACCGAGTGTCGGCACTTAATGAGCAGAAGCGTAAGCACCCTGCGAATTTAGTGTCCGTTACATCGAGGTACGGAGCGAAAGCGTGTCGCTGTAGAATATGGGGAGTCCCCCCTGTACCATTCCACTATGATTCAACAACCTATCTTACAAAACCTTTGTAGTCCACTTCGAGCAATCCCACACATCTGTAGCCAGCCCTTCGTAGAACTCAGGCTCGTGGCATACCATAAGGATACTTCCCTTGTATGTCTGAAGTGCACGTTTCAATTCATCCTTGGCATCCACATCCAAATGGTTGGTAGGCTCGTCCAAAAGAAGAATATTCGTATTGCGGTTAATCAACTTGCACAATCTTACCTTTGCCTGCTCACCACCACTGAGAACCTTTACTTTACTCTCAATGTGCTTGGTGGTAAGTCCGCATTTTGCAAGAGCAGAACGCACCTCGTACTGAGTGAAACCTGGGAACTCCTGCCAGATTTCTTCAATACAGCTATTATCCATGCTACCACTCATTTCCTGCTCAAAATAACCAATCTCTAAATAGTCACCCTGCTCTACAGTACCTGAGAGAGGCTTGATTAATCCTAAGATACTCTTAAGTAAAGTAGTCTTACCAATACCGTTGGCACCCACCAATACAACCTTCTGACCACGTTCCATAGTAAGATTTAATGGCTTAGACAATGGTTCATCATAGCCAATAACCAAATCTTTAGCTTCAAAAAGCACACGCCCAGAAGTTCTACCTTCCTTGAAGTTGAATTCTGGCTTTGGCTTCTCCGCAGCTAATTCAATCACATCCATCTTGTCTAATTTCTTCTGACGAGACATTGCCATATTTCTAGTAGATACACGCGCCTTATTACGAGCAACGAAATCCTTCAAATCTGCAATTTCCTTCTGCTGACGATTGTAAGCAGCTTCCAACTGAGCCTTTTTCATAGCGTATACTTCTTGGAACTTGTCGTAATCGCCTACATAACGGTTCAATTCCTGATTGTCCATGTGGTAGATTAAGTTAATAACACTATTCAAGAAAGGAATGTCATGACTAATCAAGATAAACGCATTCTCGTATTCATTCAAGTAACGCTTCAACCATTCAATATGCTCCACATCCAAATAGTTGGTAGGCTCGTCCAAGAGAAGGATGTCAGGCTTTTCCAATAAAAGCTTGCCAAGTAATACCTTGGTTCTCTGTCCACCACTAAGCTCAGTTACATCACGATCTAAACCGATGTCAGTAAGTCCCAGTGCACGACCAACTTCCTCTACTTTGGAATCAATCATGTAGAAATCATGCATGGTAAGCAAATCCTGAATGGTTCCCAAATCTTCCATATAGACTTCCAATTCCTCTGGAGTAGCTTCGCCCATCTTGTCACAGATGTCATTCATCTGAGCTTCCATCTCAAATAAGAAATCAAAAGCAGAAGCAAGCACGTCACGAATAGTCTGACCAGCACTAAGAACAGTATGCTGATCCAAATAGCCAACACGCACATTCTTTGCCCACTCAATCTTACCTTCGTCTGGCATCAATTTGCCTGTGATAATATTCATAAAAGTAGATTTACCTTCGCCATTGGCACCGATAAGCCCAATATGCTCTCCTTTTAAGAGACGGAAAGACACATCATTGAAGATGGCACGGTCACCAAAACCATGGGTCAGATGCTCTACGTTTAATATACTCATACAAAAACCTCCATTTGCTACGTTTGAATACGAATTAATAAATGTAACAACCATAAGGGAGTATACAGTATTCAAGGGGATTTTGTCATTAGAAAGTTTAGAATTAGTATATATTTTCTTAAGAAAGAATTTGCTAGGCGAAAATAGATAACTATGTTACAATGAGCCAAAGCAAACGGTTTGTATATCGAATATAAGGTATGATATACATGTTTGCGGGCAAAAACTAACACAAATGATTAAAACGACTAAGACTAGGAAATAATGTAAACATACACAAAGAGCCAAGTGAGGAGAAATATAACTTGGCGTAAAGGAGGAAGAATATGAAAAAGTTAGTAGCAATGTTAATGATTGGAACAATGACCCTTAGTTTTGTAGCATGCGGAGGCGGTAAGGAAGATAGTAATGCAACGCAGGATGCAACACAGTCTACGGAGACTCAGGTAGAGACTAGTGTATCAACAGAAAGTGTTGAATCAACTACCGAGACAAGCACTGAAGTAGTAGAAGGCGGAGAAGTGGCTTTGGAAGGCTGGAGCGCAGAGATGGAGTCTATTAAAACCGCAGTAGTGAATGCATTAGGTGAGAATTATTGGCCTAACATGGCAATTCCTGCAGATTTCTTAGAAGGTACTTATGGTATCAGCGCGGATATGTATGATGACTATCTTGCAGAAATGCCTATGATTGGTACAAATGTAGATACTTTATTGATTATCAAGGCAAAAGATGGTATGGTAGAAGCGGTGGAGGAAGCTTTAAATGCTTATCGTGAGGCAATGGTGAGTGATACTATGCAGTATCCTATGAATGTAGGTAAGATTCAGGCTTCTCGTATTGAAACAATCGGAAACTATGTATGTTTTGTACAGCTTGGTGCAGATACTATGACCGCAGCTGAGAGCGGTGATGAGGCAGTAATCGCACAGTGTCAGGAAGCGAATGAACTAGCACTTGAGGTAATTAGACAGAACATTCCAGAATAATGGAGAGAAACAATGGTATTTTCCAGTGTTATTTTTCTTTTTAGTTTTTTGCCCATATTTTTAATATGTTATTATGTAGCTCCCCAGAGGATGAAAAATGTCATCCTCTTTTTGGGGAGTTTGTTTTTTTATGCGTGGGGAGAGCCTATTTATATTTTCCTAATGCTTTTTTCTACCATATCAGATTATATTCACGGTTTGCTTATTAGTCGTTGTAGACGGAGACGAAATGCCCGTATTTTCTTGATTTCATCTATTGTAATTAATCTAGGTGTATTGGGCTTTTTTAAGTACGCAGACTTTGTAATTCAGTCTATTAATGGTATTGCTGGTACTAATATTCCGTTATTGAACTTACCTTTACCAATTGGTATTTCTTTTTATACCTTCCAGACTATGTCTTACACTATCGATGTGTATCGTAAAGAGACTAAGGTACAGAAAAACCTATTGGATTTTGCCGTGTTTGTAACCATGTTCCCTCAGCTGATTGCGGGACCGATTGTAAAGTATCGACAAGTGGCAGACAAACTTCATGACCGTAAAGTGGATGTATATGCTGTTAGTTATGGATTAAGGAGATTCGTAGTAGGATTTGCAAAAAAAGTATTGATTGCCAACAATACTGGTTTATTATGGACGGAAATCTCTAGTATGGATTTTGGCGAGATGAAAGCTTTGACAGCGTGGTTAGGCATTGTGGCATATGCATTTCAGATATATTTTGATTTTTCTGGTTATTCCGATATGGCAATTGGCTTAGGAAGCATGCTGGGATTCGATTTTCCAGAGAATTTTAACTATCCATATATTGCGTCTTCCATCACAGAATTCTGGAGAAGATGGCATATCTCTCTTAGTAGCTGGTTCAAAGAGTATGTATATATTCCTCTAGGTGGTAATCGTAAGGGAATCAAGAGACAGCTGCTTAATATATTGATTGTCTGGGCACTTACCGGAATTTGGCATGGCGCAGGTTGGAATTTCCTCTGTTGGGGAATGTGGTTTGCACTATTCTTGATTCTAGAAAAATTATTCCTAGGAAAGGTACTATCTTATCTACCGAAAATGATAGGAAGATGGTATATGTTTGCGGTAGTGCTTGTTAGCTGGGTGTTCTTTGAGGTGCCTAACATAGACCAGATACAGCAATATTTAATGGCTATGTTCGGTATGAATGGGGCAGGTCTTTTCGATGGATATATGCTTTATTTGCTGAAAGGAAATGCGGTGTTGTTGCTAATTTCTGTAATTGCAAGTACTCCAATATTTGCTGGAATAACAAAGAAAATGAGAGACAGTCAAAAAGGACCAATTCTAGCGTTGTATGGAGTGTTAGAAAAAGTAATTTTGCCAGTGTTATTATTGCTTTCCATTGCTTATATGGTGGAAGCATCCTATAATCCATTTTTATATTTCCGTTTTTAGGATAAGCAAAAAACGGTAAAGAAAACGTATTAAGGTAAAGAAAAACTTGCTTTGTGGTGACGAATCGAGGTCAAAAATGCAGGATAAACGAAATGAAATATTGACAATTAGCCTTATTTGTGGAATTATTTTAGCGTTTGCAGTAGCGAGTCTTGTGAATAAAGATAGGCTGTTTTCGGAGAACGAAAATAGGGTGTTGGCACAGAAACCAGAGTTCACAATGAAAACGCTGTTGGAAGGTGATTATACAAGTGAATATGAGAGTTATGTGACAGATCAGTTCGTTAGTAGAGACACATGGATTGCTATAAAAACGAAGGTTGATTTGCTCCTACAGAAGGACGAAATCAATGGAGTGTATCTTGGAAAAGATGATTATCTAATAGAGCAGCATTTACCACAGAATTATACGACTGAGATGGAAGAGGAAAAACTCGCTTTATTAGAAGAATTGGTGGAACGCTGGGATGCAGATGTAATGCTGGTGCCTACTGCGGATAATGTTATCACAGAGAAGTTGCCTTTTAGTGCGCCATATTATGATCAGACAGAATTCTTGGATAAGGTAAGGCAGTGTGTTGGCGAAGAACATTATATAGATGCATATACCATATTGCGAGAACATGCGCAGGAGGATATTTATTATAGAACAGACCATCATTGGACCACTCGCGGAGCCTACTATGGTTATTTGGCTTGGGTGAAGGATTGCGATAAGATGGTTCATAACTATAACATTAATGCATTGAAATATGTTACCAGCCAATTCAAAGGGACATTGCATTCTAAGACGAATTTAGATGTGGATGGAGAAAAGATAGGTGTATTTCATAATACCTTCCGAGAAGGTATGAAGGTTACCTATGATTTTGCTAGGACAACCGACTCTCTTTATGAGGAAAGTCATCTAGACACGAAGAATAAGTATGGATATTTCTTGGATGATAATCACGCTTTTGTGGAAATAGAGACGGGCGTGCCTAATGCAGGAACTTTGTTTGTAATCAAAGATTCTTATGCTAACTCTATGATTCCTATGTTATCATCACATTATAGTACCATTTATGTGCTGGATTTGCGCTACTTTAACAGCAGGTTATTCTCCTTTATGGAGATGTATGAACCAGAACAGGGCATGGATGTACTAGTGCTTTATAATTGCATTCATTTTTTAGAAGATTTTCAGTATTATAAATAAGTTTTACAAAAGGAAAGGGATATTCCCATGGCGAATTTAGGTATTCCACAGAATACAATTGCAGTATTGCAAAAATACAATTTTAATTTTCAGAAGAAATTCGGACAGAACTTCTTGATTGATACCAATGTGTTGGACCGCATTATTTCTTCGGCAGAGATTACCAAGGATGATTGTGTATTGGAGATTGGGCCAGGTATTGGAACTATGACCCAGTATTTAGCGGAGAGTGCACGTGAAGTTGTTGCTGTCGAGATTGATAAGGCATTGATTCCTATTTTGGAAGATACATTGTCTGCCTATGATAACGTAACAGTTATTAATGATGACATTTTGAAGGTAGATATCAATAAAATTGTACAAGAGAAAAATGATGGAAGACCTATAAAGGTAGTTGCAAACCTGCCTTATTACATCACAACTCCAATTATTATGGGACTTTTTGAAAGTCATGTTCCATTGAAAAGCATTACGATTATGGTACAAAAGGAAGTGGCTGATAGAATGCAGGTGGGCCCTGGAACCAAGGATTATGGAGCACTTTCTTTGGCGGTGCAGTATTATGCAAAACCACAGATTGTAGCCAATGTACCACCTAACTGTTTTATTCCACGTCCTAATGTAGGTAGTGCAGTCATCCGTCTCACTAGATATGAGGAAGCACCTGTAAAGGTGAAGGATGAGAACAAAATGTTTGCCATTATTCGTGCTTCTTTTAACCAACGTCGTAAGACCCTTGTAAATGGTCTGGGTAATGCGGCTGGTTTGAACGTATCTAAGGAGCAGGTGCAGCAGGCATTGGAAACAATGGGATTACCAGCGACAGTCCGTGGTGAGACATTTACGCTAGAGCAGTTTGCCCAGTTGAGCGATTTGTTGGGAAAATAGGATATGTAGTTTTACAAGATATGGTGATTACACTATATCTTGTATTTTTTTGCTGAAAAATAGTGTTTATTTTTTGACATATCCATAGGTACTATGATAAACTTAGGAAGAAAATGAGGGGTACTATGCCATGAGTAATGAGGTATGGTTGGGGACAGACTGAGTGGTTAAATAAAAAGGGAGCGAAGAGCTTTGGATAAGTACGAATATAAAATACGAGCTGAAGAAATTAAAGAACTGATTGCACAGGGAGATTATGCACATGCGGCAGAAATTGCTGATACAATTGACTGGCGAAGAGTCAAAAGTGTTATGATGCTTTGTACCATCAGTGATTTGTATAAAATCAATAGAAGATATGAAGATGCCAGGGACATGTTGTTGCTGGCTTATGAACGCCGTCCAGGTGGAAGAACTATTTGCTATTCTTTGTGCGAACTTTCTATCAAGATGGAAGAGTTTGTTCAGGCAGTAGAGTATTACAAGGAATTTGTTCAAATAGCACCTAAGGATACTGGACGCTATATTTTGCAGTATAAGCTGTATGAGGCACAGGACGTAAGCTTAGAGGAGCGTATTGAAGTTCTAGAAGAGCTTAAGAAGCGTGATTATCGTGAGAAATGGGCATATGAATTAGCTTATTTATATCATAGAGTGGGATTGGCAACACGTTGTGTGGAAGAATGTGATGAATTGATTCTATGGTTTGGCGAAGGCAAGTATGTGATTAAAGCTATGGAACTTAAGATGCTACATCAGCCATTAACAGAATCACAACAGGCAAAATATGATAGCCGTTTTGGTGATAACAATGTTGTATATATGCCAGAAGCATTTGCACAAGAAAATGTGCAGGATTCCATGAACGTAGCTTACGATGGTGTGATGGACGCTTCTATGGATGTTCCTGTGGATGCATCAATGGATATGCCTATGCAGGAAGCTGATTATCCATATGAAATGCAGCAGGATATTATGGATCAAGATACAAAAGTATTTGGTGAAGTTCCTGAGGCGGAAGTGGAAGAGGAATTAGACATTCAGGTAAAAACCATGGATGTGGGACAATATAATACCATTAACTTGCAAGAAGAATTGGCAGCAGGCCTTCGTGAGGTGCTGGAAGGTGAAGGTAGAGCGGAAGCAATTGAAAATCCAATAACTCGTTCTATTGTGGCACCAATGATGGAATCTGATACCGAATCCTTGGATTATCCAGAGATTGATGAAGTTGACGAAGAAGATCTGATGGAAGATTCGGAAGAAATTGAGAGCTCAGAGGTGTTTTTTGGTGAGACAGGTGAGATTGGTGATTTAGATCAGATTCCAATGATGGAAGTATTACCAGATGTAACCGGCAGAATTGTTATGGAGCAGATGCGTGAAGAAAATAATGCACCTGTAGAAGAACCGGCAATAAATGAACTTGCAGAAGAACCTGTAATAAGTGAATCTATAGCGAATGAGCTCGTGATAAATGAGCCAGTACAGGAAGCAGTATTGAATACAGAGCCTCCTAAGGAATTGGCAAATGTGCTTTCTCAGGAATCAGATGGGCAGATTAGTCTGGTAATGCCTGAAAATGAGAATATTGAGAAGCAGATTACTGGTCAGATGAGCATTGAAGATATTCTCCTTGAGTGGGAACGTATGAAAAAGGAGAATGAAGAGAAACGTAAAGAAGAAGTGCGCAAGCATGTACTGGAACAGACAGGTACTATGTTTACTGATTTTGAAGCTGCTGTTAGAGATGGTCTGTTAGAGCGTCTTGAGAGTGGAGCAATTAGTGCAGAAGCTGCAATTGCTGCAGCAGATAGTATGCAGGATGCTGATCCTACAGAAGATACGGAATGGATTGCATCGAATGAATATGCCAATGTGGAAGAGCAGGTAGAAGAGCCTGAGATAATTCCAGAAGAGGAATATACAGAGATAGAGGAATTCGTAGAAGAGCCAGAAGTAATTCCAGAAGAGGAATACACTGAGGTAGAGGAACTAGTAGAAGAGCCAGAAGTAATTCCAGAAGAGGAATACACTGAGGCAGAGGAATTCGTAGAAGAACCATATGCAGAATCAGACGAGTATGGTGAGGTAGAAGAGTTAGCTGAAATCGTGGAAGCACTTGTTGAGGAAGAAGCAACCATGATGGATATGGAACCAGAAATGGAAGCAGAAATGGAGCCAGAAGCAGAACCAGAAGCAGAACCTGAGCCAGATGTGGAACCTGAGCAGGAAGTGGAAACACAGGCAGTTCCAGAGGTAAAGGAAGTTGCTCCAGCTATCGAACATGATAAGATAGCAACTAGAAGCCTAACTCCAGAAGAAAAAGAACTGTTTGGACCTTTTATTCAGAGCAAATCTGAGAAAGAGCAGTTAATACAGGTTATCGATAATATTAGTATGGCGGCATATACTGGTAATGTGATTATTACTGGTGAAGAAGGTGTGGATACTCTGTCCCTTGCCAAGAATTTGGTGCGTGAGGTACAGGCAAACGACAGCAACTTCTCAGGAAAAGTTGCAAAGATTTCTGGTAGTGCATTGAATAACAAGGATGTGGTTGCTACCATTGAGCAGTTGAAGAATGGGGCTTTAATTGTTCAGAAAGCAGCTCAGTTAGATAACAATACGGTTACTACGCTCTATAAATGTCTGGAACAAGAAAGCCTCGGCATTATTGTAATTTTGGAAGATACGAAGCGTTTTATGAATCGTTTCTTATCGGAACATCCAGCATTAAATACTTGCTTTACTGCTCGTATTGATGTGGAGGCATTAAGCAACGATGCTTTGGTTGCATTCGGCAAAAAGTATGCATATGAGCAGGAATACGCTATTGACGAATTGGGAATATTGGCGTTGCATACTCGTATTGAAGAGATGCAGACCAGTGACCATGTGGTAACAATTGCGGAAGTAAAGACAATCGTGGATGAAGCAATCTATCATGCAAATAAAAAGTCAATTGGTCATTTCTTTGATGTATTATTATCTAAGAGATATGATGACGAGGATATGATTATTCTAACAGAGAAAGATTTTGCTTAAGAGGAGGTTACGGGTATGGTATTTATTTCTGAAGCGGATCAGTATTTATTTGCAGAGGGGACTCATTATGACATCTACAAAAAGTTAGGAGCACATCTATCTACACAAGACAACAAAAAAGGCACGTTTTTTGCAGCTTGGGCACCAAATGCCCAGGCTGTTAGTGTCGTAGGAGATTTTAACGGATGGGTGGAAGAAGCGCATCCTATGACCAAACTTGGAGATGGTGGCATCTGGAGTACCTTTGTGGAAGGTGTAGAAGAAGGGGCATTGTATAAGTTCCTTATTACGGCAAGAGATGGTAGGAAACTGTATAAGGCAGACCCTTTTGCCAATTATGCGGAGTTTCGACCGGGCACAGCATCTGTTGTGACAGATTTGTCAGATTTCCAATGGAAAGACGATAAATGGATGGAGACCAGAGACAAGAAGGATGTTTATAAAGAACCAATGGCAATTTATGAGTGTCATATAGGTTCCTTTATGCGTCATCCCAATGGGGACACAGGTTACTACAATTATCGAGAGTTCGCAGACCGAATTGTAGAATATCTCAAAGAGATGAAATATACCCATATTGAGTTGATTGGTATTGCGGAGCATCCTTTTGACGGTTCTTGGGGCTATCAGGTGACAGGGTATTATGCACCTACATCTCGTTATGGAACACCTAAGGATTTTATGTATATGATAAATAAGCTACATAAGGCAAATATCGGTGTTATTTTAGATTGGGTTCCGGCGCATTTTGCAAAGGATGCCCACGGATTAGGTGAATTTGATGGAGAGTGTATTTTTGAGCATCCAGACCCAAGACTCGGAGAGCACCCTGATTGGGGAACCAAGATTTTTAATTATGGTAAAAATGAAGTAAAGAACTTTTTGATTGCCAATGCTTTATTCTGGATTAAAGAATTCCATATTGATGGTATTCGCGTAGATGCGGTGGCATCTATGTTGTACTTAGACTATGGTAAAAAAGATGGTCAATGGGTTGCTAACAAGTATGGTGGCAACACGAACTTGGAGGCTGTAGCATTTTTCAAGCATTTGAATTCTGTGGTGCGTGGTACTTATCCAGGATTTTTAACTATTGCAGAAGAGTCTACTGCTTGGCCGAATGTAACGGGTGATATTGGAACGGATAGCCTTGGATTTACTTATAAATGGAACATGGGCTGGATGCACGATTTCTGTGAATACATGAAATTAGATCCTATCTATCGCAAAGGCAACCATTATGCTATGACCTTTGCTATGAGCTATAACGAAAGTGAGAAATATATCTTACCGCTTTCTCATGATGAGGTAGTTCATTTGAAATGCTCCATGGTAAATAAAATGCCAGGATACACTGTTGATAAATATGCGAATTTAAGAACAGGCTATACCTACATGTTTGGTCACTCGGGGAAAAAATTATTATTCATGGGACAGGATTTCGGTCAAGAGCGAGAGTGGAGCGAAGAACGAGAACTGGATTGGTACTTGTTAGGAGAGGCGCAGAATCAAGGACTACATGCGTATGTACGAGAATTGCTTAAGATATATCGGAAATATCCTGCAATGTATGAAAATGATCATAGTTGGGATGGTTTCCAATGGATTAAAGCAGATGATGCAGATCAAAGTACCTATGCATTTGTGCGTAAATCTAGTACAGGAAGAAATAATTTATTGTTTGTATTAAATATGACTCCATTAAAACGAGAAGGATACACAGTAGGCGTTCCTAAGAAAAAGAAATACAAATTGCTTCTAAATAGTGATGAAGAATGTTTTGGTGGCTGGGGTAACGTAATTCCTTTGGAATTGCAGGCAGAAGCAAACCCAAGCGACAATCAAGAATATTCTATAACTTTTGATTTGCCACCATATGGTGCAGCAGTATTTGTATTTTAGTTAGGGTTAAGAATTGAATCTTTTTCACCGAAATAAAAGGTGAGTGTAGCGCAGGTTACACTTACCTTTTTATTTTAGACAAATTGTGCAAGTAAGGTAATGTAGATTGGAGAGGCAAGATACGTGAAGATTACATTTAATGCAGCAGAACTTACAGAGACGAATAAATCAAATGTAGAAAAGGCTAGAAGTAGCAGACAGACAAAAAGTGTGAATGCATACGAAGTGAACTTTCTTACGAAAGCAGACCAGCAATGGGAACAGAGCGGTTTGTCAGACAAAAATAAGTCGAAAACAATGGTGGAGATTCAGCAGGATGCTTCTAATATTGATGTGTCTATACAGCAGGATTATATGACAGTAATGTCAAATACTATGTCTGAAGAAGATTATGCCAAACTGCAGGAGGAAGGATTCCATTTTGAAAGTATGGACCCAGAGACTGCAGTCACTATCGTAGATAAGATTAAGGCGGAGTTAGCGCGTTCTGGTAAATGTATCGCAGGATACAATGATGATTTGGATATGGAGACATTGGCTGCAGCGGTGGGTAGTCAAAGCTTAGCAGGTGCTATTGAAAATGCTTTTGCGGCAGCAGACATTCCAATGACAGAAGAGAATCTTGCTCAGGTACAAAAAGCTTGGGAGATGGTATCGGGATTGGAGTCAATGACGGATGGTTCTTATCACTATATGATAGATAACCAGCTTGCTCCAGAGATTTGGAATTATTATTTGGCGCAGAATAGCGGAACGAAAGTCTTTACAGGTGGTGGACCTAAATTCTATGCAGAAGATATTAAAGGATATTATACCGAAAGTGCAGAGATGGTAGATAATACTGCACTTGATGGACAGATTGATAAAGTAATTGAGCAGGCGGGATACGAAGCTACAGAGGAGATGCGTCAGTCGGCAGAATGGTTGCTTTCCAAAGGATTGCCACTTACCGAGGAGAATTTCGTTCGTTTAACGCAGCTTCAAAGCGTAAGTTTTCCTGTGAAGGAAGAAGTATTTGCCACAGCAGTAGCAGATGCCATTGCGGAAGGCAAAGATGCTATCGCGGCCAATTTAGCAAAAGCAGAGAATATTTACGAAAAAGCAGTATTTGTACTAGAATATTACGGGCAGGATATCGAACAGTTAATTGGTGAGGGTGGATTAACTGCACGCAGGCAGTTGGAAGAAATTCGACTTCGCATGACAGCAGAGTTAAATGTTAAATTGCTGAAGAGCGGTTTTGCCATTGATACTGCTCCAATGGAAGAATTATTAGAGGCATTGAAACAGGCGGAAGCGCAGATTGCAAATCAATACTTTCCGGGAGATGCTGATGCAGTTGGAAAGTATGAGGTTTTCCAGCAGACCAGCAATGTTATTCAAGAATTACCTACTTTACCTGCGTGGCTACTAGGTACATGGAGCGTAGAGGATAGAATTGCAGGTGCTAATGCGGGAACATTAACCCAGTTCCATGCGGAAGGTAAAGCTTTACAAGCGAACTTAGAGCAGGCTGGGGAGAAATATGAAACCCTAATGACTGCACCAAGAAGAGACTTGGGAGATAGCATTCAAAAAGCCTTTGCCAATGTAGATGATATTTTGACAGATATGGGTCTTAAATTAAGTGAAGAAAACCAGAAAGCAATTCGTATTCTTGCATATAACCGCATGACAATGACAGTCCAGAATGTGGAGATGGTACGTCAGGCGGATGAACAGGTACGTCAGGTCATTGAGAAAATGACTCCTGCGGCTACCTTGAAAATGATTCGTGATGGTGTGAATCCTTTGGAAAATACTTTTGTAGAACTGGAGAATTATTTTGATTCTTTACCAGAGGAATATAAAGAGGAAGCACAGAGCTACGCGCGTTTCCTTCATGGATTAGAGAAAAATCATGAAATTACGGAAAGTGAGAGAGAATCTTACATTGGAATCTATCGTTTGATTCATCAGATTGAGAAGTCAGATGGAGCTGCCATAGGAGCATTGGTAAATTCTCAAGCAGAGCTTCATTTTTCTAATCTTTTGTCTGCTGTACGAAGTGGCAAGATGAAGAAATTTGATGTAAAAGTATCGGAAGAACTTGGCGGTACAATGGAGATTATCCGAAATGGAAAGAGTATCTCTGAGCAAGTGCAAAAGGCGTTTTTAGGTACTGTTAAAGAAGTGCTGACAGAAGTGTCAACCAGTGAAGAAACAGAAAAAACGTATAGACAGATGGAGTTACAGCAGATTCGTCAAGCTGCACAGGCGGGAACGGATAGCGTTGCAATGCTACAGAGTGGTCAGGTTACCACCAATGCAGAAAATCTCATAGCAGCGCAAGCTTTATTACATGATACAGAATCCTTTAAAGCTTTCATGAAGAAAGAGCAAGAAGGAGACAATGTTACATCTGAGGAGAACTTCTTGGAGAAATGGTCAGATGTAGAGGAAAATCTTGCGAATAAAGAGACCTTCCGTGAACAATACAACCAAATTATTGATGAGATGAAACAGGTTGTAGAGACTATGACCTTTGAACAGACTGACAATAGCGTAGACTTGCGTGGATTACAGTTGATGCACAAGCAGTTGACAGTGATGGGTCAGTTATCAACTAACGAAGAATATGTAGTGCCGATGTATATTGGTAATGCGTTGGCGAAAGTACACCTCAGTGTGGATAAATCTGAAACAGCACAGTCTAGTGTGGCAATTACCGTATATATGGGTAATGAAGAGCCCTTGGAAGCAAATATTTACTTGGAAAATGGTAAACTGAATGGTGTGCTATCAGGAAATCTTCAAAATGAGGTTACGAAATTACAAGCAATAGCCGATACATTCAGTGATGAGGCTTCCAAAGAGTGGGAAGTGGAGAATATTTCTATTGCACAGAAGCAATGGAATAGTAAAACAAAAGACAACAGAAGTATTGCTTCCAAAGATACCGCGAAAGCGAACAACGCAGAACTTTACCGCATCGCAAAAGTATTTTTACAGGCAGTAAGACAATAGGAAAGAGGTAATTTATGAGAATTAATTACAATGTATCTGCAATGTTAGCAAATAATGCATTAGCTAATAGCGACAATCGTTTATCACAGTCGTTGGAGAGATTATCTTCTGGTTTGAAGGTTAATCATGCAAAAGACAATCCAGCAGGTTTGGCAATGGCTAAGAGAATGAATGCACAGATTGAAGGTCTTTCTGTTGCAAGCCAAAATGCAAGCGATGGTGTATCTATTATTGAGACCGCAGATGGAGCAATGACTGAGATTAGCGAAATGCTTCAGAGAATGAATGAATTGGCTGTTAAGTCAGCTAATGGAGTTTTAACAGATGACGACCGTCAGACCATTCAAGATGAGGTTGCTCAGTTAAAAGAAGAAATTACTCGTGTATCTCAGGAGACAGAGTTCAATGGGCAGAAGCTTTTAAATGGTGAATTTGAGCTGAAAGGCTATACCAATCGTAATGATGTAAAAGTAAATTCGTATTCGCCAGAGGTTCCTGCAAAAGTATACACTATTAAAAATTTGGAACTTTCAGAGGTTATGGATGATCAAGGCAATCCAACTGGTGAGTATGAGATCGCATCAATTGATTTAACCGATATTGATGATGAGACAGGCAATTTCCCAGAAGGCGCTAAGGCAGAGATTAAAGATAATTTGATTACCATTACAGGAAGTAATGAGTTTGAAATGATCATCGATGTAGGAAATGTGGATCCTGCGAATTTAGATTTAAGTAACATGGAAATTGATGCAACTGGAATTGGTGCTATGAGACTTCAGATTGGTGCCAATGAAGGTCAGGTACTTGCAATGGAAATTGCTAATGTATCATTGCAGAATATGGGAATTGAGAATATTGATGTATCTACTTGTGAAGGTGCCGAGGATGCAATTACTAGATTAGAAGGTGCAATTGATTTTGTGTCTGGTATCAGAAGTGAGTTGGGTGCATACCAGAATCGTATGGAATCTACCATCAATAGTTTGGATATTACCAGTGAAAACATGACAGCTGCATATTCACGTATCATGGATGTAGATATGGCGGAAGAGATGACCGAGTACACAACTACGCAGGTAATTACTCAAGCAGGTACTTCTATGTTGGCACAGGCAAATGAGAGACCATCTCAGGTATTACAGTTATTACAGTAATTGATAAGGGTTGAGGGATTATGACCAAGGAATGTAAGCAACAATTTACATTGCGCATTACGCAGGCAAATGCTACACAAATGGTGGTTATTTTATATGAAATGCTTTTGTGTTACTTAGAGGAAGCGCAAGAAGCATTGGCAGAAGGAGACAAAGCTACTTTTAAAGAGTCTGTTCGTAAGACAAGAGGCTGTTTGAATGAGCTCATGCATTCTTTGAATATGGAATATGAGCCTGCACCGACTTTGCTACAGCTTTACCTATTTTGTATTAGACGATTGGCAATTGGTGAGGTGCGTCGAGATACCAAAGCTTTGGCGGAGGTTGCAACGGTTATCAAGCCTTTGCATGACGCCTATGAAAGTATCGCAAAACAGAATGAGAGTGGTCCGATTATGAACAACTCCCAGACTGTTTATGCAGGTCTTACCTATGGTAAAAATACATTAACCGAAAACATGGCTGACCAAGGCACGAATAGGGGAATGCTGGTGTAATTTTTTCGGTTGTTCGCCTAATGTTTCTGCTAGATTGGTTAAATGTTCGTATTTCTTTTGCAAAGCATTAATCTGATAGATGTAACTGTCAATTAGATCAACATCAACAGCATCATTGAAGCCCGCATATGCGATATCCAACGCATAGCGGGTTTTTTCTATGGATTCCCGAATGGAAATAGGTGTGAAATCTTCTTCAATATCCTCATTACAAGGAATATGACTAAACATGATTTTCATATACAATCTTCCCTTCCTATGATTGATAAAAGTATAGCCATATATCATACAAAATATACCAATTGCATTACAGATATTAACAGGTATATTTTGCTGATGATTAGAATAGATTGAACAAGAAGAGAGAGGATTAATATATGAACATTGATTTAGAGTTGCTTGTTGGAATGGCAATGTGCGCAATAGTGGTTTTGTTTGTTGCTATGAAGGGAAATATAGAATGGTTAATTAATTGGATATTACGAAGTGTACTAGGTGCAATTGGCATTTATTTTACCAATGCAATGTTAGCATCTATGGGAATCTCTCTAGGAGTAGGATTAAATGCACTGACTATTTTGACATCTGGAATCCTTGGATTTCCTGGGTTTTTCGCACTTTATGCGTTGGCAATTTATCAACTGTTGTAGAAAATTCACAAAAAATATTTTTCTGCATAAATCTACTTGCAAAATAAAAAACATGTGGATATAATGCATCTTACAACAAATCAAATGTGTATATCTTTTATTCTGTGAGACAACCTCTGTCTCGTGATTCCATAGAAATAATTCATAAGTTTAGAGAAGGTAATTGTTGCTTTTGACATTATAAAATTACATAAAGGAGAAGATGAGTTGACATTGATATGTATATTATTAGTGTGTGCGTGCGTGTACGATTATCATGATAAGAGGATTCCTAATTGGTTAATAATGCTTCTTTTGATAGTTGTATTTGCAATGACGCATAATTGGTTGAATACTTTAATTCAGATGTTGAGTGTGGTGGCGTTGCTTTATATTTTATTCAAAATAGGTGCACTAGGAGCGGGTGATGTGAAGCTTTTGGGTGTATGTGCAGGAATCTTTCCTGCAGAAAAGATTCTGATTTTCTTATTTATCTCGCTGTTTATCGCAGCAATTTTTTCCTTATTTAGATTAATACGAGAACAAAATATTATTGAACGGTTGTTATACCTGTATGAATACTTTGTGAGTGTTATGCAAAATGGCGCATGGCAATTGTATATCGAAAATGAGAACGAACGCAAAATGAGAGGTATCTGTTTGGCAGGTCCCATTTTATGCAGTGTTCTGCTTTATCTTGGAGGTGCGTATTGAGCGGAGATGTAATGGTACTGTGTGATAGAGAAGAAGAATATGCACAGCTAATGACAGAATTTATAAAGGAACATAAAGAACTTCCTTGGGAGATACGTACATATACAAAAGTCGAGAGATTATACGAAGAAGAAAAAGGGTCCTCAATTAGTCTTTTGGTGGTGGCGGAATCTACATTTGTCAAATGTATGGAAGAGTTAGATGCCAAGAAGATTGTGTTATTGAATGAAAGCGGTTTGCTTCAATGGGAGGGTGTTGAACATGTAGATAAATATCAGAAAGCAGATAAAGTATTGCAGGCATTGATAGAGATTTACATGGATGTTGCAGAACAGCAGTTGCCAAGATTGCAATCTAGCAATGGAACAAAATATATAGGAATCTATTCACCTATTAGGAGATGCTATCAGACAACCTTTGCAATTACTATGAGCCAGATGCTTGCACGAAAGCATAAAACGTTATATCTAAATTTTGAACATTATGCGGGAATTACGGAGTTAATGCCTAATTTGCAGATGAGAGATTTGGCTGATTTGCTTTATTTTTTGAATGCAGATCAAGAGAAATTCCAATTACGAATACAAACTATGATTCAGCACATGGGGGAATTAGATTATATTCCACCAATGAAGTCCGGGCAAAATTTGCTGACTATTACAGGTAAGGAGTGGATGAATCTGCTCCATAAAATTGAAGCAATGGGACAATATGAGTATGTGATATTAGATTTGACAGAGAGTATGCAGGCATTATTTGATATTTTGCGCATGTGCTCAAGAGTAATAACTTTGACAAAGGATGATAGAATTGCAAAAGCTAAAATACTACAATATGAGCAATTATTAGCACTGTATGAGTACCAGGATGTGCTTAATAAAACTAGCAAGTGCTGTCCACCTGTTATGCAAAGGTTGCCGAATGAATTGGAACAATATACCAAAGGGGCAATGGCCGAATATGTGCAAAAGAAGATGATAGAGATGGAGCTGTGGGAAGCAAATGCAGCAGAATAGGAGAATGTGATGAGGTGAAAGATAAATGGAATATACAGAACTGAAAAGAGAACTGCGTAGTAAAGTACAAGAGCGGATGGATTATATGAGGGACTTTACGGATGAAGAAGTAGAAGAAACCATTGATAATGTATTGTTAGAGCAGAAGAATATATTGCTCTATACTGTTGAACAACGAAGAAAACTGAGACAAGAATTATTTGATTCCTTGCGGCGATTGGATATACTGCAAATGTTTGTGGAAGACAGTTCCATTACAGAGATTATGATTAATGGAACAGACCACATTTTTGTGGAACAAAATGGTCGTCTGAGTAAATTGGATATTTGCTTTGAATCGGTAGAACGATTGCAGGATGTAATTCAACAGATTGTTGCAGGTTGTAATCGAGTAGTTAACGAAGCTTCGCCTATAGTGGACGCAAGACTGTCAAATGGTTCACGTGTCAACATCGTTATGAATCCCATTGCATTGAATGGACCGATTGTAACCATTCGTAGATTCCCAGATAAACCAATTACCATGAATCAGTTGATACAAAACGATTCCATATCTTATGAAGCTGCTATTTTTTTAGAAAAGCTGGTACAAGCAAGATATAACATTTTTATTAGCGGTGGTACTGGCAGTGGTAAGACCACCTTTCTAAATGTATTATCTAGTTTCATTCCCCCAGATGAAAGAGTAATTACAATTGAAGATAGTGCAGAACTACAATTGCAAGGACTTGCTAATCTTGTGCGATTGGAGACACGCAATAGCAATGTGGAAGGCTGCAATGAAATAACCATAAGAGACTTAATTAAGTCTTCTCTACGTATGCGGCCAGACAGAATTATCGTAGGTGAAGTTCGAGGGGCAGAAGCAATTGATATGATGCAATGCTTAAATACAGGGCACGATGGTAGCATGTCAACTGGTCATGCAAACAGTGCAGTGGATATGCTATCTCGATTAGAGAATATGGTGTTGATGGGGATGGATTTGCCCTTACTTGCAATCAAACAACAGATTGCCTCTGGAATCGATATTATTGTGCATTTAGGTAGACTGCGCGACAAGTCAAGAAGAGTGTTGGAGATTACAGAAGTAATGTCATGTGAAAACGGTGAGATAAAATTAAATCCCTTGTATACATTTGAGGAAGCTGGAACGGACAGCGATGGTAATATTGTGGGAAGGTTGCAGAAGAAAGGAGAATTGATACATGAAGGTAAACTTGGTGCGGCGGGACTATCATGACTATACATGGCAAAGAACTGAATTAATCTTTACAATAGGAAAATCAGTTTTTGTGGTGGGATTTTTTGCTTTTTTCTTTTATAAGAGTTTTTTCGCAGTTTTACCTCTTTCGGTAGTTGGAATCATTTACTTTCATTCAGAAAAGAAGCGAAAAACTATGCAGAGTCAAGAATTATTAAATATGCAATTTAAGGAGTGCATGATGTCGGTAGTGACCGCACTAGAAGCGGGATATGCAGTGGAAAATGCATTTGTAGAAAGTAAGGCAGACATGATGGTACTGTATGGAGAGGATTCCTATATTGTGCAAGAACTAGAAGGTATTCGTAGGGGATTGATAATTAATATTACTTTGGAAGAACAATTATGTGATTTGGCAAAACGAAGTAATAGCGATGAAATCAATCAATTTGCGCAAGTGTTTGCTATTGCAAAACGAAGCGGTGGGAATATGACGGAAATTATTCGTATGTCTGCAAGGTTGATTAGCGACAAGGTAGATGCAAAGCAAGAAATGAAAGTATTGCTTAGTGGCAGGCAGATGGAGCAGATGATTATGAAAATAATGCCGTTTTTGATTCTGGCGTATGTTGGATGGTCTTATCCAGGATATTTTAATTGCTTTTATGGAAATATCTGGGGTGTGAGTATTATGACGGGGTGTTTACTGGTATATGTAATGGCGTATTTATTAAGTGAGCGTATTATGCAGAGGGTTATGTATGAGATTGGCGGCTAAGAAAAAGAGTGGAGGAATCAAGAATGTTTTGGGGTACATATACAGTGGAATGAAAAAGCGTGGTTGTATACCAATTTCCAAGCAAGTGCAAAAGGATTTGATACGATTACATCCTTCCTCGGATAAGGAACAGATGTATTGTAATTATTTTGTGGATAAAGTGCTACGTTCTTTTCTGATAGTGGGGCTAACACTAATATTGGCCATTATATTGAAAGTGCAAAGCTATCAAAATAGTATGTTTGAGGAAATCCCTTTTATTCAAAGGAACCCGTATATGGGAGAAGATAAGGAAGTAGAGTTAATTGCTGATATTGGAGGAATAGAAGAACAACTGACAGTTTGTGTGGGTGCAGAGCAATTAACGGAAAAAGAAGTGCGTGTTTTGCATGAAGAATTCTTGAGGGAATTACCACAACTGATAATAGGCGAAAATCTTTCCTTGCAAGAAGTAACCAGTCAGTTAGTGTTGGAAGAAAGTTATGAAGGCTATCCCTTCTTATTAGAATGGGAAAGTGATAATAAAGAGGTGATAAGCCGTAATGGGACAGTCTGTCCTATGGAAACGAAATGCAGGATAACACTTTCTGCAGATATATTTTACGAGGAACAAATTTGGAGCGAGCAAATAGATGTAATTGTGTTGCCATATGAAAAAACAAAAGAAGAAAGTGATGCAGAAGAACTAGTTAAAATGTTGGAGATATCAGAAAAAGGCTCGGAGGAGGAAAGTATATGGACGCTCCCCACTAATTGGTTAGGACAGGATATATATTGGAAAAAGAAAGTTGAAGACTACAGCTTATTGGTATTAGGAATAGGGATGTTTGTGGCTGTATTGATATTTTTCTGCAACGATACGGATTTACATAAGGAAGTTGCAGAATGTGGCATGCAGATTAAGCAAGACTATCCGGATGTGGTGTATAAGATTTTGCTCTACATGGGAGCGGGAATGACCATGCGAGGTGCTTTCCGAAAAATTGCAGAGGAATATGAAGAAAAAAGAAGAAGTGCTCCGAGAGCTGCCTATGAGGAAATTCTATATACAGTGCATGAATTAGAAAGCGGTATATCAGAACACGAAGCATATGTGAATCTAGGTAAACGTACAGGAGTGCAGGAATTTATTCGATTGGGAACGTTGCTTGCACAGAATTTAAAAAGGGGAAATGCAACCTTGCTTCTACGATTACAGGAAGAAGTGAACCGAGCATCTGTGGATCGGATGCAGAATGCAAAGAAATGTGCGGAAGAGGCGGTAACAAAATTGTTAGTACCAATGGTAATGATGTTGGCAATTGTTATGATTATGGTAATGATGCCAGCTTTTACATCAATAAAATAGAAAGGAGATATTATATGCAAAAATTAAAGAATTTCAAACAATTACTAAAAGAAGAGGAAGGAATGGGCACTGTTGAGATTATCTTAATAATCGTGGTTCTAGTGGGACTTGTTATTATTTTCAAAGAACAGATTACAGATATTGTAGAATCCATCTTTGACAAAATTACAAAACAGACAAGTAAAATATGATGAGACATAACATAATGTCAGGATACTTAACTGTATATATGACCATCACAACAATGCTTATTGTGTCACTTTCGTTGGCGTTGATTGAAGGCGTTAGAAGCAACGGAATTCGATTGGAAACAGAATGTATAATGGATATTGGATTGAATAGTATTATGGCAGAATACCATCGTGAATTGCTGCAGCAATACAATCTTTTTGCAATAGATGCTTCTTATGGAACAGATGTGGCGGTGAAGAAAAATACAGAAAATCATTTAAGAAATTATCTCAATAGAAATATGTCTTTAGATGGCATATTTCTATCGGGAATTCTGTATCGCGACTTTCTTGCAATGTCCACAGAGAATGTGGAGATTAATAAAGTGGCAATTCTGACGGATGACCAAGGGGGAGTATTTAGGACGCTGGCAGTGGATGCCATACAAGATGATGTTGGATTAGGCGTGTTAGAGGAAATTGAAGACTGGTTAGAAGTCATTGAAGAACAGGAGCTACTTGTACGTGATATATCTGCAGAAAAATCAGAAGTGGATGATGAAATCATGGAATATGATGGAATGGAAGTGCAGATATCGGAAGAAGAATTTGCAATAGTAGAGATAGATAACCCTACAGATGTTTTAGAAGAAAAGCGTAATGTAGGTGTGCTTGCGTGGGTGGTGGAAAGTGAGGAAGAATTATCTGCCGCTTCCATTGAACTGGAGAATTTGATATCTGCTAGAATCGGTCAAGGCATTGTGAGCAAGGGGAATATGACCTGGCAAAGAGATATAGATGAACCGGAATTGTTAGAACGATACTGGTTTCAAGAATATTTATTGAAATATATGGAACATTACAATGGACAAAAAGATGAGACTAATGCGTTGCAATACCAAATGGAGTATATATTAGTGGGAGATGCTAACGATATAAATAATCTGAAATCTGTGGTAAATCGTCTCTGTGCAATTCGTGAAGTTGCAAATGCCATCTATCTGTTTTCAGATGAAGTAAAATGTATGGAAGCGGACATGTTGGCCAATGGTTTGGCAGCTGCTATGCTTGTACCAGAGATTGCGCCATTACTAAAAGTATCTATTTTATTAGGGTGGGCATATGCAGAAAGCTTGTACGATGTTGAAGTACTATTGAGCGGTGGTGAGATTCCGTTAATGAAAACTGTGGATACATGGCACTATGGACTTTTAGGTGCCTTATCTGGAGAAAGGAATTTGCAATACCATGATAGCAATGTGGGACTTTCTTATGAGGATTATTTGCGGATTTTCATGATGCTTACGGATTTAGAAGTCTTGACAATGCGTGCAATGGATATGATTGAAGCTGATATGAGATTGACTTATGGGAATCAATATTTCCGAATGGATGGTTGCTATGTTGCCATAGAGGCTACGGCGGATGTAAGTAGCGCCTATGGATATAACTATCAGATAACAAGACGCAAAAGCTACAAACAATAGAAGGAAGGTGAACGGTGATGTCTCCTTTATGTGCTAGACTTATAACGCTAGCAAAAATAAATATGAAAGAACGACCTTCTCCAAAAACAATTCACTCACTCTTAAAAAGTCTTCACAAAGACTTATTTTCATATCCCGTAAGGGAGTCTATCAATTACCCTTTTAAAATATGGCACATAAAGGAGATATCAGCGTTTGCCTTCCTGAGGAAAATGGTAGGGGCAAGTATGACGGTCGAGGCTAGTATTTTGCTGCCGTTATTACTGTTTTTTATCTTGTCTATGGGGAATGCCTTAGAACTTATTCGACTACATAGCAAGGTGGAACTGGCGGTGTGGGATGTAGGAAGGCATATTGCTAGCTATGGTTACATGTTGACAGATAGACAACAAACAGATGGTGTAACATTCCCTATAGAGATGCTCGCAGGAGCATATGCTAAATCCCATGCAGAAGATTTGTTGGGCGAAGACTACTTGGAAGAAACTCCATTAAAATATGGTGCAGACAGCTTGAATTTTTTGGAGACAGAGTTGTTGGACAATGGGCATTTTGAGGTGGTGGTAACCTATGAGGTTCAACCTGATTTGGGAATGCTAGGCATTCGTCCTTTTCGTATGGCTAATCGTTATTATGGGCATTTGTGGAATGGCTATGATATTGAAATGGCTAGTTATGAGGGGGAAAAGTTATGGGTGTATGTGGCGGAAAATGGAACGGTATACCACGAGGATAGAGAATGTACGCATTTAACACTGTCGGTTCGGGAGGTTGCCTTCTCTGAGCTACATGAAGAATTAAATAACTATGGGGAGCATTATGAGATATGCAAAATATGTAAGAAAGATCGGTTGCAAGGAAATGTATACATTGCAGATAATGGTGACTGCTATCATTATTCAAGAACGTGTGCAGGATTAAAACGTACTGTCTACACTATTTTGAGAGAAGAAGCGAAAGGCTATCAGCCTTGTAGTCGTTGCGGGGAAGATTAACATGGAAGAAATGAAATGGATTATAACATCTATTTATCTGATATGGCTTGCTGTTTGTGACTGGCGCAAGTGTAGGGTTTCTGTGTGGGGGTTGATTCTTGGCGCAGTGGGAGCATTGGTATTTATCGTTGTAGAAAGGATTACAGGGCAAAAGGAAGGGATAGAAATAGTGCTAGGAGCATTGCCGGGCATATTTTTGTTGATGTTGGCGTGGCTCACGAAGAAGGTCGGTTATGCGGATGGCATTGTGTTACTGATAATAGGTGTACTGTACGGCTATGCAAAAACAGTATTTTTGTTATGTATGAGTATGCTGCTATTGGCATGTGTTTCAGGAGTTTTCTTGACTTGTAAGAAAGCATCGCGTAATACGATGATGCCATACATTCCATCTCTTGCAGTGATATTTATTTTGCAAGGAGTGCTACTATGATTTATAAGTAGATTGGGAAGAGGGTGATATCTGAATGAATTTGTATAAGAAACAAAAGGACATAGATAATGAGAAAAATGCATATTTTACGGTAGAAGCAACGATGGTTATGCCAATTGTGTTGATTATTCAAATTACAATACTATACCTGTTGTTTTTTCAATATAATCGTTGTCTTATGGAACAAGATATAGCCACATTATCAATCCGTGCCTGTGCGTTGACAAAAGAGGATGACTGGACGTTGTTGGAACGTATGAAAAAAGAAGCTGAAAAAGTCTCACAGGATAAGTATGTTGCTTGGAAATGTGCATCACCAACCATAGAATTGAAGAGAAATGTAATTATCGTAGGACAGGAATGTCAGCAAATATTCCCTTTCCTACATATAGAATGGCAGAAGGAAAATATATGGAAGTCGTCCGTTGCTTATGAGGTGGATAGAATCTCTCCAATGGAAGAGGTACGTAGTTGGGAAAAAATAAAAGGAGGAGAATAGATGTTGCAGACAGAATATGTTAGAAGCTTGCAGAGTAATTATGCGAGGATTCTTTTGGATAGCAAGCCAGAAGAAAATCGCTATCAGTATTGTATATTAAATCGGGGGAATATAAAAGGATTATTGCCATGTAGCTTGCGGTATATTAATGGATCTGCATATCTTTATTATGACATTACATCCAAGCAAAGTATTGCGCAGATATTTGGACGAAAGCGCATTAATAGAGAGTGGATAAAAGATTTTATGTGGAGTGTAGATAGGGCAAGACAAGAGTTGGCACGTTTTCTATTAGGAGCTCAAAACATTGTCTGGTTTCCAGAACAAGTATATCAAGATCTGGAACAGAACATTTTCTATTTTTTATATATTCCATATTATGAAGAAGAAAATGGTTTTCTTAAGTTGTTAGATTTCTGGATAGAGAATATCGATTATGAAGATGAGTTACTTGTAGAATGCATATATAAAATGTATGAAAAATATGAACAAAATGGAGATATCTATTTTCAAAAGGCAATATTTGAAGATTTGAAAATATTGGATAGGGAAGAAGTATTTTTGGATACAGTGAGCCAAGAAGTCGATGTACCAATGCAGACGGATAATGCTCCAATATATATGGAAGAAAAAGATTTTGTTGAAGAGTGGGAAGGTATAGATTCAAGAGCGAAGAAAAATCAAGAGGAGAAAGAATCTAAAAAGGGGATTCGATATCTTTTAGAAGGACGTAAACGTAAGAATAAAGAACAACGTGAAAATTATCGACAGAATATGGAAATGCAAATGGCGGGTTATGCAGTTGCAGAAGAAGTGGTGTATTCCCAAGAGGAATATGGAAGGACTATTTATATAGAAGAATCTCTGTCAGCTCAACCACGCATACATAGATTAATGTCGCTCGAAGGAAACATGCTTGCTGAATTGGATAGACCTACTTTTTTAATTGGTAAAAAGAAGAATGAAGTAGATTTGGTGTTGGATAGTGCATCTGTAAGTCGTATGCACGCCAGAATAATAAAAGAACAAAATGACATATACATAGAAGATTTGAATTCTACCAATGGCACCTTTCAAAATGGATTTCGTTTATTGCCCTACGAAAAAAAGAAATTGGAAGAAGGAGATGAGTTGAAATTTGGTAAAGTTATGCTGATATATCGTTAGAGATATTTTATGAGAAATTACAGCTTATTTCGTGTTATTAAAATGTTTCGTATGTTGACGTAAAGTGCTTTTAGATGGTACATTTCTATTAACAGACTTTAGCGAGGTGGTGTGGAGATGTATTGGCAGAAAATAAAGAAGTTACCTTATGTCAGTATTGTACTTGTGGCAATTAATATAATTGTATATATATTCTGTACTTTTACAGGGAACCTGTTATATAATATGGGTGGACTAACCCTCTGGGGAGTGCAAGTAGAAGGGGAATATTGGCGTATTGTGTCAGCCATGTTTCTTCATATTGGTACAAGTCATATTTTCAACAATATGTTAATTTTGTTTTTTGTTGGTGCAATGGTTGAGAATGAGATAGGACATGGTCTATTTGCATTACTTTATTTTACATCAGGAATATGTGGAAATATTCTTTCACTTATAAGTAAGGTGGCATTAGGTGATATATCTATGTCGGTTGGAGCCAGTGGAGCAACCTTTGGATTGACAGGGTTATTGTTGGCTTTGGTGTTATTTTCTGAGAGACAGATTCCTAATGTAACGGTTCCAAGGGTTTTGTTAATGGTATTTTATTCCCTTTATAATGGATTTGCAGGGTACAATGTAGATAATGCGGCGCATGTGGGCGGTCTTTTGGCTGGATTTGTGTTGGGAGTAATCGCCTGTATCATACAAAGAAGAAAACAAATGTAGAACGAGAGGTGCGGATTTTGAACATTAACATTTACTATGGAGGAAGAGGAATCATTGATGATCCTACCTTATATGTTATTAACAAGATTCAGGAAGTCTTAGAAGAATTACGAGTGCATGTGGAGAGATATAATCTCTATGAATATAAGAATAATATTACCACTTTGCCACAGACGTTGAAGGAAGCAGATGGTATTATTCTGGCTACTACAGTAGAGTGGTATGGTATCGGTGGATACATGCAGCAGTTTTTAGATGCATGTTGGTTGTTTGGCGATAAAGAGAAGATTTCTGAAATATATATGTGTCCAATAGTTATGTCAACTACATATGGAGAACGAGAGGCAAAACTAAGTCTGGCGACTGCTTGGGAGATTCTTGGAGGTCTGCCTTGTAGTGGAATTTGTGGTTATATTGAAGATATTGTTACATTAGAAATGAATGAGCAGTATACACAAATTATCGAGAAAAAGGCAGAGAATATTTATAGAACAATTAATCAGCATGTGGCAAGCTTTCCAGCAAGCAATCGTACTGTGAAACAGAAAGTGGCATTACCACAGGCAATTAATCTAACTCCACAGGAAACGGAACATTTATCTCAATATGTATCTGATGATAGTTATGTACAGAGACAAAAAGAAGACATTCAAGAATTGGCTAGCATGTTCCGTGACTTAATGAATAACGAAGGTGCTGACAGTGAAGAAGAATATGTGGCAGAATTCAAAAAAGTATTTAAACCACAAGCAGGATTTAAAGCAGAATATTCTATTAATATAGAAGAGAAGAAAAATTCATTAATTTTACAGGTAAAGGGTCCACAGGTGGAATGCTTCTATGGTACAGCGGAGCAACCTGATGTAGAGATGCAGTTAAGTAGAGCGACAGTAGAGGATATTGTCAATGGAAGAATGACATTCCAGAGAGCATTCATGTCAGGAGCAATGAAGACCAAGGGCGATTTCAAGGTGCTTAGAACCTTGGACCAGATATTTGTTTTTGAAGAGAAGGAAAAGATTTAATTATATTAATAGATGTGCAAGGTGAGAAAGGGATAGCAGAATATGAGAAAAGACGATTGTATTTTTTGTAAAATAGCAAATGGAGATATTCCATCAAAAACAATTTATGAGGATGAGGTTTTTCGCGTGATTCTGGATTTGGCACCAGCGACCAAGGGACATGCGCTTATTTTACCAAAGAGCCATGCGGATAATATTTTTGAGTTAGAAGAAAGTGTGGCTAGTAAGGTGCTTGTATTAGCTAAGCAACTTGGTGCACAAATGATGGAAAAGCTTGGGTGTGATGGAATGAATCTAGTGCAGAATAATGGTGCAGTGGCTGGACAAACGGTTATGCATTTTCATTTACACATGATTCCAAGATATGCTAATGATGGTCAGAATATTTGCTGGACACCTGGGGAATCGACTCCAGAGGGATTAGAGGGAGTAAGAAAACAGATTGTGGAGTAAGGGATAAATGAGAACAGTAAATGTTGGTGTTATTACACAAAATATTAAAGAGATGTGTATAGAAGCAAATCATTTCTTGTCGAATGATATGAAATGTGCTATGCAGGGAGCGTTGTCACAAGAGGAGTCTCCCTTGGGAAGACAAATCCTTGAACAACTGCAGGAAAATCTTCAAATAGCGGGAGAAGACATGATTCCTATATGCCAGGATACGGGAATGGCGGTTGTTTTTATGGAGATTGGGCAGGAAGTGCATTTTGAAGGGGGTATCCTTGAAGATGCTATTAATGAAGGTGTGCGTCAGGGATATGTAGAAGGATATCTCCGTAAATCTGTAGTAAAGGATCCTATTTATAGAGAGAATACAAAAGACAATACGCCAGCAATTATTCATTATGAGATGGTTCCAGGTGAACAAGTGACTATTACTGTTGCGCCGAAGGGATTTGGAAGTGAGAATATGAGCCGAGTGTTTATGTTAAAACCTGCTGATGGTATAGAAGGTGTAAAAAACGCTATACTTGCTGCGGTTAAAGATGCGGGACCTAATGCATGTCCACCGATGGTTGTTGGTGTTGGTGTTGGAGGAACCTTTGAAAAATGTGCGCTTATGGCTAAGAAAGCATTGACTAGATCGGTAAGTGAACGTTCGACTATTCCATATGTAAAAGAAATGGAGGAAGAGCTTCTTCAAAAGATTAATAGTACAGGAATCGGACCAGGAGGACTTGGTGGAAGTGTTACGGCACTTGTAGTCAATATTAATACATATCCAACGCATATCGCTGGTCTACCTGTGGCAGTTAATATCTGTTGTCATGTTAATCGGCATGCAGTAAGAACAATATAAATAGAAGGGCTAAGTGTAAATATTATGGACAGATACATAAATGTGCCATTGAGCAAAGCGGATGCGCTCTCGTTAGAGGCAGGAGACTATGTGTATTTAACAGGAACAATCTATACTGCTAGAGATGCTGCACATAAAAGGATGTATGAGGCACTTGCGGTGCAAGAAAAGCTTCCGATTGATATGGAGAATAATGTAATTTATTATATGGGACCATCACCAGCAAGAGAGGGTAGAGCAATTGGTTCGGCGGGACCTACTACATCTAGTAGAATGGATAAGTATGCTCCTTCCTTATTGGATTTGGGACTAAAAGGTATGATTGGAAAAGGAAAAAGAAGTAAAGAGGTAATAGATAGTATTGTGCGTAATGGTGCTGTGTACTTTGCAGCAGTTGGTGGTGCAGGCGCTTTGTTATCCAATTCGATTATATCTTCAGAAGTAATAGCGTATGATGATTTGGGTACAGAAGCTATTCGTAAGCTTGAAGTAAAAGAATTCCCAGTAATTGTAGTTATCGATTCAAAAGGTAATAATTTATATGAGAGCGCTATAAAGCAATATTGCAAAGAATAATAGGGTAGTTGAAGTAATTAGATATATTTTATATAAATTATATTAAAAAACCAATTGACAAACCACTATGACTTATGTATAATAACTTTTGCGTCACGAAAGAGACGCTACAATATCATATTGGTAGGACGTAGTTCAGATTAAGGAGAAATACTCAAGAG
>CAZHEM010000003.1:0-47468 GCA_964531725.1 uncultured Acetatifactor sp.
CTCTTCCATACACCATTGGTGGTGTATCGGACAGTCTCGTATCTGTATGTTCTTCTTAAGAAAAGCTCATATCGGCGAAGTTCAGTGTTCATTATGGCCTGAAGAGTTGATGAAAGAGGCTGAGAAGAAAGGATTGCAGTTGTTGTAATTAAAATTATTTTTGAGCAAAAATATTGGCATAGTCAGAATAACTGACTATGCCTTTTCTATTGCAAATGCCCAAAAAAAGATGCAAAGACTACAACGTCTTCACATCTTCTTTCAATCTCTCCCAAGCATCTTCATGCTCTGTATAATAAATAGGACACTTCTTGCCACCGCAATCATAATGTCGCAGGATATCCTCATCCGCATCTAAATCATATACATCCACAAGCCACTGCAGTAACTCTATCAGAGAATCATAGGTCTCTTGTGTAAAGGAACCATCTTCTTCAAGATAGCAACATTCAATGGATAAGGAATCGAAGTTTCGGGTCTGCACGGCATAGGCTATTTCATCTAATGGCACGCATTGTATGATCTCCCCTTCATAGCCAATGATAAAATGAGCACTAACACTGCGCTCATGAGTATCCTTCTGTTGCTCAAAGTAGCTACGATTTTGTGCTGCACTGGTGCCTGCATTGGCAGTATAATGTACGAATATGCTATTCACTTCTTCTAGCGCATCTCCTGGTCTGGAATATTCGTTAGGTGTTAGAAAATCTGCTGTCCAAGTAGGGTGTGTTCCATAATCCGCAGGCGTTAATCCTTGAATCAGTTCACTCTCGTCTATCTGCCACTCTGTCTGTGCTTTCTGCTTGTTCAGCTCTTGATTGTCACTATCTATCCATCCCTGAATAGCATTCACAGCCTTAGTAATTAAAGAAATCGACAGTACAATTGCAATACACAATACAGTAGTTGCCACCAACAACACAATACCACGTCTTATAAGCAACTTACGCTTTCTCTGTAGCTTATTTCTTTGTGCTTTATTTCTTTGAGTCTTATTTCTCGGTGTCTCATTTCTATGTATCGTCTTTTGAGTACTGCTATTATCTCGCACAAGTGACTGATTCTTGCTATCTTTCCTTCTCTTTGGTTCCTTCTCTTTGGTTCCCTCTCTATAGAGACAATTTTCATCGAATCATTTCTGTGTTGCTGATAATCAGCCAAGTAGGGATTACGTTTTACATTAACTACCTGCACATCTCGCTGTGTTTTCGCACGCTCATTTTCATATTTTTTTGCCACATTACTTCCTGTCATAATTCGTTCCCCCATCTTTCCAAAGACAAGGTTACCAGCAAAATGTTTCTAAATATGACAGGAATTTCTTAAGATTTTCTAAACGTCGTTCGTTTTTCCCTTATGTGGCATATATTGTGTCAGTTCCATTTGCCATTGCTTTTCTTCCCCATTATCCAAATAGGTCACAATGGCTGTAGTTCTGTCCTTACTCAGCTCTACATCAACAAATTCATAGCCCATCAAATCTTCCCAAAAGGTATCATCCGATTCATCATCATAGGTATCTACATCCGATATGTCCTTTGGTGGCTCGTAGTAATGAAACTCACATTGTCGAATAATCTCACGATTTTGTCTATCCAGCTCTACCTCTACCCCAAAAGAACTATCTTCAACCCGTTCCCAATGATGCAAAATCACTTCTACATACTCATCACGAGTTGTGTCATAAGAAATCCCCATTTCATCACGCCTCTGCTCGTAAATAGAATAGCCACTGCCAAATTCTCTTCCCTCGTCCGTCATGAAATCATCTGGCAAATATTTTGTATCAAATTCCACATCCTCCCTGTCAAAGAATACCGTGAAAATGTAGGTAATCTGATTATCACCAGTTAACAACGCATACTCATAGCCATGGCTACGATTTTCTACTGCAATGTAGGCAGGATAAGGATATTTTCCTTCCTCGTCTCGTAATAGAATGCGCTCTGTGCCGCCATAAACCTTGCGCGTATTTTCCAATCTTGCCACTTCTTTTGCATATTCCTCCTCTGTATAGGTCCCCTGCAAGAAAATGCTGACTGTAGGAATATTCCATGTATCACGGAAATAATAGGAAAAATCAATCTCTGACATCCCCTCTGACAGTTCTTCTGGAAATACAATCAAACCTCCACTGCTGCCTAATTGTAATTCAAAAATTTCATGATAGTCCTTTACATCATGACTCCTTTTTGCTGGTCCTCCAAATAAAAACAATATTATCAATAGTACAAATAAAGTAAATACCGTAAAAATTGTGAGTACACAACCTATAATAATCCACTTTATAGTTTTCTTTCTATTATTACCTGCCACTTTCTACTCCTCCTGTGCTTTCATATATTGGGTCAATTTCATTTTTGCCTCTGCATCCTTTTGAATAGCATTCCTTTCCGCTTACTCTACTGCTGGATAATTCAACCATTCCTCCAAGGAATACATGCTGTAGCTCTCTACCTCTTCAAATACCATACCATTCTGTCCATAATCATATGGTAAATATTTTTCATCAAAATATAGCTCTCTTCGATCTATGACACTTTGCAGATAAATATAGATAATCTTCTGTTCTTCTTCTAAAAACAGCGCATATTCGTTACAAGTCTCTACGTTTTTCAGTCCATAAACAGCTGGATACTCATAACCATCCTCACTGAACACTGCAGCAAGTCCGGTCTCAGAATCCTTCAGATTACGCAACCGTTCCACTTCCTGCTGGTATCCCTCTGGCGTATAAGTACACTCTAAATAAATCTGACAGGTCTGATAAAGCTTCAATCCAGAACACTCATATACATACTCCAATATGTTACCTTCATTTTCTGCTATTTGTTCGTTGGTAGGAAAAAGTGACAGCTTGGAAAGCCCTTGATAATCCTCAAACTCACCATATTCCTCCACAGTTTCCGCATATGCTTCACTATAATTGGCTTGATTTATTTTCCAAATCAGCCAATGAAATCCTCCTATCAACAATGCAATGGTAAGAACTACTCCTACAAAACCGCCAATCAGCTGATAGCGGTAACGGCGCAATCTGCGCCAGAAACGCCTATCTCTACCATTTTCTATCTGACGCTGTTCTTCATAGTCTGCAAGCATTTCTTGGTATACATCCATGCACTTGGAGCATTCCTGCAAATGCTGTTCTATGATAGAATTGGTGGTATCGTTTGTAAGCTGCTCTATATAGGTAGGAAACAAATCCCTAATAATCATACATTCCTTCTGCTGCATCATGTCCTCCTCTCTATGATATACGTTTCATGTCTAGCACACTTCTATCTCCGCAAAATCTATCATTCCATCTTCATCTTCCTATTTTCATCGCAACAATACAAAAATCATATACAACCAGATACATAACAAGAAAAACAGATAGCCTAACACAAAAATGGTACCTTTTGCTCGTTTAAACATCATTCGTTTTTTTCTATGTCCGTATTTTCTTTTTGTGCCGGTTAATGCGCATATGCTTTTGTTTCTCTTTAGGTCACATGCCTGATTCGAATTATTTTCTTGCTCCAACAATTCTTCATAAGAAGCTTCCATAAATTGCAGATTCTTGCGACATTCTTCACACTGCTCCACATGTGCCCTAATAAATTCATTACTTTCCTTCCCTGTCTTCTGTTCCATATAAAGGGGCAATAAGTCGGAAACAATATCACATTCCTGATTTCTATTTATCATCCTTTTCCAACTCCTTTCCCAATATTTGTTTGCCTCGGTAATAAGTCACTCGTGCCCAGTTCTCCGTTTTACCGAAAATATTACCGATTTCGCGGAAACTTAAATCTCCTGTTAATCGGAACAAGAACACATCCTTCATAGGGCTTGGCAATTCCTGAATTTTTTTGTAGATAACCAATTTATTTTCATTTTGGATATAATTCTGCTCCAGCTGTTCATCAATACCGGTCTCCACCATAGTATCCAGTGATACTTCTGCATGCTTGTTCTTTTTATCCAGATGTTGGTAAAACGTGTATTTTGCAATCTGGCAGAGCCAAGTAGACATCTTGCATTCCTCGCGGAATTTAGAGACATTCTTGATGGCACGGTAAAAGGTCTCTTGGGTTAATTCTTCTGCCAAATCTTGATTTCCTCCGGTAAGTCCCATTAGAAAACCATACACAGTATGAAAATATTCTTCATATGCCTGACGCATATCCTGCACGTTACCACCACCTTTCTTTTGTATCGTCTTTGTGCTGTGCTCTTCGTGGTCTGTATTTGCTTACATTTAGCTTTTAATTATCTTCTTATTTGCTTTTCTATAATTAAGTCCTCTTAATATAGATTTCGTTACAAGAATTTTATTTTTTTTAATAAAAATAGTCCCTACCAATAGAATATAATTTTCCATCAGCAAGGACTACACTGGAAATTATTCTGATAAACCAGAACTTAACTTGGCAAGTGCTCCCCACATCTCACCACATACAAGACTATTAAGCTATATCTGCACTCACAAATGCTGCGCAATCCGCAAATGTATCCAGAATCGCTCTCAGTGTTAATACCTCATTCTCAGCACATCGTACATCTTCCTGCAAATGTTGCATCTCATATTTTCCATTCTCTATGCAGAACAGCGCATGACCATGTCTGTGTGTAATAAACATATTATCCTCTGCAAAAAGAATCGTAATTGGACCACTTGCATACTGCCTAGCACTAAGTAGTCCTTTCATCATGCTCTGAGACAGCACTTGCTGCGCAAATGCCTCGTCAGTAGTTGATACTCTGAAATGTTTATGAAATTCTTCGTTCGCACCAGAAAAATCGAATACACGCGCGCCACCACTTTTACGTGCAAGTTCTTCCATTCCTCTTATCAAATGCCCAAATAAATTGGGATTTGCATTAATTTCTTCAATTTTCAAAAATCCATTCAACTGATGGTTTAAATCCGCTCTCGCAAACATTCCATCGAAATAAGCATAGCGAAGATAGCGACTATACGCATAACGCCCCTCTTTTCTTGCTTCTTCTCGTTCGTAATCAACCTCATCGTCCCTCGACGTGCGTTTTTTATAACGCAGTTCAAAATTCCCACACAGGAATGGAATACCCCGATAAGTTGCTCTCACATATCCATATCCGCTATATCCACCCGCCTTGTCCACAAGTCCTGATTCCTCAATCATATACCAAGGCACTTCTTTTCCTGCGTCACATTCAAGAAGCTGAAAATGCTCTCTCATTATTGGAAACAGGAGCTGCTCTGCTGCATAGCGTCTTGCCTCTTTCATATTTTTTGCATGATTTCTTACTCTTGTAAATAGTATAACTATAGCAACAATTGCCATCACCGTATAAATCCCTCCACAAAAAAGGAACCCTAGTGACATTAGAATCAATATCGCATATAAAAATTGAAGTGGAAGGCTAAGCTTATCCTTTTTCACTATTTCATTCACTCTTTTTAAAACATTATTCCAATTCATTTTTCATACTCCTACTCATCCCTAAATAATGCAAATGGTACACACTCTACTCCCACACCGCAAACTTATCGTTCATAAAGGTCACTTGATACCCTAATTCCGCCATAAACTCACTCAACGCATACCATTTCTCATCATTTTCAATGGTATGAATACGGTCTACGGTTCTATCCAATGCTTTCAGAGCATCACTGCCCCCCTGTGCATGACGCGCATAATCACTTTCTACTATCACAACCGGTCGCTCACTCTTGCCCAGTTCAATATCTCCGTTTAAATCATCCAAAGCCGCCTGCATAGTCTCTATATTATAGGAACGCAAGTCACTCCATGGATTGAATGCGGATGGCATCTGTAAGTAGAAGGATAGAGCTGGCAACTGGCCATAGAGAATCACTTCTCTTCCTTCCAATCCTTGTTCTGCTACATAAGCACTAATCTCTTCCATCCACTGTGCTCTCTCAGGATTCATTTTCACTCCCGTAAGCACTTCATTATTATCAACGGTTGCAGTAACATTCTGCACACCAGTAGCTTCCGCAAAAGTAAATCCTGCACCAAATCCGCTACTCTGGAATACAAACATGGCTATGAATGCCGCAATAATTCCCTTAACAGGGAATGCACAAAAAGTCACACCTTTGAAACTCCATTCTTTTGCTTTCACAAAGAACTCATATATCTGCCAGAAGCAATATGGTGCTACCAAGAAAAGATGGTTAATGCTTGGGTACACACCATTGTTACTTCCAATGGAAGTCAATAGAATTACTAATATCAACAGTCCGCTAATCAGCTTCACTTCTTTTGAAGTCTTAGGCTGTACAATACGAATCAATGCTATCAACATCGCCAACATCAAGAATAGAATTCCTGGGCGCAACATAGAACCATATGCATAGAATATGGTATCGCAGAATCCTCTAGCATAGAGCCACACTAGCATAGCCACGCATACCGCACACCAAATAGCTTGCGTCACCCATTTCAATGCTTTCTGATGCTTTTCATTCTTAGCAAACAATCCCAGATGCGCGCCAATCCATTTGCTCACCGCAAAGAAAAGCACACCTGCTACTACAATCACGCCAATACGAATCGCCCAATATAGGTTCTCCACATAAGTACCAATAACACCCATAATCATAGATGTGGCCTTATAATCCGTAGCATTATCTGTCATGGCAAATAGGCGCATAATTCCTTCTATATAATTAGAAAGACCATAACGCACATGCATATAGCCCAACAGCACTATCACTGCTACCAAATAGCCACCTAAACAGTATACCGTGGTTTCAAAGGCTCTAGAAAAAATACTACCAAACTTCTCCTTTTTCTCTCTACCAACCAGCACAGCATATACCCACACTGCTACAATCAGTGCTGCCTCTGGCAGATTAGAAAAACGTACAAATACATTGACTCCAAGGCATACTCCTGCTGCCACCAAATATCCATTCTTTTCCTTGGTCAATCCTAAATATAACAAAATTACACAAGCTGTAAATAACACATAGGTCAAATAATTATACAAAAGTGCCGTTGGACACCAGCACAAGCTAATTGCAACCCATTCGCCAAGAAATGCCACCCAAGGCTTCACCTCTAGCTTTCTGGTCATGAACCAATACCCCATAATCGCCAACAAGCTTACCAACAATTCTGTATACACATTCAACCCAATCAATGTCTGCCCAAAAGGAAGCTTGGTAAAAAGATGTCCCAATGCATTCGCTAAATAGGTAGAATACAACCACATGGAATCCATGTGCTCCAAGCCCATATATTGAAAATTGGCATAATTATAGCCTGTATCCCATAAATCAATGCCCCAGTGAACATGACGCAGGGGATACAGAAGCATAATAATGCCAAATATCCATTCATATTTCTTAATATTACGAGTGTCTGTCATATTACCTATTCCTCATCCATCTCCATGTAAGCTTTCGCAATTCTGTTATAGTCAAATTCACGCTTAATCTTCTCTACCGTAAATTCTTCACCCTTAATAATGCTCTCATAGATATAACGTCCATCGTCTACGATTGCATCATCCTTGATAACCGCACCTACTACATAATGTTTATCTTCAAAATCAAATTCATCCATTACAGCCATTTCTACGTCCGAGCCATCCTGTGCTGTTACATGAAAGGTTGCATACTCATTGTATTCCATTTCCATTGTGTTACTCTCCTAATCTGTTATTTCACAATCTCTATCACTTTCTCACTAGAACCTTCTATCAAAACTTTTATCAAATCCACTAATGACTTCTTAGCCTAAATACTTTTTTCATATTCTACACGATTTCTGTCTAGCACTCCGTAAATAGTCTATCTATCTGTCCAATCTTTTCATTTAACTTCTTGCCCAGGCTACACTTAGCCAACAGATATCCTAATCCATCCATACACTTGGTACGAAGGCCATCAATTATTACACCCATAGTAAACACACAAATAACTGCGCATACGGTTCCAATCAACAGTCCCACAGGAGTACTAATACTTCCCGCACCAATCCACTGCTGCCATACATTACGCACACCGATATTTTCATGAATTAAATACACGCCTAACGTATATGGTGCAATCTTGGTAATCCAACTAGCCAGCTTACCAGACACCTTTACCTGCAAGAAAAATCCAAACAACAATACTGCTGCCAATGCTGGCAAGATATGATTATACTCAATACAAATCTTCATAATGTGCTCCAGACTACCAGTTTTTAAATAAACCATACGAAGTCCAAAGGTTCCTACAAAAATCAAACCACAGCAGAGCACATACCCTAATAAACATCTCCACTTCTTATTTAGAATAGGCATTCCAAATCTGCGAATATATGCAGCCACCAAGAACATACATAAATACCACAAGCAATCATATCCCTTACCATCCATCTCTAGACGTACAGGTAAAACAGACTTCAAAATGCTGAATGCTATAAATAACATAACCAAAGTCACCTGCATCTGCTGCTTGGTCATTTTGCGCACTGCTCCTGCAAAAAGTGGCAACAAAATATATAAGAACACATAAGCTGTCATGAACCAATAATGTCCCATGGTAATTGGGAAGAACAAAGTAAACAAATAATGCAATGAGAACTGTTCCATAGGGTATGCTCCTAGCACTACTGCCAACAAGCCAATGACTACGGAATAGGTCCATACCTGCAACCATAACTTAATCAAACGGCTTATTTTCCATGAAGTTGTACATAAAAAATATCCGCTCAAAAGCATGTACACATTCACAGCCACGATGCAGAACATCTCAAGCACCCAAGCTAAAATTCCAGTAGCAGTCATGCTTTCTGCAGACAAATCCCCAAGTAAGTTACCCTTACCCATATAATGAAGAACCACTACCATCATCATAGCGATGCAACGCAATAATTCCAGATTCGCCATACGTGGCTTTTTATTTCCATTATTTATTTTGCCAGATGATATGGTTGCATTTTCCTTCATTACGTCATTCTCCATAGTTCTTCTATTTTACCATTACACATAGTCCTAGTTCTTTATTTTTCAGCAAAACTATGCTTATATCAACTACATTAATCTGTATTTTACAATTCATAACTTAATATTTATAGTACAAGTTTCTTAATTCCATCTTAACTTTTCATTCCCAAATCCCAATAGCACTCTGCAACGCTAAGCTCACGCAAATAATTCCAGCCCAACAACCGATTTACTTACGATACAACATCTGCTTCATCTTATGATAAACTCCCGCAAACACCTTACTCTCCGCCATAGCCTTGCGAAGGGGTGCCAAGGTCAGCAACATTATCATACGATATTTCAGCAATTCGGCTTTAGACATATAGCTTGCCACGATTGCCTTATGTTCTTCCTTATCACGCTTTTGATTGGCTTTATTCTCTGAAAAACCATCGCCTTCATAAGAAGCTACAATCATGTTCAAATTTACCATCGTTGCTTTTGCCTGATAGAAGCACCATAGGAAATGGTCATAGTCTGCTCGAATCTTGTAGCTAAGCTCATATGGCTTATTCTTACACAACTTAGTAGCGTATACGCATGCCTGATGACAAGGAATGTTGCGGTAGCAAGTAAATCCTGTAATAGCAGGAGCCGCTTCAATCACCACATCATTCTTCTCACCATAGGTACTACCATAGAAAACGGCATTGGTCACATCCACACCGCGACTAATCGTCGCCTCCACCTGCTCATTTACCTTACTCAAGACCTCCCTATCGTAGAAGAAATCTCCACAGTTCATGAACAGTACAAAATCTCCAGTAGCATGTGCCACCGCCTGATTCATAGCATCATAAATGCTAGAATCCTTCTCATTATAGAGATGAATTCTCTCATCCTGACGCATACTCTCTATAGAGCCATCTCTACTACCACCATCTTTTACAATAATCTCAATATCCGAATAAGTCTGTCCCAGAATACTGTCCAAAGTCTCGTTTAACTTTTCCCCAGGATTCAGACAAACCACAACGATAGAATATTTCATTTATATCCTCATTCCCGTACGGGCTATTCATACCTTACTATTCTCAGCAAAGTATTCCACATACCATCTGTTTTTCAACACTCTTAGTACACATTCTTCTGCTTATTAAGCATATTGTACGCAACGATACCAATTGCTAAACATACGATACATACTGGCCAGCTTACAAATGCAGTTGCTGCAATACCTGTATAAGATAAGCAGTAAGCTAATAAGTTGGAAATCATATGAATCAATACTGGCATCATAAAGCTTCCGAAATACTCATAAGCATATGCCATCAATAAGCCCATTAAGAATCCATACACACCCTGAACCGCATTCATATGATACAAACTAAACAATGCAGAAGACATAACGATTGCAACCTTGATTGCCGCCGCTCTTCTTAAATAGTTATGAATAATACCTCTAAACAGCAATTCCTCTGCCACTGGGGTAATCAATGTATAGCAAACTAAACCAATTATAAAATTAGCCGAATACTGATCTGCAACTACTGCCTGATACGCATCGGACTTATTGGTGAACTGTAACAATTCAAATAATAAATTCAAGCCCAACACAAATGCCACTGTACACACAAAAATCAAGAAATAATTCTTACTACTCTCTCTCTTTAAGTGAGTCAGACGCATATCCTCTGCGGTCTTGCCAATCACATATTTGGCAGTTCCCCAGATTGCAATCGCACCACCAATGAAAGATAGCCCATTCATAATAGTTGTTGCATTTCCAGTAAGACCAATCAGTGTGCCTGTCTCATCAAAAATCAACAAGAAATCAGCCAAAGCTCCTGTAAGGGTTGGCCCCTGTTCAACAGCCCATAGACTCAATGCATTCTGCACCAAGCTACGAACAAACATAAACATTAAAAATGGGAATAACATAGCCCAGATAAAGTTGAAAGAAGTAATCTTTGGCTTGGTCTGTTCCACTGTCTCACGTAGTAAAAATTCCTTCAATTCTTCCACCGAACGCACAATATAATCTGCCTTGGCTTCCTTCAATTCTTCCATGCCACCATAACCATAGGTTACGCCTACACTTTCAATCTGTAATGCCTTGGCACCTTCTACATCAAACCTGCGGTCACCAATCATATACACCTTATCGTATTCCACAGGCTTGTCACCAAAAAGCTGGCGTAAAGCTTCTTCTACTACCTCAGACTTCTCCACTCTGGTACCATCTAATTCGCTTCCTACCACTACTTTGAAGTACTTGGCAATATCAAAATGTTCCAAAATACGTTCCACGAAAACAGTTGGTTTGCTAGATGCTACAGCCAAGTACATTCCCTTAGACTGCAAAGTACGAAGCATGTCCGCAATACCATCATAGAGTTCATTTTCAAAAAGACCTACATCCTGAAAACGCTCACGATATTTTTCAACAGCTGCCTGCGCCTGTTCATCATTCATCCCATAGAATTCTTTAAAACTATCCCATAAAGGTGGTCCAATAAATGGCTCTAATTTATCCAAATCAGGCTCGTCAATCCCTTGATCCTTTAATGCATACTGCACACAGGTAGTAATTCCAAGCTTAGGGTCTGTTAACGTACCATCTAAATCAAATAGTAAATACTGCTTCATTCCATTCTCCTAACTAACACTTCTTATCTTCTTGTTCTCATACACCAAGCCATCTTCTAGAAACTTCTCAGCTTGTCACTTCCGTCATCCACGGTATTCTCAATCTTAACGATTTTTACATCGTACCCCACATTAGCATTCACCTCTACATGGGCAATCTCCCCTTCTTTTTTTCCAAGGAGTGCTTTACCTAATGGTGACTCATTACTAATAAGTCCCTCCAATGAATTACCTCGTACAGTTGTTACAATACGATACACTTCTGTGGTTCCATCATCTACAAATTCTACCGTAACAGTATTGTTAATTCCTACTTCATCCTCTGCGGATTGCTCCGAAATAACTTTTGCAGTACGAATCATTCTCTCTAAATAACGAATACGGCTTTCATTCTGATTCTTTACCTTCTTTGCCGCATAATACTCGAAGTTCTCGCTTAGATCACCATGGGCTCTTGCTTCCTTCACATCCTCCAATGCTTTCGGACGCACTACTAATTTACGATATTCAATCTCCTCTTCCATCTTCTTGATGTCTGTTGGAGTTAATTCATCGAACATTTTTTACCTCCATATCATTTACCATACCTACTCAAAGTCCATACCGCATCAAACGTCATGTACTTTTTATAATCCCATACCATACACAACAGCAACCGATACGATAATCTGAATAATGGCAAAACGGTATACTGTCTGTGTGTTGGACCAATCCCATACTTTACGCACATGATCGTGCAATGGAGTACGCACATTCTTCAAAATATGAATCTTCAAGAAGCGGAGCAATGCTACCTTCACAAGGCCAAGTCCGCCATCTAAAATCAACACAATTGCTACTGGAATATACAAGAATGGGCTTCCAGTCTTCAAGATTGCAATACTAATGAAAAGTCCCATAGCTCTGGAACCTGCATCTCCCATCATCAGCTTACTAGGAGTGGCGTTGTACCACAGATATCCCAAAATACAAACTGCAAATAGGAGAATCAAGAAAGAGAAATCCTCTGGAATCCCTTTAATTCTATCAATAATATAGATTGTCATAATCGTAATAATGGTAAGTGTTCCCGACAAACCATCTACACCATCTGAGCAGTTAGTTACATTCACTGACGCCCATACCAAGATTACCGTTAAAATTGCAAAGACAATCGGATGCAAAGTAATGGTCACATCAAATAGTGCCAATTCCACTACGCTTGTGTTGTATTTTAAGTAGGTAAATGCTACCATACCTGCCACACACAAGTCCAAAAAGCCTTTTTTATATTCTCCCCATGGGTTCTTAGACGCGTCATCTAAATAACCTGTCATCATAGAAATCACAATTAAAATCAAATAAATCACAACTTCTGCATTCATTGGTGCAAAAACGATAGCCGCCAATACGAATGCCAGAATAAAGATAATTCCTGCTCCTCGAGGCTTACCTGCCGAAAGCTTACCATCATGTGCAAAGTCTCTTCCTGCATCCTTTGGTAAATATTTGCTTAATTTAGCAGTTGCTAGTACAGTCGCCACAAATGCGAATAAAATACCCACAAAAGCAAGCATTGCATCCATACTATCAGGCAAATATAAATGTAACATATTCACTCCTATCCGCACCTAACGTGCATTGATTTATTTCATTCTAGACATCCCTGTATTGTACCATAGATATGCTGGTTTCGCAATAAGTGTAGGTCGCGCACCTTCTATCTACACTTCCCTTAATCTATATATGTATATTTATGCATGCCCTATGTATTTCTATAAGAACATAGTACTTTTTTCCTATTTTTTTATAGCTTTTAAAAAAAAAGTGTGCTATGCTTGACCATGGACAACCCGTCAACAAAGGTTTTACAAGGGGTTATGCTTAATGAAAAAGAAAAGTATTATTTTATATGTTTATTTTGCACTGTTTTTGTGCATCTTAGGAATTGTCGTTAGTATACGCATCGGACGAGGCGATCAGGTTGTAGACTATGGCCTTGGCAGCTATACCTTACTCGATATTCAATGGACGGATGTTGCTGGTAATGCCATTGATTTTCAAGAAATTGAAAGCCTGGTTGACCCAAATACTCACACTGTATCTATCTTCTATCATCCTGAGTCTATTTCAGACAACGTTTCCTTTATCTACCGCAGCAAGAATGTTTCAACTAAAATATTGATGAATGGGAATGTCTTATATGAGACAGACATGTTGGAGCATGCACTATATAACAAGTCTCCTGGAACCAGATGGAATGTTGTGGCCCTAGAGCCTTCTGACACTCCGCAGGTGCTTGAAATGCAGATTACTACTGCATATAATAATCGCGCCATCGTAGACAATTTTTATCTAGGTGATGCTGCCAATATTTTATTACATATTGTCAGAAGTAAGTTACCAGCTCTATTAATCAGCATTCTTATTCTGTTTGTTGGATTTATTTTGCTGTTACTTGATTATCCATTAACAGCACACCGCCAGCACAAAACCCATCGATTGGCATTTTTAGGCCTCGCAGCCATCACTTCAGGTGTTTGGTGCTTTATAGAGACCAATATTTGGCAACTTTTTAATAACGATGTACAAATTATACAAACCATTGGTAATACCGCACTGGCTTTAACAGTAATTCCCCTATTTTTGTATTTGGATGCCAGCTATCGCGCATTCCGTAATCCATTCATACGTATTACCTGTTATATGAATTTATGTCACTTAGCCATAAGTATCGTATTGCATTGTTTGAATCTATATGATTTTCATGAGACACTTTTTGCATCCGTATACCTGGTAATAGTAACCGCAGCCCTGGTAATCTGCATTCTCAGCGAACACACTCAGTTAAAGAAACGTCAGCGAAAAAGCTTAGAGCACCGATTGGAACTGGCTGGAATTGTGATACTCGCCATGACTCTGATTTTGGAATTTATTCGCTATATGCAATACGACATTATCGACAGAGCTCGTATCGTCCGCATCGGTATCCTTGGTCTAATCGTATGTCTTGGTGTCAGCAACCTTTTATCTGTAGTTCACTTAATCAAGCAGGGTATGCGCCTTGAGATTGTAAGCAAATTAGCATATACCGATGGTTTGACCAACTTAAACAATCGTACTGCTTATTTGGAACAATTAGAGAAATACACTACCATGGATTTGGTACAGCTAGGAATCGCCTTCCTGGATATCAACAATCTAAAACAAATTAACGATAGTCTCGGTCACGAATCTGGCGATGAGCTCATTATTGCTGCAGCCAACGTTATGCGTAGTAGTTTCGGAAAATATGGTAAAATCTACCGCATCGGTGGTGACGAATTCTGTGTTCTTTTCGTCGGTACAGACACCAATACACTGTATACTCGTGCACTGGATGACTTCTATCAAAAGTTAGAAGCATGCAATGCTTCTGGAGAGTATCCTTTCCAGGTAGAAATTGCCGTAGGCTTTGCCCATTGCAATCATGCAACCAAGGAGAAGATTCAGGTTGTTCAACATACTGCGGATCAGCGTATGTATGAAAACAAAACAGCCCTTAAAAAGTCCAAGTTGAATTAGATTTTACCTGTTCCATAGCCTCTCGTAGCCCTCTTGCTGAGAGACGTGTGGCACCACTTCCCCAGATAATCATCTGTTCCAAAGCATCGGAAGTGGCAACGGTTACAGAATATTTTTTACCAATTTCATGTACTGTTTTTTCAATGTATTGATCGGCAGTCTCGGCCTCCTTTGTGTAGACCACATAGATATTGTGGTACTTCATAACGGAGCCGGGGTTGCCTTTTACTTTATATGCATCAAATACCAAGATTAGTGTATTCCCTAAGTACCCTTGATAATTACACAATTCGTCCATTAATTTGTCACGTGCACTGTCAATATTCACTGCTGCCAATTCTCGCAAATCTTCCCATGCAAAAATAATATTGTAGCCATCCACTAGCAAATACTCTTTTTGTGGTTCTTTCGGTTTATATACGTACTCTTTTCCGCCCTCCGTAGCAGAGGTATAATTCTTTTTCAGATTCTCCTGACGTCTACGATAGAGACGATAGCGATTATTGTCTTCCTTCTGTTTGCTGCCATAGGTCTGATTGAAAATATTGTCTATCTCCTCCTGGCTGATATAATTGTTGCTTTCACGTCTAGCAGCTAATCTTGCAGCCTGCGCAGAGGTCGCCATCTGAGCTCCCTGCTTATTCACGTCATCAGAATCAATGTCTTCTGCGCCATTCTCTCCCACCGGCAGTTTTCGATAAAAAGCTTCCTTATCAAAGCCACTCTCCACATGTGCATAGGAATCCACTTCATCCCAATTCACCACAAAGCCTGCTCCGTGCGCACAGAAAACAGACCCAGTTGGATTCTCCAAATCTCCATCTGCGTCGTAGCCTATTTTTTCGATTACTTCTTCTGCATTATGACATGGCTCATAGCCTTTTAAGGTACAAGATAAACGTCCATGTCCTCTGGTATAGGCATTCACCTCACGTTGATAATCTTGCATGGTAGCAACTGGAGCCGTTCCTGTAAGGATGCTCACTTCACCTTCCGTAATTGGCGTCTCAAACTTGCCATACATACGCTGTATATCAGACATAGCTCTACCAAGCATCTGAGTAGGCACTTCTAACTGAAAAGCAAACACTGGCTCTAACAATATATTCTTACTTTTACGCAAACCTTGGCGAATGGCACGATAAGTAGACTGTCTGAAATCCCCACCTTCTGTATGTTTCAAATGGGCTTTTCCAGCAATCAAAGTAATGCGCATATCCGTAATCTCTGAGCCAGTTAGTACTCCTACATGAGCTTTTTCCTCTAAGTGAGTCATTATCAGTCTCTGCCAATTACGGTCCAGCACATCCTCACTACAAGCAGTTGCAAACTGCATTCCACTGCCGCGCTCTCCCGGCTCTAACAAGAGATGCACTTCCGCATAATGTCTCAAAGGCTCAAAGTGTCCAATACCCTCATTCACCTCTGCGATTGTCTCTTTGTATACAATGCTTCCAGAACCGAATTCTACTTCCAAATCAAAGCGTTCTGCAATGGTAGCTTTCAAAATCTCTATCTGTACTTCACCCATTACCTGTGCGTGAATCTCTCTTAATGACTCCTTCCACACAATATGAAGCTGAGGTTCCTCTTCCTCTATCTGGCGAAGCTGTCCCAATACTTTAATGGAATCACTTCCCTCTGGAAGTAATATTTGATAAGTCAGAACAGGCTCCAACATCGGTAAAGCATTCTCATCTTCACAACCAAGACCTTCTCCCACAAAAGTCTTGGTTAGACCAGTAACCGTACAGATTCCACCAGCAGTTACCTCATCCACCGTCTGGTAATTAGCACCATTATAGATGCGAATCTGGTCTACCTTTTCTTCCCATGCATTGTCTGGACTGGCACTTGACTGATTGCTTACCACTTGCTTTACACGAAGATTCCCACCTGTAATCTTCAAATGTGTGAGACGATTCCCCTGCGCATCTCTAGTAATCTTATACACTCTAGCACCGAATTCCGTCGGATATTCTGGAAAAAGGCTATACTTCTGAATGCCTGTCAATAATTCTTCCACACCTTGAATCTTAAGTGCCGAACCAAAATAGCAAGGAAACACCTGACGAGTGGCTATAGCATAAGCAATTGTATCTTGCTGGATAGCCCCATGTTCTAAATATTCCTCCATCAATTCCTCGCCACACATAGCAAGTTCATCGTAGAATTCCTCCGTGCCTTCCATCTCACCAAAGCAAATACACTTTTCGTCTAATCTAGACTGCAATTCCGCTAAAAGTGCTTCTGCATCAGTTCCTTCCTGATCCATCTTATTCACAAACAAAAAAGTAGGAATCTCATAGCGTTTTAATAACTTCCACAAGGTTTGCACATGTCCCTGCACGCCATCTGCACCACTGATAACCAGAATGGCATAGTCCAGCACTTGCAAGGTTCGCTCCATCTCCGCAGAGAAATCCACATGCCCAGGGGTATCTAGCAGTGTCATATCCACATCCTCAAGAGTAACGCGTGCCTGCTTAGAAAAGATAGTAATTCCTCTAGCTCTCTCTAGGGCAAAATTGTCTAGAAAGGCGTCTTTGTGATCCACTCGTCCTAGATTACGAATGGTTCCACATGTATACAAAATACTTTCCGATAATGTAGTTTTTCCTGCGTCAACATGAGCCAAGATGCCCATGGTTAGGTTTTTTGTCTGCATATATTGTCTCCTAATGGATTTGTGTCGTTCGCTATATTACAATCTCTAGTCCCTATAAAGATTCCACTTGTTCTTTATTATAAATTTCCCTTGACTTATCATTCAAGTCCGTTTATAGTATCCCTTGAAATAAATAACCGCTAGGGGAGCACATCGCTGAGATTGAATCCTTTGGATTCTAACCCTCACTACTTGAACCGGATAATACCGGCGTAAGGAAGCACTAGTCTTTGTGAATGAGTACAAGGCACATGTAATGGCGCCAAGTCTTGTTTTCATTGTAGATTGTGGATGGACATCTGTCTATCCATTTCTATCACATATGACACGATGTTGTCCCTCCTTGCATATTCAAAGGAGGATTTTTTATGTCTAAAACCAAACAAATCGTTTTCTCTGCAATGGCAATTGCCCTTGCAACTGTCATCGCCACTGTTATTAAGTTACCAAGCTTACCTAACGGCGGCTCCGTTACCCTTTTTAGTATGTTAATCGTATGTTTAGTGGGCTATTGGTATGGACCTACAACGGGTCTCATCGCTGCTTTTGCTTACGGTATCCTACAATTCATCACTGGTCCCTATGTAGTTCATCCTGCACAGGTTCTCTTGGATTACCCTTTGGCTTTTGGTGCATTGGGCTTATCAGGCTTCTTCTATCAGAAAAAGCATGGACTGATGATTGGTTACATAGTAGGTGTAACAGGACGATTTGCAATGCATATGGTATCTGGTCTCATCTTCTACACCGCCTATGTAGATACCTTGGAAGGAAATGTAGCTGCAATCTGGGCTTCCACCGTCTATAACTTAAGCTACATTTTACCAGAAGCAATTCTAACCCTCATTTTATTGGCTTTGCCACCAGTACGAAATGCATTCCAAAATATAAAAAGAATGGCTACTGAATAGTAGCCTTCTTAAATCTAGCATTCTAATTGAGTGCTTTTCATCTTTTGTGTTGTTAGTAACCTAGGAACTCCATAAGTTCCTGATATCTAGCCGCAATGGTCTCATAGCCGTGTTGGTAAGCCTCTACAAGCTTATCCACGCGGCTTTCATTGTTAGAAAGCTTTAGTACTGTTGGGCGAATCACGAAAGCCCTTCCCTGCTTCTCTAACTCTAATACTTTTTGTACAGATTCGTTGTATTTTTTACCACGAACATTACCCAATTCCAATAACTTAGGATATTTGCGATAAATCATACGGCATAGACGAAGCTGCATGTCCACGCCTTCCTTTTTACGGTAGGTATCCTCTCTGGTTAATACAACTACGATTTTTTCCCAGCCTTCTTTTAATGCTTTTTCAATAGGAACTGGCTCAGAGACTCCTCCATCTAGCATTGGTCTGCCATTTATATAAGAAATCTTTGCAATTAATGGCAATGAATTCGCAGCCTTACAGATTTTAAAGAACTCTTTCTCATCTTTAAATTTCTCAAAATAAACTGTCTCACCAGTGTTACAATCCACTGTGCTAGTAATAAATCTGCCCCTGAAATTCTGGAACTTTTCAAAATCAAAGTGTGATTTCTTCTGAGGTACTTCTTCAAATAAATAGTCCATATCAAAGAAAGTTCCTTTTTTCAGAAATGTTCCAAACCCTAAATATTTATATTCCTTTAATGGATTGACAACTGCATCCATTACACGACCCTTTTGCTCTGAAACATAGTTCATTCCAGCGTAGGCACCTGCCGAAATTGCTAGTACATTCGGGATTTTAATATTTTTTTCTAATAAGAAATCAATTACGCCTGCGGAAAAAATGCTTCGCATTGCGCCCCCCTCTAGTACAATTCCTACATTTTCATTTATCATAACAATTGCCTTTCTATTTCTATCATAGGTACAATAGATAATTATAGCATTTTATTTAATAAGTGTAAACACAATAGAACCCTTAATTCTCTGTAGTTTACTACGAAAATTAAGGGTTCTATGATTTTCTATTGCATTTTATCCAACTGTTCCCGAAGCAGTATTTCTTGCTGCTGACAGTCTATAGTATATTCTTCTAGTTGTTTTTGTAATTCTTGTTCTTGTACTTGTAGTTGCTTAATACTATCACTATTCAACTTAGTTAGTATAAATAAATTACCAACAATGCCTAACGCCAAAAATACACTACATACAATCCAAATTTTGCGCCAACGCTTTTTATTCTCCTGTTTTACCGCTTCTGTTTGTATGTGTATTTTTTCTAGTTCTCGCTCAACTAGCTTTACACGATCATCCGCATCTAACTGTTTGCGTTCCTCTTCCAGTAGAAATTTATCTTTTTCTAATTGTCTACGTTTTTCTTGAATTTTCTGTGCTAAAAGTGTTTCTTGATTTTCGCTATTTTGTATTCCGCTATCTACAATAATTTCTTCCTTTTTCTTTTTAAATAATCCCATCTTGCCCTCCTTACTGCATCTCACTCACTGCGTTTGAAATATGAATGTTTGCATAAGTATTGCAAGTGCCATTCCATAGAGATTCTTCTGTGACAAGTTCCACTGGTATGTCTGTCTCCATGCTATCTGTAGCCAAATTTTGTAAGTCCAATGTTAATGGCATTCCGTTAAAGTTGCCTGTAATCGGACTCTCACAAGTACTATCCCACAGAATCACAATTTCTCCATTTGTCGCTCCATCTTTGGATATTACAATCGTATTCTCTGACACAATCATTCCTGCGGTATCAGGAACATCTAGTTGCAACACTCCCGGTACAACCTTAGAACCAGTTCCTATCAAACTTATTTTCACAGTTTTAGCATCCTCAACTGGAATTAGATTTTCTGCTTCAATCATCATGGCAGGTACCACTGCATTGTCTGACAAATATTTGAGACTATATGATAATGGAATCGGATTTACCAATTCACCATTCATATCTAGACAATCATTAATGCGTTGGGTCAAACTTTTGCTGTCTTCTGTTCCATGCAAGAATTGGTTCCATTTATCTACAAGCCCATCTGTTCCGGCTTCGCTATCCATAATCTCATTGATGTTGTTAGCTTTACCACCCAGTTGTATTACCTCAACATCTAACTGATTATTCTGCTTAATATTGGATAATGCCGCTCCTATATCTACCCCTTTAATGGATGCCTCTAATCCTGCTTTCAGCTCAGAAATATCCATATTAGCAGTTACAAACACTACCATCATTCTGCCATAATCAACAGATGCTACATATGCAGGCTCATAGATTCCCCATTTTGAGAAATCCGTTCCATTTTCAAAATAATCAGCAGCACTGTTTAATGGTTCCGCATTCACACTATAATAAGTCTGTTTATAAACCACTGCAACGGTTGCGTTCTTCTCTGTATTGCTATGGCTAAAATCTAAACCTACATCTGCCGCCTTAATTCCCAGAGAAAGTTCCAATTGTTCCTCACTCTCTATAGATTGCAAATAATAAGTCCATTCTTTGGCTTGTCCCTGGTCACTTATGGCTTGGTAATTCTTCAATGCATCTGTAATCGTTCCATAGCTTACGTTCTTCACTTCTATTGATGTTCCATTTTGTTGGTTACTAACCAAATGAATGGGCGTACGTTCTGCTGCAATCAAGGTGTAATCTGCGGTTCCCATAAAAAGAGAGTCTCCCTGAATAATGGCGCCGGGGAAAATCACGGAATTACCAGAATCGGTAATAGTGTATTCTCCCACATCAACTATGCGTGCCATCTGATAATACTGCATGGCTCCCTGTCTCTTTAGCTCTACTGTTTGAGTAGCGTGACGCTTCAAAGATGCAACATAACGATTTAATTCTTCTTTATTGCTGTTATTTAGTATGGTAGATTCTACTGACAAAATCTCGCCAATTCCTAATTGCTCTTTTTCTAGCAATCTTACTTGCTGTTGTAAGGCTTGTACTGGAGCATATACCTCGCCTCTTGCCTCTTTATACTTATTTTCCAGCGCAAATTGCTTACCTTCATCTGCTAGTTTTTCTGAAAACCATATGGATGACATTCCACAAGCAGACGCAACTAGGATAACGATGCAGAGCATCACACATACCATTCGTGCACGCATCTTGCTCTTTTTGCACTTCTTTAGAGCCTTCTTTGCTTGCGCAAGTTGCTTATTCAAATCATTGCATCTTGACTGATAGTTCGCCTTTTTTTGATAAAATTGCTGTCTCTCATATTCAAATTTAAATATTTCATCCTCTAGCAATTCACTTTCTTTTGTATTTCTATCTTCCATAAGGCTAACCTACATATGTTTTAATAAGTTCAATTAATTCTTTTTTGGTGCCTTTATAATGATGGAAATAATATTCCAAGCCACCAATCAAACCAAATAAGCAACCTATTAAAGCAAAGAAAAATCCCACAATAGTTATTACTACCCAGCCCCCTATTGTGTCTTTATTAGGGAGTACTCTTACAGCGCAACTTCCTTCTCTAAATATTAATTCAACAGTGACAATTAATGTACTATTTGTACCCTTTTTATTAGGTTTCCGAACTGAAATAGTATACGCATTTCCATTGTTTGACACGGGTATCCAATGTCCACTATATCTTGTGGTTAAGAAGTTACTAATCACCTTAACCAATTCCTCTTCTTGTATTTCTCTGTTAACTTGAATGATATCGTAATTTTTTGAACTCATATGTATTCCTCCACGTTTATATTCACTTTTAGTGTATATAATTATAAACCCAAAGTGCTTTCTTTGTCTATACACTTTAAGTTATTGGAGGTGTAAACTTAAAATGAACACAGGGGAAAGATTACGAAATTTAAGAGAAAAATATCAGTTTTCACAGCACGAGATTGCTCGCCAATTACAGGTGGCACCATCTTTAATTAGTTCCTATGAACGCAATGAAAGGACACCTAGCCCTGCGAAATTAGTCCAGTTGGCAGACATCTATCATACTACTACCGATTACTTACTCTGCCGAAACAACACTACAGACTCCGTTTCTTATCTTTCGTTAGAAGGACTTAGTTCTACACAAATCAAGTTATTAAGAGAATTAGTTGATACCATGCGTTAAAATGTAAAAAGGTCCCCACCTAGATACGCCCTACGTTAGCTCTTATGGCTAACCTTATTGCGGCGAATCCATGTGAGGACCATATTTTTATTCTGAAAATATAATCTTCCTATATAATAAACTTTTTCACATTCTGAACGTCTTTTTCGTTAGGTTGTGAGAATCCTACATAAATAGTCGCACCTTTACCATCTGCAATTCTCTCACCTGCATCATTCACTGTAGTAAAGCTTCTCGCTGGAATGTGAAGCTGTATCTTCTGCTCCTCACCTGCTTTAGTACGGATACGTTTGAAAGTAGCTAACTTGTAGTTAGGGACTTCATTGTTTGAACCTTCTACATGTACATAGACTTGAAGTACATCGCTGAGTTTGCGGTTAGTTTCATTCGTGCATAGAACTTCTATCGTTACCCCTTCCACTGCTGCTTGCTCGTAGTTTATTATTGCACCACATGACACTTTATTGACAGCCTCTACTATTGCTTTATTTGCAACGTTTTTAGCCATTACTTTGTCTGCCACTATGCCTACATTTTTTAAACTATATTCCCCATAAGTCAGTCCATATCCGAAACCATGCCATGGAGTCTCTGTCATATAACGATAGGTTCTGCCTGTCATGTGGTAGTCTGTCATCTCTGGAATGGTATTGGTATTGTAGTAGAAGGTAACAGGAAGCTTGCCTGCGGGTGCTGCTTTGCCAAATAAAATATCCGCTACCGCTTTACCACCTTCTCCACCTGGATACCATACCTGCATGATTGCTCTGGCCTGTTCTTCATAAGCCGATAAATCAATGGCACTACCAGAAGCATTCAAAATAATGGTTGGAGTACCTGTTGCTAATACACGTTCTACCATTTCACGCTGTACCCTTGGAAGCAATAAATCTGGCTTATCACCACTGGCATAATCATTACCAGCGTCCCCCTGTTCCCCTTCAATGGTAGAATCTAATCCCACACAAAGAATAGCAAGGTCAGCATTCTCAGCAGTCATTACCGCTTCGTTGATACGGTATCTCTCATGAGGTCTATCTGGATGTGGTTCCTTGTACAAAGTGCTTCCTTCCACATAGGTGACATCCATACCATACTTTTCGCCCATGCATTGGATACCTTCTAACAATGTAATGGCACGCGGTGGCGTTCCAAAATAATTACCCAGTAATGCTGTACGACTGTCCGCATTAGGTCCCATTACCACAATTCTTTTATATTTTTTCTCACCCTTTGTTGCCAAAGGTAGAATACCATCGTTCTTCAATAATACGCAGCTTTCTACTGCAGTTTCATATGCCAACTGTAAATGCTTTTTGCAAGCAATTACGTTATACGGAATATCATCTAACTTCGACTTATCAAACAAGCCACACATGAAACGAGTAGTAAAAATACGCACTGCACACTTTTTAATATCATCTTCGGTAATCTTCTCCTGCTCATAAGCATTTAAGATTCTCTGATAGGTACAGCCACAATTCAAATCACAGCCATTTTTCAAAGCCAACGTCACAGAATCTTCTGGTTCTGCGGTAATATGATGTTTCTCATGGAAATCACGAATTGCCCAACAGTCAGACACATAATGCCCCTGAAAGCCCCATTTTTCCCTCAGAATATCTCCCATAAATCTTGGGTGAGCACAACATGGGTCTCCGTTGGTACGATTGTAGGCTCCCATAACCGCCTCTACCTGTGCTTCCTTTACGCAAGCCTCAAAGGCTGGCAAATAAGTCTCCCACAAATCCTTTTCTGTAGCCTCAGCGTTAAACTCATGACGCAACGCCTCTGGACCAGAATGCACTGCAAAATGCTTGGCACATGCTGCTGTGGTCAAATAACCATCCTGCTTGGTCTGAAGTCCTTTTACCATAGCACTTCCCAGTTTAGAAGTAAGCACAGGATCCTCTCCGAAAGTCTCCTGACCTCTTCCCCATCTTGGATCACGGAAAATATTGATATTAGGCGCCCACATAGTTACGCCTTTGTAACGCGAACGGTCACCGTGGGCAGAATAAGCATTGTATTTTGCTCTCGCTTCCTTAGCATTACATTGTCCAATCTTTTTTACTAATTCTTCATCAAAAGTTGCTGCCATAGCAATTGCCTGTGGAAAGCAAGTAGCCATTCCAGCTCTTGCTACACCATGTAAGCTCTCATTCCACCAGTTATATTCTGGAATCCCCAATCTTGGAATCGCTGGTGCATCGTATCGAAGCTGAGATGCTGCTTCCTCTACCGTCATCTGTGCTACCAGTTCTTCTGCTCTTTGTCTTGCTTCTTTGCGCGTCATAATATACCCTCCGCCTTCTCTGAATTTCTATTTATCTGCACATGCTTCTGCGTCATAACGATTCAAAACAGCACTTAATTTCTCTTCTAGCAATTACATTATATCGTGCTTCTTCACTCCACTCGTGCCAAAAGATATTAATTATGTGCCAAATGTTGCAACTTATTGTTTTATAGAATTCCTCTGCATTTCTTTGTTTGAAATATTGCCTGAATCGGCTAGATTAATAGTGATGGGCATATGTCAGAATACATATGCCCCTATTAGATTTTTGTTTGAATATTATATGAATTACATCCTCTGAAGAAATTGCTCTATAGAATCTGACTTTGCTGCTAACTTGTTCCATACACGTAAATTTCCCAAATCAGTTTCTGATAAAATACGCACTCTTACTTCCTCTGGGATAGAGCCCAAATCTTCTAAAAGTTCCAGAACAGCTTCTGCTTTTCCTTCCAGTTTTCCTTCTGCTCTTCCTTCCGCTAGCCCTTCCGCTCTAGCATCTTCTTTCTCGTCTCTAATAATCTGCTCCCAAAACATAAAATGTCCCTCCATTTCTCTGCTTTGCTTAATATGTTGCACAGATTTTTGAATACTCTCTACAAAATCATCTTGAAAGTCTCTCGTACTTTCATTTAAATCTGCTTCCACATATTGTAGGAACTTTACCATAGCCTCTGGTACTGCTTCTTTATTTTTCCCCTTGGTGCTAAGAAAAATACTCTTACTCTCATCTCCCTGATTCAAAGAAAGATTCTCTATACACTGGTTAGCAAATGTATAGCAGTACTTGGTTTCTCCAAATGGATCAAAGTCACAGATAAAAATAACATATGTAGCAGGAAGGTTTTCATATGCCTCTCCACTGATTAGCACATCCATATCTAGCTGACTATGATAATATCTGGCTCTTTTCCCCAATGACTTCTTAGATACCGCTTGCATTTCCACATCATAATGAGTGTTATTCTCATCCTGCGCATAGACATCCAATCGAACACCTTTATACTCTGGATGATATATCATGCTTTTCTCTTTACTGACTACCACCCGCTCAATTGGAAATTGAAGAATCAGTTCTAAAAGCCTCCGACAATTATTTTCATCACTCATTACTGCACCGAACATAAAGTTGTCTTTGATGGTGAGTTCCTGTAAAGTTCTTTTTTTGCTCATGTTTCCTCCGTTCTACAGAGGAATTCTATGAAAGGATTATAGCATAACCACATTTACAAATACTAGATAGAAATCCAATTTCCTTTACTCAGCATTTTCAAAAACTTCTCGTCCAACTTCCTTCGCAACTACAACGAATCTTCCATCTTCCACATGGTAAGAGCAAGTGGATAATGTGATAAAATTATCTCCCAACTCTGCCGTCACTCCCGTATCATACAGCGACATCTTTTTGATGTTATCATAGAAATCATTGAATTCTGCCTCTGTATCAGCCTCAAAGAAATTGTAGTATTTAAAAACCTGGTCGGTCACATAATAGACTTGACTATAAAATGCTGAAATTACTTCATATTCGCGTTTTTCCTGTTCTGTATAAAGAACTATGCATTTATGTTCTGCGCCATAATCAGCATCCTGATACTTCTCCAATTCTCCAAACATGGTTCCCGCTTTCATGTTATGTCCATGGATGATTAAATTGGTGGTTCCTTCCTGTGTTAGGGAACTATCTGTATCTAAAAGTAAGCAACCAGCCTTGTCGTAGTTACCATAGAAGTCTTTATCAATATAGTAAGTCTCATTCTCTATAGTCTGCATAACAGGATAATCAATCTTAGTATCTGCCACGCTTATCCAAGCCGCCATATCTTCATTCTGTAAAAAAAGGTCAGCATAAGGGTTGCCCTTTTCTGCTGGTTCTGTTGCCAGCATTGTTTCCGTTGCATTCTCTTTAGCTTCGCTTGTTACCGTCTCTGCTTCTACTCGCAGTTCATTCATTTTTGCTTCTGATTCCTTTGTGCTTTTCAAATAATCAGCAACCATAATTCCTACTATAATGACTCCTATTACTGCCACTATGGCACAAATATATGCCGACTTATTTTTCAAAAATCCTTCACGAATTATATCCCATTTTTTCATAATCGGACACCCTTCTCTGTATCTTTTCTCTACGAACTCTACCGTACTTTCCTATTACCAAAACAGTGCCAAGGTTACCCCTGACACTGTTTATTTTATCGTTTTGTTCTATCCAAAACAATTACTTTATTACATTTCCTTTTTTCTAAGTGCAATAGCTGCTACTGCAAAAGCTACTGTCACAGTCATTGGAAGTGCGATAGGAAGACTATCACCAGTCTTCGGAACGTTGTCCTTTACTGGAGCAGCGGTATCTGCTACATCATTATCGTCATTGTCATCGTCATCGTCGTTATCAGTAGTATTATCTGCACTAGCTTTTTCTGCAATAACGAAAGTACTGAATCTGTCTACCATGAATGAAATAGTTCCATCACTATTTTTTACAAAAGCATCGGTATCGATTACTTCTGAACCACTACCATCTGCGTAATAGTGAAGAATGGTAAGATGATTCACATCCATTCCACTTGGAACAGGAATGGTAATCTGTACAGGTACTTTTAATAGTCCATGCATTGCAACACCATTACCTACAAGCTTAATATCAAGCTGTACGCTATCTTTATAGGTATTGGTATCTACTGGAATCTTGTTGGTAGGAACAGCAACATCCAATGCTACATTTGAATCTGCTTGACTCATGTTAAGTGCTGCACCCTTAACACCAATCTTGCCTAATAAGTCACTTGGTAATACTTTCTTAGCATCAGCAGATACGGTAGGAGTACCTACGCTTACATTCATCTGTGCCTTATAGTTCTCCTCTAATGCCATAATCTGGTCGAATACATCTTTACTAGTCTGCATAGACACACGTAAATCAGTTACATCAGTCTGATTTACTAAAGCCTGTACAGCGCCTTTCGCATCTGTCTTACTCTGTTCTACTACCTCTCCGATAAGTCCAGACACTTCTTCGGTTACGACACCTGTATTGTAAATCTCTGTTGTATATGTAGGACTGTTTGCAATAGTCAGCAAGTTGTTACTTACATAATGCATTTCCACATAATACTTTCCAGCCTGAGTCATATAATCAGAAAAATCCATTTCAATCACATCACCTGCTTTGTAATCAAAATATGAATCTTCATACTTGGTGTTTACATCAAACTTCACTTGCTTATTATAACCATTGTACTCATCCACATAATATACTCTAATAAGGTGTCCAGCACAATTTTCAGGAACAGTCAACAATAATGTTCCTTCTTTCTCAGTACTCCATGTAGGAACCTCTGCTTTAATCTCGGCTGCAGGTCTGGTATAGTCTACATTCAATTCTGCCCAAGTAACCAATACATCCTCTTCCGAATATCCAAACATAAATGTATATGTTCCACTCTCGTTAAAGTGCTGAGCCATATTAGCAGTATATGTTTTACCAGCAGTATCAATCCATCCCTGATTCTCTATCCTTTTACCATTGAACCATAATGTTTTCGCATATTTTCCAGAAACACCATTCTCAGGAATAGAAAATCTATAAGATAACATAGGATCTCCTTCAACCATAGAGACAATTGGTGCTGGATATGGATTTATTGCAGTCCACTCCTGTGCAAGACTCATCGCAGAATGATCACTGGTAGTATATCCTTCACAAGATGCCCATACATCAAAGCTATACAATGCACCATCTTCCATTGCGATTCCCTGCTCACTTAATGCAGTGAGAACATCAGCTCTATTTTCACTTGTCTGAAATTTGGTTATGTAAGAACCATCTTTACATATAAATACACTATATTTACCATCAAAATTCTCCAATGCATCCCAAGTTGCATTCCAGCCTACCCACTTGATATTGGTTGGAGTAGCTAACTTTATAGCACTACTACCTGTGCCGTTTTCTGATACGGTAGCAATTCCTGCTTCCACGTTAGAAACATCGCTAGCTTCTGATGCTAGAACAGTGTAATCCACAGAAGTCCAGAACAATCCCACAGCTAATGCCATGGCACATACTTTCATGAAACGTTTTTTCATTAGTGTATACCTCTTTCCTCATAATATAATCAGATATTTTGTCTATCTTATATATTGTACCGCTTCTGCATATTTTGTCAATAACATTATCTCGCTTAAATTGTCACTCAAATCCCACTCTATTTTCCATTTGTTTGTATTCTTGAACATCTCAATATAAGCATCTACTATTTATATATCCAATCCTATATGCTCGTGATTATATCATGCTTATCTACTCCTCCAAATAAAAGGAATACAACACCTTCTCCTTCACTGGAAGTGCCATAAGTCGCTCCAACGCCTCACCATAATAGTCCAGCTGGGTTGCATAGCGGTTCCACAATTCCTTCATGGACTGAATCACATCTGTCTTATAGTCCAAAAGCACAATCTCTCCATCTTCTATAAAGAATACGTCAATAATACCCTGAATGAGCACCTTTTCGTCCTCTGGGAAATCTGCATTCAGTCGCTGCGCGCCAACACCCAATACGAAAGGCTGCTCACGATACAATTCATTCCTGCGAAGGGCTGCCCACATACGATAGCCCAGCTCACTAGTGAGAAAATTCACTATCTTGCGCTCATTCAAAGCATCTAGGTATTCTTGTTGTAAACGAAGGGTAGACACTTCTTCTAGTAAGAACTCATGTAATTTATCAGCAAGAACTTTTTTATCTAATCCATGTACATACGCTTTATAATCCGCAGGGAATTCTGTGAATTGACTTCCTAACAGTTCTTCCAAATCCACTAATTCCATTGCCCTATGGAAGGCGTTACCACGCATGGTTCCAGACACTTCTTCCCCATCTTTACGAAAACGAGGAATATATGGAACTACTTCCTTTTCTTCAAAGGTGTGGAAAGCAGCTTCGTCTTTCTCTGCCATAGCAGCAATCTTTAGCTCTGATACCGTAGTCTTAGTGTAGAGTCGTTTCAAATTCTCATGAGGATACTGATAGTTGAAACGCTCCTGCAACTCCTGTACCTTTGATACATTTGCCCATTTGGCAGCCTGACTCAAAGTTTCTTTTTTCTGCAAAAGGCTAATCTGTTCCCTTACCTCAGTCCCCAGTAGCGTCTCTGGCTCTATCACAGACACTGTAATATCTGTCTTAGCCAAAATAGGGAATACAAAATCCAAGTACCCAGATGCTTCCATGAAGTCTAGATAGCTTAATTTTTCAGCTTTACTTTCTTGAAAATATTCCCATTTTTCACATGCCTTTTCCACAACACCCGTCATAATCAGTTTCTCTTTGGCACGTGTTAAAGCAACATACAAAATACGAATCTCCTCCGCCAGATTATCTTCCTTCATCTTACGAGAGAGAACCTGTCTACGCAGTCCCTTGTTCTTCATACGTCTCTTGGCATCTACATAATCACAGGCAAGACCCATATTCATATCCACCACCAACGTCTGATTCACGTCCTGCATATTAAAACGTTTAGACATACCTGACACAAATGTCACAGGGAATTCTAGACCTTTACTCTTATGAATACTCATAATGCGAAGCACATCCGCATTCTCATCCATCATATCTGCTTCACCATAATCCACGTCATAACGTTCCAATTGCTCAATATAACGCACAAAATGGAATAAACCAAAGTAGCTAGTTTTCTCAAAATCAGACGCCTTGGTGAAAAGCATTTCCACATTTGCTTTACGCTTGCTGCCCGCAGGCATAGCCGTTACATAATTGAGATAATCATAATCTTCTACAATTCGCTCCAGCAATTCGCGTATAGGCATATAAATTGCCATATTACGATAACTTTCGATTTGTGCCAAGAACTGCTGAATCTTGTTTGTGGCATGTTCATCCTCTTGCTCTACAAACTTTTTCATAGCCTCATATAAACTAACCTTTTTCTGTTGTCCACGAATTAGGGCAATCTCCTCTTCATCAAATCCACCAAAGATAGACTTCATAACACCAAAAAGAGGAATATCCTGTCTTGGATTATCCAATACTCGCAAAAACTGCAATAGCTCCTGCACCTCATTGGCAGCAAAATATCCTGTCTTGGATGCAATATATACAGGAATTCCCTCTGCTTCCAAAGTCTTCTTAAACGGTTCATCCCAGCCACTATTGGTACGAAGTAGAATTACCATATCACTGTATCGCACAGGGCGCAGTTCCCCTGTTGCTTTATCTGTCACTTGAAAACTGCGTTTTAATTCTTTTATCTTCTGGGCAATAGCAAGGGCTTCCGCTTCCTTGGCATCCATGCCCATTTCCTTATCTGGCTTGGATATCAAGAGCAATTCCGAACCACAATCTGGATTCTCTGGATAAGTCGCTCCTGCATACAATGCCGCCTTATCGTCATACACAATACCGCCAATCTGCTCACTCATAATACGAGAGAAAATCTGATTCACGGAATCCACTACCTGCGTTCTGCTTCGGAAATTCTGTGATAAGTCAATTCGCTGACACACATCATCCCCTTCTGCATAACTTTTGTAAGTTTTATATTTATCTAGGAATAAATCAGGACATGCCAAACGGAACTTGTAAATGCTCTGTTTCACGTCACCTACCATAAAACGGTTATAATTACCATCTTCTTCTCCCGATACTGCCATCAACAAGAATTCCTGTACGTTGTTACTATCCTGATACTCATCAATCAACACCTCATGAAAATACTGACGATATTCCTTTGCCACCGCACTAGGAGCTAAGTTATCGCCGTCCTTGTCCCATAGAATGTCTAGCGCATAATGCTCCATATCGGTGAAGTCCACCAATTTCTTTTCCTGCTTTTTCTGTCGCATTCTCTCATCAAAAGACAACACCAAATCAATCAAGGTAGCCACAGGACCTGCACATTCACGGCCTTGCTGCAATGCCAATGAAAAAGGGGTAGCAAAAAAGGTAGCCGCTTCCTTCTGCAATACCTCTTTGACTTCACCACGAAGTTCCTTGGCAAGTTCACGCTTCACAGAAGATACACTTTCATCCTTTTTGCTTGGCAGTCTTCCGAAATTCACCGCGGGCATCCTAGCTGCCAAATCCTCCAGATTGTCACAGTTTAATAGCTTCTCCAACTGTTCTTTTTCCTGCTCCACTAATTCGCCATACATGTACGGACCATCTGGTTCTAAACAAAGCTTCTCCACCTGAGTTAGTTTCCCTACACAGCCCTCCACAATACTCTTCAAATATTTTAATAAGTACTGACCATAGTCACTGGCAATTAACGCCTCCATATCCGCCACTTGATAGTCAGACTTTCGTTGTTCTAACCACTCCTTAGGCCATGGATAACTGGCTGCACTTCTAGACAGATTCAGAATATGCTGCTCTAGCATGTTCTCCCTGCCACTTGGGCAGAAAAACTCTACACAATCATGAAATGCCTCATCTTCTGATGCATAGGCATCTTCCAGTAGCTCTTTAAGGGTATCCTGCTGCAACAGACGAATCTCCCCTTCGTCTGCTACACGAAAGGCAGGATCTAATCCAATCTCGTTAAAGTGGTTGCGAATGATAAACAAACAAAAGCTGTCAATGGTAGTAATCTGGGCGTTATGTAGCAAAGTTGACTGCTTCTGAATATGCTCTGATTCTGGATTCTCCTGCAATTTACGAGCAATTCCCGCCGCAATACGCTCACGCATCTCGGCTGCTGCCGCATTGGTAAAGGTTACAATTAGCAATCGGTCAATATCTACTGGCTGTTGTTCATTGCATACCATCTGGATAATTCGCTCTACCAACACAGCGGTCTTGCCACTACCTGCTGCCGCAGATACCAGAATATTTCTATTATGAAGTTCTATTACCTTCTGCTGTGAGGGTGTAAACGAAATTGCCATTTGCTTGCTCCTTTTATGTTTATTCTCATTGGGTATTCTTCGCTTTTACCGCTATTTTTGTACACTTTACGCCTTAAGCTTCATTGCTCTGTCGCATTTTTTCCAATGCATCCTTACTTCCCATGTCCTCAAGTCCACGTTTCTCGTATCCTGCGATACTTCCATCGAATCCACAAACCTTCTTGTATGCGCAGTAGGTACATGCTTCATTAGTCCCCTTTTCATAAGGGTTTACGCTAATCTTACCGTCCAAAATCTCTCGACCAATTTCACGCACCTTTAAGTTTACATAATCCGACACTACTTGGAATTCTTCTCTGCTCATAACCGAAGATCTGGAACTGAAAGTACCATCCTTTTTCTTCTCCACTGGAATAACCGTAGATTTATCTTGCATATAACGGTCTAGCTTCTCTACAATATCCAAGTTGCTATTGACCACACCATTCATACGAAGCTTTGCCTGAATCTCCTGATTCAGTTCCTCATCACTTAATTCCACAGGCGATTCTACCGTGGGGTCCTCAATGTGATAATAAAGCAATGCCGCTGGAACTACTTCCTTGTCAGGATGCTTCTTTTTCTCCAATTCCATAGCCGCATTCATATAGACTACTAACTGAAGTTGCAAACCATAGTAAAGTGCTGCCAAATCAAACTGCTTGTTACCCGATTTGTAATCAATTACCTTCACATAAAGCTTGTCGTCCTCCTCAGCCACATCAATACGGTCAATTCGACCACGCAACTTCATCTTTTCCTGTTCTGATAAGGCCACATTGACGCTCTCAAGGTCATCTACAAACTGGAAAGAAAGCTCATAATCCTCAGGCATAAAGCTACCCTTCTTAAGCTGCTCCTGCAAAGTAAAAACAGTACGTGTCAAAATTCTGCTCATGCGTTTAATCACATATTCATTGCGGGCACTACTATAGAGAATGGTATCCCCATACTCTGCCGCATAGGCTTCCATTGCCTCTCGTACCGTCTTTTCGCCGAATTCCTGTGGGAAATCAAACCATGTATAATCACTATCCGCCAATTTCCCAGCAAACATCTCCAATACACCGTGATACACATTACCCATATCTACGCTCTCAAAGCCGAACTCTTCTCGCTCTCGTAAACTCAATCCATATTGTAAGAAATGATGATATGCACAAGCCGCATAGGTCTCTAGACGGCTAACACTATTCTCCAGATTCATGCCGTAAAGCGCTCTTGCCACCGCTTTAGACAGGCCAGAATCCTCATATCTACGAAAGGCTGCCTGTGTCAACCGCTCTCGCTTCTCGATATCTGTCTCATATGCCTGATATACGGTGAACAGTTCTCTTGCGCTAGCATCTGCGCCAGTCACACCATTCTGAGCATACTCACGAAGCATTCCTGCCAAATATGGTAATCCCTCTTCTTTAGATACAATCTGATCCAAAATAGGACAATTCTGCGGGAATTCTTCTTGCAAATTTGGGAAAATCTTCTTCACTACATCTATTAAATAAGCAGGACGAAGTGCCTTTCCTGCGCTATTCATCTTGGAATAAGATAAATACAAACAATGTGACGGCTTTGTCATATTCAGATACAGATAAAATCTCTGAATGTACATCTGCTGTCTTGGGGTAGGTGCCAATTCCAATTCCGACTCCTGTAAGAACTCTCTGTCAATATCAGACAAAATGCCCCCCTTTGAGGTGTTCTTTGGGATATTGCCATCGTTGATACCAAGGAAAAAGAGCACCTTTACCTGTTTCAATCTGGTTCTCTCCATATCCCCCACTACCACTCGGTCTACGTTCTGTGGGATGATACCTACCTCAATCTCGCCAAATCCAGCTTCTAAAATATCTGCGAATTCCTGCAAGCTAATCTGCTCCTCACCAAGCAGCTGATAGACCTGCTCTAGCAATTCCATTACCAAACGATATATCTGGCCATATTCCTTGGCTCTAGAGGCTTGGTTGTTCTCCAAGAAAAAATTCTCCCAATAAGCCAGCTTCTGTTGCACCTCATTTTTTACCAAGAAATCATACAACTTGTTCACATAGTCCTTAGCCTGCATCTGCTTATCTGGCGCAAGAGATGCCACACCTTCCATGAAACGTGCACGAATATCATTGATTTTAGCCAACTCCGCCAAAGCCTCTTCTCCGTCGCCCTTTTTGGAAGTAAAAAGATTGCTCCATTTCTTCTTGCCACGGATACCGGTTCTAATAATATAATTCTCCAGCAAATCAATGTCATCGCGTTCTATATCCACAAGCCCGCTTCTCAAATAATGAAATACTGCTTCATAAGAAAAATCCTGTAAATACAAAGCAAGAGCACTTTTTATGTATTCAATCATGGGATTTAATACAATGCCCCTTGTTCGGTCTATAAAGCAAGGGATATCTAGTTGAGCAAACTCTCCTTCCACAAAAGGAGTATAGCTCTCCAAGTCTCCCACAATCACTGCAATGTCACGATAGGCAATACCCATTTCCTGCACCAAAGTACGAATCTCCAATGCCATCTGATGCACTTCTTCTTTGGGTGTAGTAGTCTCTAGAAGACGGATTTCCTCTTGTTCCCCTTCATATGGCTGATAGCCATAACGAAAGAGACTGTTTTCCAAAGTCTGCAATGCTGGTGCCTGCTCAAAGCGATGTCTTTTTGTATCTGCAAATCGAATGAACACATCTTCCTTACGTTCTACACCAATCTCTGCTGCCAGCTTCTGTAAATCTGCCACAGTCTTCTTACTTAAATGGAACAGCTTCTGCTCCCCATCCAAGGTATGTGGGTCTTCTTGCTCGCCAATGGTAACCGTCACAATAATCTCCTGACACAGACGCATCAGCTCCTGAATCAAACGATTCTGTATAGGGGTAAATCCTGTAAATCCATCAAATACCACTACGCTTCCCTTCAAAATCTTAGATTTCACCAATGAATTACGAAGCACATCCAAAGTCTCCTCGGTGGTAATATAATTGCCATGAATGTAATCCATAAAACCCTTGTAGAGAACCTCTAAATCTCTCAGCTTGCAAGCAAGCACACCTCTAGGTTTAGCATGCTCAATCAGCTTGGACACGTCCTGGGTGCCAATGCCATACTGCATGAACTCAGAAATAGCACTTTTCACCTCATGGATATATCCCTGCTTATGCAAAAAGCTACCCAAGGTAGGAAGCTGTTCCTTCAGATTACTGGCCACCTTTTGCAATACAAGGCTCTTGCCCGTGTCATCCAAAATCGGGGTATCCTTTTTGCCCACTTCTTCAAAGATACGATGCCCCAGTCTACCAAAGCTCAACACGTCGATGTTCATAATACCGCCACGCTCATGAAGCTTTACCAAGGTCTCCTGAGTCTGCATAGTGAACTGGTCTGGCACAATAACCAAGAAGTTAGTCTTAGGATTATTTTTAGCCCGTTCAATGATTTCTGTATAAAGTTGTGTACTTTTTCCCACACCTGATGGGCCAAAATAAAACTGTAAGCTCATACTTTGCCTCTCGTAATTGTTATCTTTACTTACCGATTATCGCAAATTTTATATCCTATAAACTGGACTCTGATATATTACTCGATATCCAACTCCACAGGACAATGGTCAGACCCCATAATGTCTGGGTGAATCTTAGCGTCTACCAGTCTGTCTTTCAAGCTCTCAGATGTTACAAAATAATCAATACGCCACCCTACGTTCTTCGCTCTTGCGCCGCCCATGTAAGACCACCAAGAGTAAGCTCCTTCCAAATCAGGATAAAAGTGACGGAAAGTATCCACCATACCACTTTCTACTACCTTGGTAAAGCAAGCTCTCTCTTCGTCAGTAAAGCCTGCATTCTTGCGGTTGGTCTTAGGATTCTTAAGGTCGATTTCCTTATGCGCCACATTCAAGTCACCACAGAAGATAACAGGCTTCTTCTCCTCTAACTTCTTGATATAAGCTAAGAAGTCTGCTTCCCACTCCATTCTGTAAGCCAAGCGAGTAAGCTCTCTCTGAGAATTAGGGGTGTACACGGTTACTACAAAGAATTCTGGGTATTCTGCCGTAATCACACGTCCCTCGTGGTCATGCTGCTCCACACCTATGCCTAGGGTTACTGAAATAGGCTCCTCCTTGGTAAAAAGTGCAGTTCCAGAGTAACCCTTTTTCTCCGCATAATGCCAATACTGATGGTAACCAGGCAAGTCCAACTCTACCTGTCCTTCCTGCAATTTAGTCTCCTGTAAGCAGAAGATATCTGCATCTATTTCATTGAAAAAGTCCATGAATCCTTTCTGCAAACATGCACGGATTCCATTTACGTTCCATGAGATTAATTTCATTGTTCTCCTCCTGTTTATCCTTTTATCTTAAATATATTCAAAATACTCTAACAACTTTTTATATGTGTCCTGAGATGCCCTACATGTATCGAGTAGAAAACCTTTTTCAGACGCATATTCTTTCAAGCCTCTTTTATAGTAATCCTTGTATGCATCTTCAATGATAAATGGGGGAATATCATATTTAAGACATTCCTTGAACATAATCAGTCTGCCAACACGCCCATTACCATCTTGAAAAGGGTGTATTTTCTCAAATCTGTAATGAAAATCTATAATGTCTTCAAAGGTAACATTACTATTTTCTCTATATTCCTTTAGTAATTGTTTCATCTCGGCAGCAACCTTGGATGGATGGGTTGTCTCTATCATATCCCCAATCACGTTTGTTCGCTTTTTATAGTCTCCAACCGCAAACCATTCCTTCTGACTATCTGTGGTACCACTTTTTAACAATAGATGAATCTGCTTTATCATATCTTCTGACAGTTCTTTGTCTGCCACCGATAAAATATAATCAAAGCATCTGAAATGATTTACCGCCTCAATAATATCATCAATTTTCTCATTTCCTTGTGTCACACCGATTGTCTGCGTCTCATAGATACTTCTAGTCTGTTCTTCCGTCAAGCGACTCCCTTCCATATGATTGGAATTATACGCTAATCTAATCTGCGTCTGATGGTATAAACCACCTTTTAGCTTAATACTTTGCTCTTCCTTAAGCTTAAAAAGTATGGATTCCTCATCAATTTCTTTTTCATAAGACAAAATGGCACCAGGTTGACAGTCAAAATACTTACATAAACTCTGTATGGTCGACATGGCTACTTCTTCATTTTTAGCAAGCTTTGCCATGGTTGCAGACGATATACCAATCTCATTTTTCAGTTTTTCTTTGGAGATTTCTCTTTCTTCCATCATTAAGAATAATTTTTTATATGAAATCATTTATTCTACCGCCTTTCCAATACCTATAGCATAGCACATCGCTTTATCATTGTAAATGTTTCATCTTTAGGTATCTAAATTTTTCCAGCTTTCTCATTACATATTTCGCATAGAGTGAAAATCGTTACACATTTAGCCATTTTGATTTCCTAAGTATGTTTCCCCAATTGCGCACTTTCCACCTATATGATACAATCGTGGTGCAATTGTAACTGATGAATTGTTTATGGAGAAACGCAATGAGTTTAAAAGATAAGAAATTATTTTTATTTGATATTGATGGCACATTGGCAGTAGGCGATACTTTATACGAAGGTAGTGCCGAACTACTTTCCTATATAGAGAGTATTGGCGGTAAAGCTTATTATATTACCAACAATTCTACAAAAAGTGGATTGGATTATGTGGAGAAATTCCGCAAGGCATTTGGATTAGAGACTACAGAAGATTTGTTTATTACATCAGGATATATGACCATACGTTTTTTGAAAGAAAATTATGCATTTAGCAAGATTTTCGTGCTGGGTACACAATCTTTTATTGCAGAGCTTCGCAAGAATGACTTGCAGATTACAGAGGTTGCAGAAGGCGGAATTGATTGTGTAGTTGTGGCATACGACAGTGAATTGAATTATCAGAAGCTGATTGAAGTATGCAAGGTATTGTCTACCACAGAGGTGCCTTTCTATGCTACCAATCCAGACTTATGCTGTCCTATCGATTTTGGCTTTATCCCTGACTGCGGCGCCATCTGCAATATGATTACAGAATCCACTGGCAAGAAGCCAACCTACTTAGGCAAACCTAGCAAAGAGGTGGTAGAACTGTGCCTTAACTTATCAGGCTTTACCAAGGAAGAGACCCTTGTGGTTGGTGACCGTCTGTATACCGATATTGCTTGCGGTATCAACGGCTGTGTTGACACATGTGTGGTATTTACCGGAGAAGCTACCAAAGAGGATTTAGAGAATACACCTTATAAGCCTACTTATCAGTTTGAGAATGTGCAAGAACTACTTGGTGCGTGTAAGTAAGAAGAAGTGGAACAAAGCTAACCTTGTTCCACTTCTCTCTATTTTTGCTCATCTAGATATAACTGCACTCGATTATTAATCGCATCTACCGCTTCATCCACACTGATTGCTCCATTAAAATAACTTGATGCCTCTTCTTCAATAATGCTTGCTATGGAACTATTATAGTAGAATGACCTATCCGCACTGTTTATCAATTCTCTAACAGCAGCTACATCCTCTGGAGTTGCTGCAAAAACTTCAAAATAATCATCTTCATCCATATAAGAATTTTTGCATATTACACTTCCATCTTCCCACAAAGCATCTTGCATAGATTCTTCCAGATAAGCTTCAAATTTTTCTGCTACGATAGGAAATCCTGCCCCCGTATATTCCTCTGCATAAAATTCAATAAAATCAAATGCCGCTTCTTTTACATTGCTCTGAGAATTTATGCCCAATGGCCCAAACACCGCAAGTGTCGTTCCGGTACCATTTTCAGTAGGGTAACCTTTAAAAACTACATTTCCATCATATAGTTCATTTACTATCTGATAATCTGAAACAGAATTGATATATTCCGATTTTGCGAGATAATATTTTTCATGTAACCCTTTGCTGAAACTTGGATACTGATAATTGCCCTGCTCATTTTCCTTACAAAATTCTAACATATTCACAAACTCTTCGCTTTGGAAATTAGCAGTATTACTTTCCCAATCAATGTAATCTGTCATGGCAACTCTTCCTAGCGCGGTAATTAGAGATTCATCGCCTCCAAATCCATATAAAGCTTCTGGGCCACTTCCATTTTCTTGCAAATATGCTAAAAAGTCCGAAAAAGTCCATCCCTTTGTTAAGCCTGCATCATTACCATTCGCAGAAATCGTGTTCACATTAAAACCGTATCCCAAACCATACAATTTACTTCCATTGCATGCACATTCAAGTGCATGATATACATATTTTTGTCTAGCAACATCTTCTGACATATAATCATATAAGTCTACTAGAATCCCTTGTGCCCCCAAGGCCTGCGCTTCCATACCATCAAGCGCGATGATATCCGGACCATCTCCCCCTACGATATCCAAAACAAATCTATCGTAAGCTGCATCCAAATCGTCCCCATATCCTTCCGACCAGTCCTGAAACTCTACAAAATACTCTTCACTTTGCTGATTATATGCCATAATTACTTTTGTTAGTTCACTATCCCAAGTGCTATATACACTTCCCAAAGTAATTACCTTTTTCTCTATAATATCTTCCCCAATTTTGCTTATCTGGTAATCGTATCCCCAACCAGTATCTGACACATTTTTCTGTGTCACATAAAAACCGCCATCTCCATAGGACGAAATCTTATCTATCTGTTTGCTCTCTATTCCTAATTCTTCTAAGCCAAACAAATCCACTACCGCTTTTTTATCATCATTATACTGATACATTCTCTTTCCAGAAGACACATAAATCTCTCCATTTGCATCAGTACACAATCTACAATTATGTCCTTCTTCTACGGTTAGTTCGATTTTTTCTTTGACTTCCCATGTCTCATCATCATATATCTCCAAAAAAGCCTCGGTTCCTGAAGGTTGTGAAGATAAAATAAACAATTCTTCACCATTTGACACAATATCATTGTACAAAGCAGCCGTACTTGTCTCCATCAATGAAAAACTCTGACAATGCTTGCCCGTATGTTTACCATCCTTAAATTCCAGTATATTGTTAGTTACAACATAATAGTCCCCTGGAACATCTTTCCCACTATTTTGGAGCAAATCCTTTGGATATACCATTGCTTCGCAAAACAAATAAAAGTCATTACCCGCCTTCGGTACAACAGCAATATCTTCATAGCCTGCGAATTTATCTATACTCTCCGAAGTCAACTGTTCAACCGAACTAATATTTCCCTTCAAGTCACCTGACATAAGATATAATTGCTGTTCCTTTTGCGCAATATAATATATCCCCTCTGATACATAAAAATCCCTAACATAAGCATCTTGTAAATTCCCCTGTAACTCATACGTCTCATTTGCACCATTTTCTATCTTGGAAACTAAAAAAGTCCCCTCTCCATTGGCGTAAACTCCATACATGGTGTCGTTATGGATATGCATGGCATCTAAAGGCATGTCCCAATCTATAAATTCACAAGCTCTAGCCTTGATAATATTCCCTTTTTCGATTTTTTCAGCTGCTAATTCTGGCACACTCACTGTTTCGCTTATTTTACTGCAACCGATTAATATGCCAACAACCATGCATAATAGCAATGCAATGTTACGAAACATTCTTATCTGCCGTCTTTTTTTCCTTCTTCGTTTTACTTGATTCACGTCTATTTACCTCTTTTGCTTTTTATTGCACTCTTTCACTAACGTACATAGATACCCTTTTTTGTATAATGTCTGCCGTTTCTTCTACCGTTTTATCATCAGAAAAATAGCTATCTATTTCCTCTAAAAGAATGTTGTATAGAGCATAATCTACCGTATTGCATATCTGAGCTGAATCAATCAAATGAAGCAAGGTGTTTGCTTGTTGCTCTGTAACATTATAAAGTTCTATTGAGTCTTCCCCCTCAAAAAGTATTTCTTCTTTCGCTACAGGACATTGTTTTCCATCTTGATCCAACACATATTCTACTTCTCGATTAGCTAAAAGCTTATTTTCCAGTGCGTTACGACTAATAGGAAAGCCATTCTTGATTTCCTCTTGATAACCAACCTCTAAAAACTGGCAGATAAATTCCCAACATGTATCCTTGTCTTTACTATTTATACTAATTCCCAAAACCATATCTGATGGATTAATCACGGTTCCACTGTCCCGTTCTACCGGAAATCCTATATACGCTATTTCCTTTTCCCCAAAAATAAACTCAGCCTTGGCAATATCGTATATATTTGTCAACTTTAAAGGCAATAACAATGCTCCCCCTTCGGAAAATGTTTGTTTAGCCGAATATTCTTCCGTTATGCGCAATTCATTGGGAAATTCTTTGGAAAAGCTCATAATATCCTTAAATTCTTCTCCATCAAAGAAACATTTCTGCCCACTCCAATCAATATAAGATTCTATGCTGCCACTCAATATGGTGCCAAAGACATCCTTCCTTGTTTCTCCTGGATATAACATCATTTCCTCTGATTGTTCTTCGTAACAAGCCATCATTTCTGTGATGTCCCAATGTTCACGTTCTCCCAAGGTAAGTCTATCCCCTGCAAATGTTTGCATTGTAAAAGCAATCGGCATCGCATACAGGCTCTCCCTATAACAAAAAGCATTTATTATATTAGTGAAATACATATCCCCTTCTTGTTCTATTTTCTGTTGCAAATAGGGAGTCAAGTTCTCTGTATACTCCCCCACAATATCGCTAGTTGAATATTCCGAGCCATAATTAATCATATCCGGTCCTTCTCCTGACATGATCTCGCGCTGTATTTGGGCAATTCCATCTGTCTCTGAAAGAGAGGAACGCTCATATTTTTGTATTTCTATTCGATATTCGTCACTTTTCTCATTGAATATAGCAACCTGCTTACTCACTTCCGAATTATCTTCAAAAACAGCTAGAATCAAGGTCTCTTTTTCTGTGGTATTTGTATCTGTTCCCTTCCCACAAGCCGTCAATAAAAATACGAAAGGAACCAATATCCATAATCGTTTTTTCATCTATTTTCCTCTATTTTCCTGTTGGAATATAATAAAATATCTTTTCTCCATCATTTTGTGCCAATAAGCAAAGACGTCCATCCCCCAAGAAACCATATCCACTTACATCCTGCCCTTGTACTGGCAATTCTTCTGCGCTCTTACGCTGTTCAACACTATTTGACTCAGAATCATATGTATATATTCCACCATCTAAATTATAAATAACAATTTCCGAATCCGAACCCGATGTTACTCTACTATATATTGCTGCACAGGTTTGTAGCTCAACACCACAATCTACAAATGCATCCTGTTCTATTTTTCCAATTCTGTCGATTCCATCTTTATCATGATATGTACAATATAGCAGTCCCGACTTACCACATCCCATACCATCTATTACTCCATCACACATGATTCGTGTCTTAAGCTCTCCATTTGAATCCAATATGATAATATTATTTTCCTTCTCACAATAATAATTGCCCTCTAAATCTACTCCAAAACAATAAGGGCGATACTGCTCTTCTTGGAACACTTCTGTTACATCCACAGTCTCTTCAAGTTCTCCATCTGAATTGATAATTGTAATATAACTTTTCTCAAAAGTAATTGTCTGAAACTCTCTGCCTTCCATTACTTCTGTTCCGATGCTAAACCATAGCATGTGGCATTTTCCTTGATTATCAACTGCCATATTGAACATTCTCATATTACTTGGCACTTCAACATCAAATCTATTGAATTCCTTTTCCTCTTGTTTCATTCCAGCAATAAAGTATTTTTCGTTTTCATCAATTCCACACACATAAAGCATATCTGCCCCCACCCCAAATACAGACTTGATAAACGCTTCTCCTTCATACTTTACAGCAGATTCCTTATATGACACTTCATAGGTCTTTATATCAGGCTTACTTTCTTTCGCCATTTCCACACTTTCTACTATATTTTCCATATGCATCTGAATTGTTTCCGCACTAACAGTTTGAGCATTTTGCTCTGCTTCCTTTTCCGTTCCGCAGGCGGTCATCGCTAATGCCATTAAACCTAATAAAATAAGTATTTTTGCTCTTCTATACATATCTAGCCTCTTTCTTCTTACTCTATAGCATGATATCTTTCCACCACAAATTACACACTTATGGCGGAAAGATATTATTATATACACTATGCATTCATATACAAACACTATCGCGTATATTCATGTCTCACATATCCATATGTTCCAGTTTTTAACCTACACATATAGTTATATTCTGTATCAGTTCCAAATTCATACGGATAATAATTAATTGCTTCACCGTTGTACATTAATTCCAGGATTTTTCCACCTTCATGCCCATCTTTACGCAATCGAACGCCATCCCCTTTTATATATCTTCTTTCTACGATACTACTTGCAGCTTGAACCTCCATTGCTGGTACCACTGATGAAAATGCCAAAGACAATGCAAGTGCGCCACCCATAAGTAATTTAGACATTTTTTTAATGTTCATTCGTACTTCTCCTTTTCAATATAATATTATTAATTTATCAACTGTCGACATTGATCATCCTAATATTAGCATTGTTTTTCTGCCAAAATACCATATGTCCTTAACAAGTTCCTTTTAGACCTCAAAAGAGGCCGCAACCTTTGTTGCGACCTCTTTTACAAATAAACAACATTAACCCCTATTGACCATCTAGCATATATATAACATTCAAAAGTTCTATCGCATACAACCTTAGTCTATTTTCCTCCAATGTAAGACACTGCTTTTCATCTTCAGAGATACCGTTCTCTATATTATATAATTCATGAATAAATGAAACGTACTTGTTTGCATGTTCCGTAAAGTCATGCCCAAACTTCTCTTCGATTTTATTTGCAGTTTCATGAATAAATTCTTCCAATTCATCACTATTCTTTTCGTTTATGGAATACGAACTTATCACCTCTTCAAAATCAGTGGTATATTCAATACAAAAAAGCTGTGGTAAAACCAAATATTCACTTTCATGGTCTGTCACCGCAGTATCTTCTACAAAAGATACCTTACCTGATAATTCATATTCATGCGACAATAATGCAAATGATGTTAACTTACATTTTTCTACTAACACATCTGCAGATGTAACCGTATACATACTGCCAGGAATCATTCCATTACTTCCATATAATTCACGATTCTGCTCAACTTCCGCTTGATAATACTCATGCCAAAGGCTTATTGCATTATGTAATTGTTCACACTCTTCTTCACTTAACAGGCTCTCTAATTTAGAACCTGTAAAATCAATCTGTTGATTCCACGCTTCACATTTTGTTAAAGCAGATTGCCAAATTTCCAGAGTCGGTGCTTCTGCATCTATTACATAATTCTGGTCAATTGGATTACTTGTAGCTTTTTCATGGAAATCACCATTCTCGGAAAGAAAATATGTATTTTCATTCAAGGAACTCTGAATATCAGTTTCTTCACTTGCATTATTTCGAACATTATTATAGGATTCCTGACTATGTGCAATGTCTTCTTGGGGCATCTCGTTTCTACTGCATCCGCTAATCGCAAGCAATGCACTCAAAGTCATGCAAATTAATAAATATTTATTTTTCACAAGGAAATCCTCCTAAAACAGTGTTATTAATGATTTCTTACATAGTCACCGTCAAAATAGAGTTCTATTTCATCTTCTATTCTGTTCGACCATCCTTTACCATTCTTTCCCCAATCTGACAGTTTCTTATATTCATTAGTAATTGTCGTGCGCCACTCATCTTTATTACGATTGTTATTCTTTATTAGGGTATCTAATGCGTGACCCTTACTAGCCAAAACAGGTCTATTGTATACGGCTATAACTAATGCATCATATTCATTTTGAGTTGCTGTATAGTTATATCTTTTTAGTAAACTATCTACAGCAGACGTGTATGTATTTATATTGTCATTATAAATCTTCACGCAAGTTTCTATATCAACCTGACTATCTACTTTTGTTACGTCAATACCGTATTTCTCTTTATATTCCTCAATAGTCTTTGTATCCGTTTTTTTGACTGCATTACCAATGCCAATTGTATACATACCATCTCCAAGATCCAATATAGGAATAGATACCACATTACCATTTTTATCTTTAACAGCACTCGTAGCCTCGTAAGAAGCAAGTAATTTAAATCCGTTTTCACTCAATCCATTTGCAGGAGAAGATGGTTTATTAAGGCTACTGACAGCTTTCTGTATAGCTGCTAACGTTGCATTACCAGCCATCCCATCAGCAGTTAAAGAATGGTTTTTTTGAAAATTCTTTAATGCAGTTTCTGTCCCTAGACCAAACGTTCCATCTGGAGTACCACAGTTATAATTTAACTTATTCAAATTTACCTGTAGCATTCTAACATTATGATTATTTTTTAGTCCCCTAGATAAAATACCTTTTTGATTTCGATTATACACTAAATTTAACTTTGTTATAGTTTCATTCGTAATTGCACCACTTTGTTCTTTCAATCCACATATTTTTTGAAACGATGTTATTGCTGCTCTAGTATTCTTTCCAGCAATTCCATCAGGTGTACCACAGGAATAGCCAATAGAATTCAATTTCATTTGAATATCTTGAATTGCAGCCTTGCTTACAGTCGCCATTTTTGCAACTTGAGGTTTTTCATATGTAACCTTCTCAAAATTATTTGAACTACTTTTTTCATAAATAACCGCAATATCATTTACACTGTTTTTTTGAACTGATGGTTCCGAAACATGGTTCTCAGGTGAGTGTCTAGTCTCTTCAGCTCTATTCTCTGCAACTGTACGTTCATTTTGATAAAATTGTTTGCTGATTAATCGATTATCAGATATTAACATTTTTTCAATCTCCTTTTCAATATAATAATTTTAATCCATCAATTGTCGACATTGATCATCCTGATATTAGCATTGTTTTTCTGCCAAAATACCATATGTCCTTAACAAGTTCCTTTTAGACCTCAAAAGAGGCCGCAACCTTTGTTGCGACCTCTTTACAAACTTTCCTTATTCTCTTTTCTCACATAACATTACATATACCATAAAAGAACTTTCATCCGTCTCATACTCTACCGTACCATCATATTTTTGAACAACCTGTTCAATTATCTGTGTCCCCCATCCATGCATTTTCTTGTTCTTTTTACTTGTTATAAAACGCCCCTGTTCTCTCATTGGTGTAATCGTGTAATCATTTCTTACCGTAATAAATAATGTTTGATTTACTTTCTTTATTTTTAGTTCCACATGCTCCGAAGCCGCCTCTATTGCATTCTCTAGCAAATTTGCGAACAAAGAACAAATATCCCTATTTTCAATACCTACATTACTTGGAAGCAATGATGACTGTACCTCGAATGTGACTTCCTTTTTTCGTGCTTTTTTATCCATTTCACATAGAATGGCATCTAATACATTAATTCCCGTATGTACATCTATTTTGGTTTTGTTCTTTACCCCTCTGATG
>CAZHEM010000004.1:0-42803 GCA_964531725.1 uncultured Acetatifactor sp.
GTCTTCTACAAACAACCAGTCACGTACATTCTTACCATCACCGTATACTGGAAGCTTCTTGCCCTGCAAAGCATTATTGATAATCAATGGAATCAACTTCTCTGGGAACTGGTAAGGTCCATAGTTATTTGAACAGTTGGTAATGTTCGCAGGGAACTTGTAGGTATCCATATATGCTTTTACCAACATGTCTGAACTAGCCTTACTTGCGGAGTATGGGCTATGAGGGTCATAAGGACTTGTCTCATAGAAAAATGCATTCTCATCATCTGGAAGAGAACCATATACTTCATCTGTTGATACATGAAGGAACTTCTTGCCTTCCTTGAAGGTACCATCTGGAAGCTCCCATGCAGCCTTAGCACAGTTAAGCATTACTGCAGTACCTAATACATTTGTCTGCACAAATACTTCTGGATTACGGATACTTCTATCTACGTGACTCTCTGCTGCAAAATGTACTACACGGTCAATATCATTCTCTGCAAAAATCTTAGCGATTGCTTCTTTATCACAAATATCAGCACGAACAAAGGTATAATTGTTGCGTCCCTCTACTGCTTTCAAATTCTCAAGGTTACCTGCATAGGTTAATGCATCTACGTTGATAATACGAATCTCGTTATCATATTTCTTAAACATATAATGAATGTAGTTGGAACCAATGAATCCAGCTCCACCTGTTACTAAATAAGTTCTCATATTTTCTCCTTTTTGTGCAACGATAACATGCACTTCATTATCATTTGATTATATCATAAAACAAAAGTATCTGGCTACCTTTTCTTCTATTACAAATGCCCAACATAATTGCTTAGTATCCCATGTAGCTGATATTTAAATCAACATTACCACAGATACCACTGATTTTACCTGACTCCGTATACTGCCACATATCATATTTACCTGTGTATGTAGGCTCCGCCGCATACTGAGCTAACCATATTTTATAGTTCTCTAGTTCACTAGCGTTAATCTTCTGAGTCAACCAAGTCTTGTTGGCATAGATACCTGCTTTGTACCCTTTATCGGCATCTTCAATCGTCTTACAGAACGCCTTACACACTGCAGTTCTAGTGGCTTTATCAATCTTATCACCACGACCACCGCTTGCTTCTACGTCCAAGAAAATAGGTAGGGAAATTCGATAGTTCTCCACCTGCTCCAATACATAAGAAGCCTCATATATTGCCTCTGATTCATCAATTGCCTGTGTAAAGAAATACACACCAACCTTTATTCCTGCATTGGTAGCTCCCTTGATATTTTGTTCAAACTTAGGGTCTTCTATCAATGAACCTTGTGACGAACCTCTATATCCACATCGAATAATGACATAGGCCACACCCGAATTCTTAACTGCTTCCCAATCAATATTGCCATTCCACTTTGATACGTCAATTCCCATCACACCATCGCTGGTAACTAATGCGCCTTCACTGTCAAAGGTGTATTTTGCGCCTTGAATAACCTGATCACCAGTAACCTTCTTACCTGAGGCATCATAAAAATATACTTTTCCATTCAAAGTCTGCCAACCAGTATATTTTACCTGTCCTTTGATATAGAACTTATCCGCTGTGTAATAATCTGCATATACAGCCTCTCGATAAGTCTCACCCTCTAATACATACAGCTGGTTACCACTGGTATCCTTTAGCTTTGTAGTGGTATCCTGACTAGGGTGCTGCTTTACGGTAACTGCACAGGTCGCCTTTACTTCCTGCCCATTCTGAGTACACTTTACAGTGATGGTTACACTTCCTGCACCTACACCCGTAACCGTTACCGTCTTTCCGTTTACTGCTACGGTTGCCACATTGGTATCAGAAGATTCTGCTGTTACAACTGCATTTGGCCCTGCATTAGCAATACTAGCATTAATCGCATCTGTCAAAGTGGTATACACAGTAGAAGCACTCTTATCCAATGTAATAGCACCTAATGGGGTAGTAGTGGTGGCATTGTTACCACTTACACTTGCGGTTCTCATGAATGTACCCGCCTTTGCCAGTAAAGTAGGATCTGGAACAGTGTCTTTTCCAACCTCCACATAAGTGTTGGCAACTGAAGTACTCTCTACCCATGTTACAGTATCTTCCAACACAGATTCCACAACAGTCTCTTTCTTTTTCGTATCTTCTTTGGCTACATTAATCTCAGATTCCTTTTTTACCTCACCCGATACATCTACTTTTTTATACTCAATCTCTTCTCTTACTACAACCGCTTTAACTTCTCCTGAAATGGTATAGTTCTTATACTTTTCATCATCCAACTTGTCCATTGCTACCTTGTAGTTACCAGACTTAATTCCCTTTTTGTAAATAATACCGTCCATATCATCATCAGACCATACTTCCGTCTTATCGTCCGGTGTAGTAATGGTCACTGAAAAAGGGACATTAGAAATCAGTTTCTCTGTCGATTTATTAATAAATTTAATCTTTAAGTCTTTTTGTACAGAAACGGTGTTCATAGATACCACTACACTTTTACTGTAGTCAGTTTCATTATATTCTTTGTTCTGCTCTTCCTCTGCCTTTAAAGCATTGGCAGCTTCTATTCTACCCTTCTGCGCATCTGCTACCGCAAGCAAACCTTGTTCTCCAATAGTGCCAATTCCCTCTAACTGAGTACCAACCTCAGCCAATACAGACACTTGCTTACTTTGTGCTGATTTTACACTTAAGAAAATACCGCCACCTACAAGCAATAGCAACAATACTGCCATTCCCGTGGTTGCAATAATCTTATCCATAGCTTCCATATCCAAAAAAGCATTCCAGAATTTTGTAAAAATATTCTCTCTGGTCTCTTCATAATATACAGGAGTTTTTCTACTGTATCGGTTATCTTCGTAATATGGTTCCTCATCATACTCTACCGACTCTTGATAATATGCATCTTCCTCATCTGCATAATACTGCGCACTTTCAGAAGAATAATATCCATTCTCTTCCATGGCAGCATAATATTCTTCTGCTTCGATTGGATAGTATTCTCCATCATCATAAAGCATGTAATAGGTTCCATCTACTTCTATGTATAATTCTGGTTCTTGTACATCATCACCAAACTCGTCTGACATGGACTCCACTTCTATTTCTACATCTTGCGAGTCAGCATCTTCCTCTTCCATTGCTTGGTAATATTCTTCTTCAAAATAGCTTTCTTCTACACTTGTTTCCGAAGGTTCATTTTCGTCAACATTCTCCTCAGCATAATATTCTTCTACCAGATAATATTGTCCATCTTCTCCAAGCACATAATACGCACCATCTTCCCCCTGTACGTAGTAATTGCCATCCTCTCCATAATAGCCATCTAAATCATCTGTATAAGTTTCTTCAACATCCTCTGTATAATCGGCATCCCAATCTAGTTCACCGCTTTCATATTCAGCCAGTTCATCATACTCTTCAAACGCTTCGTATGGTCTCTTGCTTTGGTTGAATAGTTTCTTCATTTTATCTACCCAAATCCCTTCTAAATCTATCAATACTCAATAATTCCGTACCATTATAGCATTGCCCCATACCTTTATTCAAGGTATAACAAACTTTCTTCAGAAATTCTTAAATAATCTTAAATATTATGGACTTTCTCACCATATGATAGTAAAATGGGGGAGCAAAAACAAATGTCACTTTGACAGAATGCGAGGTAATATGGGAACAAACAACAATACTGAATCAAACAAATCAAAGAAAAGTTGGAAACGTTTTATTAATATACATGTTTTACTTCTTTTGGTTTTTCTAATCTTTGTACTAGCTTTAACTCACAAATTTAGTAATTGGGGTGAGTATATTGACTTAGACGAAATTTTTGCAGATGGACCTGGTACCTATGAAGATACCTTAGATGAGATTATTCCTCTACGAACCGAGCCTGGCCCTGATTATGTAGATGATGGAGTAACCACTATCGTAGCTTTTGGTAATGCTCCCTTTGCAGATGATCGTGATTCCGAAGACAGTTTATCCAATATAATAGAGGACATGACTGGTGCTACGGTATACAATTGTGCTATAAATGGTAGTTATTTAGCATCTAACCTTGATTACTATGATGCAGAATGGCAGCCTTTTGATGCCTTTACCTTCTATTGGCTATGTGCATTGGCTACTGACCATCCAGTAGATAATTATTACACCGATGCAAAAGAAGTTCTTAAAGAGCTTTATCCTCAGGAAGCCGATTATGTAATAGAGACTTTGACCACTTTGGATTTTAATACTGTAGATGTTATTACAGTCATGTATGATGGCACCGATTACTTAATGGGTTATAAGATGTACAACGACGCCAACGACACGGATATAACAACTTTTACTGGCAACTTGGAAGCTGGTATTGAATTAATTCAGAATACCTACCCACATATACGCATTATTGTTATGTCTCCACCTTATGCGTATGCAGTGGATGATAATGGTGAATATATGAGTAGTGATATCCGTACTTATGGAGAAGATGTATTGTCTACCTATGTTATTAAGCAGTATTCTTCGGCTTTGAGCAGAAGCTGCACCTTCATCGACCACCTATACGGAACCATTACAGAAGACAACGCCAGCCAGTATCTGATTGACAACTATCATCTAAATGTAGCTGGTCGCCAAAAAGTAGCCGAACGTTTCGTTCATGCGCTAACTTATTTCGACGAAAAAGAATAATCCATTTGCAAGTAAAATGCCGCTATCGGGATAATGTAATTGCTCCGATAGCGGCATCTTATAATTGTATCGTTTTATCTTTATATATTATATATCCATCTATTCTAGCAAAAATCTCGTAATCGTAATTAAGCAAATTGCCCTTTATTTCTTTATCTTCTGCAAGAATAATGTAATTACAAGCTCCCATTTCTCTATTGCGCGCTTCCCATGCCAAGACTTCCGCATCTACTATATCAGCTTCCATTACTGCAAAAAGAGAATCATATTGCCCCCACCTATCCACCAGCTGTTCTCTTCCATATGGCATACATACCACCGGTGAATACTGGCGTACATATTGAATCAGTTCTGCCGGAAATACCGCCATAACCTCTCTGCCTTCCACTTCAATAGCGTCACAAATATTCACTACACTTTGTGGCATATGGTAAAAATTTTCCGCTTTACTAAAATAGGGATTCTTATAAATATAACTACCCGAGCACATCAACAATACTGCCATAATCATGGCAAACACTGTTCTTCTCTTTTCAACCAATTTACCATAAATATCTACCACCGCAAATGCAATTACCATACTAATAGGCAACAGCCATAAAATACGATAATAAATTTCATCTCCAACCACACTATAGACTATTTGGGCAAACAATGGATTAAAGAAAAGTAACAATAATATAGTTGGAACATAGATAAAAACAATTCGGAATGGCTTTCTTTTTTCTTGCAAAAATAGATACACCAACGCAACCAAGTACCAGACAAGAATCAAACCAGTCCCCATATATCCGCGAAATAATGTAATTACTTCATTCCACATATTCGTCTCCTTGTCCTACTCTAATATCAGATATAATAACGCATAGCAAACTGCTGGCAAACAAGATACAAACAATGAAAAAAGTAATTTCCATCTCTTATAAGCCACTGCCGTGCATACTCCGGTAACACCAATTAACAGACAAATCAAAAATGCCCCTAATGTACTGCACAAACATGCGGACATTACTACTGCAATTACCAAAATCCAATAGCTAACCCGCATTTTCTTTTCTTCATGCACACGCTGCACTAGCAAAAGAAGCAAATACAACATCATCGGGATAATGATATTACCCAATGCAGCTTTTCCCTGACGGCTTCTTGCTATCATAAAGGTTTCTGCTGTTTGAAAAGAATAATCTCCAAAAAGCACCAAAAGCTCCACAAACACTAGAAACAACGGTAGTTTCTCTTTTTTCTCTTGAAATAGTCTCGTTCCTATCAAGTAATAAATTGCATAAGTCATAGCAATGAAAATCACAGGAATAATCACATGGGCAACACTCACAGGCTCCATTCCCGATACTTTTGCCAAAAAGGAAATCCATATGGGCAATGGGGCTAATCCATGTCGTGCATCCAAACCTGTTGCACCACCTTGATAAGGCAATTTACGATACATAGTATCCGAATTATTCGTAATAGAAGATATTGCCACATAAAATGCATCATCTCCATCCGCATACATCAAACGCACCGCCTGCACTAATTGAAATAACAAAAGAACCCAGAAACACGCCCACAAAAACAACTCTTTTTTGCTTTTTCTCTCTTTTCCTTCACAGGTCTTGTTAACCCTGTGCAGCTGTTTGTTTCTCATCATGTAAGCAATTGTCCAAAGTATAAGAGCAATTGTCACGCCCAAATAAGTTACTACTACATGACCAAAGTCCCGCTCCTTCAAAATAAGCGGTACACATATCAATTGAAAAGCTGCCCACAAAAGCATCTGTCCGCTAACCCAATAAAATGGGAGTGTTGCACGATTTTCATTTATTTTTGCAAAAAGGCAACCTATTATCATGGGAATGCCAATTAGCCATAGGGCCAATATCATCAATTGTACAAACAACATATTTTCTCCTAATTCTCGGCTGCAAACACCAGTATCTTATCTCCATACACACTATTTCCAGACCAATCCTGAATCAAAGTCAGTTGGTACTGTTCCTGCATAATAGAGACAACTTGTTCCCATTCCACATTAGCTTTCATGAGAACCACTATCTTTTCCAGTTCTGCTAATGACGCAGTATCCTTGCGTTCACGCAACTCATCCATTTTCACAAGCAACGTTTTATCATAGCATGCAAACTCTTGTAGGTTTTCATAATAGCCTACTCCGTCGTACACACAAATACATGCACTATCGCTGTGTTCCTTGGCAAATTCCAATTGTTCCTGATATCCCTTATACAGATAGCTTCCATCATAGTGCAACAGATTACATAATTGTATAACCAATACACAAAAACAGAGTAGCATCCCTTTTATTTCCTGTTTCCATGCCTTTTCAATGACAATGACAGCCATCATAATAGCAACACCTGTAATCAACATTACAAATGGGAAAATCGGCATAATATATCGGTCTACTAAATATGGAGACATTCTTGCAGCAAGTAAAAAATAACCAACTACAGGCACTATCAAAAGAATCATTGTACTAGCCGCATTGCAGAAGGTTTTACCCACTTTTTTCCTAGCGATTCCCCCAACAACAATTAACAAAATCACCAGACCAGTAAACCATCCCAAGCCTCGTTCTAGTAAAATGTTTCCAAAAGCCAAAAGGCGCTCTCCATAGCCTCCCAGTCCCTGAGAAAGGTTCTCCAGTGCCTCTACACCTCTACCGCTGGAAAATACATCGCTGATAGCAAAGGGAAACAGTCCTACACCAACTACCGCAGCAATTACCATACTGCGGATATATATCCACATTTCTTTTATGCGTTTTTCTTTCCATAGCAAGCATACCAATACTGCCACTAACAAAATACAGTAAAAAAGAAAAAAATATTGTGTCCAAAATCCCAATACTGTAATAGCAATTAAGCCTTTATTATGGGATGTAAATTCCTTTTTGTGCCACTTGCACAAGGATACATAGAAAAAGGCAACGCACAACAAGGTTAACACTCCATACATACGAATCAAAAGAGTGGTAGTCACTGCTCCTGTAGAAAGTCCATATAACAGTGCACATATTAGACCAACCCATCTTGCTTTCTGCTCCATTCCAAGCATTTGTGCAAGCAAATTGCCAGACTTCATAAGTAGAATCAGAATACCTACCACCGCAGCCAAATTGATAACACATCCCATAATAGGAGTGACATATCCCTTAAAAATCGAACATATGGTGTGTAACAACATAAAATGCACTGGTGGATGATTATCGTCTTTTACATTGAAATATACTGATAGATAATTAAACCCATCATCATCAACTGTAATGTAGTCTTCAAACTGCTCTCTAGTAATCCAAATTGGTTCTTCATATACATCTGCTTTATAAGATAAAAGTTTGCTCTCACCACGGTTCTGAAATACATCTTTTACCACCTCTATCAGATTCCCTGTAGTTTCACCTAAATTCGCTCCGTCAATCTCATTGCGCACAAACTTTGCTAATCTTCCCTCTGGCTGAGTCGGTACAATCCATGGGTTGAACTGTGCATTGGCCAATTCAAAGCTTAGCAATTCATCCATATGAAACCCTTCTTTTTGAGCCACCATACCTCCAAGCGCAAGCACACAAATGGCTACCACAACTATCTCATATATTCTTTTTCGTGCCCACTCCTGCAATTTGGTAATTTTTCTCATCATTCTCTCCATGCTACTTATAATCCATACAAATAAATTTGATAGTAGCTATCTTCTGTTTCAAAGCTTTTCTCACGTAACAATTCTAGTCCAATCTCTTCTGCATTCTGAATATACGCTGCTGAAAATATATATTGGCAACCCAGCTCCTGTAATGCTTGAATATTAATCTCTAAGTTCTGAAAAAAGAAGCCACCTTTTTCTATCGTATAATAGCCAGGACATTCCGCACTCAACAAATAACAGCGATTACCCCATTCATCATAATATGCTTGTAAATATGAGCTCTTATCTAACTCAGCAGCAATCACCTCTCGAAAAACGTGCTTATACTGCAACGAATAATTATTGGAATAGCCATCTATGCAATAAAAACCATGATACAAGGCAGCAGCTGGATCAATCCCCAAGCTTGCCACTTTGTATTGCTCTTTTTCTTTCCCCTGACTATCTAAAATATAGTCTTCTACCTGTTCCAGCACCCCCACAGCATAATAATCATTAAAACTCAATGCCTGATACTCTGGATTACGCATTTTCTGGATATTTGGTTTCAGATTACTACCTAATAGCACATCTTTTCCTGTCACTAATGCCACCAAAATCATCCCTACAAAAGCAACATACAAAAAAATTCTTTCTGAGTTTTTCACATCACGCAACATTACCAGCAAAAGATTCCCTGCACTGGCAAACATTAAATACCAAAAACATGGGGCCATCCAAAGTAATCGATCTAATTGGAAGGCACCTAACACCTGTAAATTGCTGCGCAATTCTATACCCAAGGAACTATCCCATAGTGCAGCCACCAAAACAAAGCACATATTAATCACTAAACAAATGCCAATCACACCAATCTGCTGTCTAATGTCCTTCGTTCTTCTCGTATCAGGCTCTTTTGTAGGCAAAATCCCCTCAAAGATACGCAAACAAATAATACTGATTATTACCGTAGCAACCACACCTATGGATATCCATAGATGATAATCTTCGCTATGCTGTCCCCCATGCAGTAAATACTGAAGAAATGAATCTCCAAAAGAACTTTCCTGCATGGCATACTCAACCTTGTGAGATATTGTTTCTTTACTACCAAGAAATAGTTGTTTGAAAAGGCTAATATTTTCAACAATATACGCAACTAACACAATTATCCATACTGTTAGCATTTTTATCACAGGTGAAATTGCCTTTTTCTGTCTTTTTACAGATAAAAACTCATATCCTATCCATACAAGCAGCAATCCCAGTACGCCAAAACCAACTAGCACCAACGATGATGTTAATGCATAGAATAAGCCATAGCCCAATGCCCAAATATATTTTTTCCCTTTTTTACATTGAAGCAGACACCATACAAGCAAAGGGATTCCATATTGTGACAATCCATATACTGGCAAGAATGGTAGATATGCATATAATACAGCCACCACCATAGCTATCCATCTCACACTTCCATTCTCTCGCGCCAACAGATACATTCCCAAATAACCAACCAAGCTTCCCAGCATCTGCATAACAACCAATGCAGCAAAGGGACTCATGATACGAAAAAGCACACAAAACAACGGTGCTGGCATCGTAAGGGTTGTCTTACTAGCACCATTTAAGAATTCTGGCAATAAATCTCCTTGCAACAAATGTTTTGCCTGTAAAATATAGGCAATTAGTTCGCCATCTAATTGGTCATGGTAGGCAAAAATAGCATCTTGCCCCAATACCAAATAAGGAATCAGCATTACCATTACTGCAAAAATGCCTAATCCAAACCATACATTATGCAGTTTTCCTTTCGCCAGTTGTCTCATAAGTTTTTTCCTCAATATTTCCTATTGCCATGATAACCATCCACACACCCCAAAAAGATGCAATGCTAATGGATTTTTTATAATCAAACATACCTGCCCCCTGCATGGTATAACAAATTACCATGGCACCAGCTGATAAAATAATTGTAAATAACATTAATCCATTTACCTTCAACCACTTCACAAGTCTTAGCCGTAATATGTTCAGAAGCAAAATACCTGTAGCCAACAACATTGCTACCCCAAACCACCAGCAGCTATAATTCACATAATGCTTTGTCAAAAATGGAGTATTCTGCAACATAATATCATAATTACGTCCTGAAAAAGAATCATAGCCTCTTCGTTGCAACAGCATATGATGTATCGTTGGTGACAAAGTATATCCAGCACTATCCCACATCATTTGTTTCAAAATATCTCTGGAATGTTCATCCCATGCCAAGGTAACCATTTGCTTCAAAAATTCATCAGCATTCTCACCAGCAGCATTTCTTATGTCTGGTATTAAACGTTCTTCCACACCATCTGCATACAATGCGCCACCTAAAAGGGTGTCATAGTCAATCACCATTCTCATTTCTTCTGACCACAGGACAAAATAATCTTCGCATAAGGTTGCCCAAGTTACACGACTAACCACAGCATTCCAAATAGCATCCTGTTGTTTATCAACGTTTCTCTGTGGCAGACTCTGTATTGCGAAGAAAATTCCTACAAAAGCAAGGACAAACCACATATTCGTCACAATTTGCTTTCTATTCTCTCGCCACAATCTACCTACACTTTGTAGAAATACCACTACTATGGGAATACCGCTAAACAATGCGTACTCTGGCATCAGCAGACTCGCAATCAATCCAAAAGGTACTATCCCCAACAGGGTGTGCGCCGTCAGTTTTTCTGTTGTGCGGAGATATTTCATCACACTACCCAACTCTAATAGCAACATTGAACTAGTCAATGAATAGGGCAAAACAGCGAGATGGCACTGCATTGCCATAGGAATCGTAATAACAGCAAGACTTCCCCAAATAAGCCATCCCACATGCTTATCCAAAAAAATGCGAAGCATTCGGAAAATAGCAAAAAAGGCTACTAGAACCTGCATCACTTGCCATAATACCAAGAATATTCCTTCACCGATTAGTGCGCAAAAAGAAGTCTTCTCAAACTCTTGAAGACTCCCCAAATTTGCAACCATCCAAAACATTCCAAAACCAATCTGGATAGTCATACCAATCAATAATACTCTTGAAAAAATGGCTAGGATCGCCCTAATCGCCTTTTGCATAGAATATCTCTCCAATTATCTATTCTGGTAGAACTTTACAACAACATCACAAATATAATCTACCTGTTCTAATGTCAAGCCATAATACATTGGCAAACGTGCCAGACGCTCGCTTTCTCTGGTTGTATATTTATCTTCACCATGGAAACGACCGAATTTCAAGCCTGCCGGAGCAGAGTGCAATGGCACATAATGAAATACTGACAATATCTCATTTTCTTTCATATAATCAATAAACGCAGTACGCTCCTGTAAGTCTTTTGTTTTCACATAGAACATATGACCATTATGCACACAACCCTCTGGAACCACTGGAAGTTCCAACTTTCCAGCTTCTGCTAATGGTGTTAGTCTCTCATAGTAACGATTCCAACATGTCAATCTGGCATCGTTAATCTCCTCTGCAATCTCAAGCTGCGCATAAAGATATGCCGCATTCATATCACTTGGGAGATAAGATGAACCATAATTCACCCATCTATACTTATCTACCTGACCACGGAAGTATTTACTTCTGTCTGTTCCTTTTTCACGGAAAATCTCAGCATTTTCAATATCCTTCTCATCACGAATAAGAAGGGCGCCGCCTTCACCCATGCTATAATTTTTCGTCTCATGAAAACTAAAGCAACCAAAATCACCAATGGTACCAAGTGCCTGACCTTTGTAGCTAGCCATAACACCCTGTGCCGCATCCTCAATTACTACCAAATTGTGTCTCTTAGCAATATCCATGATTGTATCCATCTCACAAGACACCCCTGCATAATGCACTGGTACAATAGCTCTTGTTTTATCCGTAATAGCAGCTTCAATTAACGTCTCATCAATGTTCATAGTATCTGGACGAATATCCACAAATACTGGCACCGCACCTCGTAGTACAAAAGCATCTGCTGTAGATACAAAAGTATAAGAAGGCATAATCACTTCATCACCTTCCTGAATATCAGCCAAAAGTGCCGCTAATTCAGTGGCGTGAGTACACGAAGTAGTAAGCAAACACTTCGTAGTCTTTGTCTTCTCCTCAAACCATTCATTACACTTATGCGTATAAGCTCCATCTCCACATATCTTTTGATTTTTTACACATTCGCTAATATAATCCATTGCTTTATCCACATAAGGTGGCACATTAAAATTAATCATATTGATTATTTCTCCTTTTTCCAAGTTCCAATAACCGAACCCTGTACATTGTCAGTAACCTGACTAATAATATATTTAGGTCTTCCCTTTACTTCTTCATAGATTCTTGCCAAATAGTGTCCTATCACGCCAAGGCTTAGCATAATAAATCCACCAATAATAAGTATCAATAAAATAACAGTAGTAAAGCCTTCCACAGCAGTACCACATAAGTATTTTACCATTGTTTGGATTGCTAAAATCACACTAAAAAAGATTGACATAGCACCCATAATAGTAACTAACTGTAACGGCAAGGTACTAAAAGAAGTTGCATTTGTTATAGCGTACTTCATCAAACTCCACAAAGACCATTTACTCTCTCCAAATTGTCTATCCTGCACTTCATATTCCACTGTTTCCGTACGAAAACCTGTCCAAAAAGTAAGTGCTCTAAAAAAGGTGTTACGCTCTGGTAAAGTAAGCAATACATCTACAACCTTTCGATCCAACAATTTATAATCAGACGAAGAATTCATATCCATTTTTATAAGCTTACTCATAATCTTATAAAATAGTCCCGCTGACAGCTTATATCCCAAACTCTCACGTCCTCTGTCAGACTTAATGCCTTCCACAACTTCCGCACCCTCCTGCCAAAGTTTCCACATCTGGGGTATTACCTGAGGTGGATGCTGCAAATCACAATCCATTACCACAACGGCGTCTCCGGTAGCCAGTTCTAGTCCAGCAAAAATCCCTGCTTCTTTACCAAAATTTCTACTGAATTGAGCACCTTTCACATGCGAGTTTGTCTCTGCCACTTTGCATATCTCACGAAAAGTTCCGTCCTTAGAACCATCGCTGACAAATACCAACTCATAATCTATCTGATGCTCTTCCAAAAGTTCAGATAGCACCTTAGCAGTATTGACAATATTCTGTTCCTCATTATAAGCAGGTAAAACTATTGATAATAACGCCATATTTCTCTCCTAATACTGTGCTTAATCTCTTCCCACATTTTCTGTTTTCACACACAAAACTCCATCTAAAATTTGCACAGATGTCTCTGCTGGGAAGCTTTCCATCGCAATGTATTCCTCTGAATAATATATATCCTGCACCTCTTCTGTGGACAAAAAATTCAAGGTCGCGCCTAAATAGTGCTTCATAAACAATTCATAATTGTCTGGCTGGTACAAAAGAGTATCTCCACTTATACCAATCATATTTCCTGTTACATCTTGCGTAATATCAGTAACTGGAAAAGGATTATATCCTACCACTCCTACCATAGCAATCGGAATTCCCTGATAATATCCCGGAGTCTGTTCTATACGATCCAAGAGACGTACACAATAGGCATATGTCTTCTCATACCTTTTTTGCAAATTGGCATATCCAATATTATCCGTTACTGCATAATTAAACACACAGACAAAGGCAGTCAAAATTACCAACCATTCTGTTATAATTGTATTTTTCACTTGATTTCCATATCTACCAACAAAAGCGATCATCAATATAGGAAAAAGCACCCATTGATAACGCATCAGCAAATGGTAATTCACATTAGGCGAAATTATCAATATTACATTGGTAGCAATTGGAACCCCTACTATCACCATAGCTATTATAGCGAAAAAGAAAACATTCTTCCACCATTTTCTTTGAATCATTAAGCCCACTACCACATAACCGGTAGCCATTATCAATACTACATACGCAAGAATTGAAAAGAAATTGTTAAACACAATATTTCCATTGATGGTAAACGATACAAAGTCCTTATACATACTTATCACACTGGCAAGAATGCTTTCCACATTAATTCCTCCTGCGTTCCCCATGGAATTAATCCCTTGATATGTGTCTAATTCCTTGCCCTGCACTTTTAATAACACCTGTAATATTACATAATACAAGACCGTACCCATTGCACCCATATATAAATAATTAAAACTGTTTTTAATTTTTTCTTTTATATTACCTTCTCCGATTGCAATCACAATAATTTGATAAATACAAAGCAATATCGCAAATGGAAGATATGCCTGATAGGTTCCCATACTAAAAGCAAGACAAATAGCTCCCCATAAAAAGCCTCGTGGATGCTTACCTACCACCAACACTGCCAATACAGCAAGCAGCATACCAATCATATAACCATCCAATGTAAACACATAGGCAAATGTAGATGTTAATGCAGGAAAGCTTACCAGCAAACCACTAATTAAGATAATAAGTGGAGTCGAACGTATCTCCAACAATTCTGTCAATATTACTGCTGTCATGGACAAAATTAGAATTCCAAATACGCCTATTAACCATGGCAAATTGTAAAAAGACGAAAAGCCACAGGCAATCATCAAAAACCATCTACCAGAGGTAATCATATTTTGATTAAAATACATACTGTCCAAACCATCATGGTTGGGTATATCTGACACCAACACTGGCATATGAATAAACAATCCTAGTATCAATGTTGCTAGGAATGCTATCTTCCACTCTTTCTTTATGCACTTAGCTATGCTTGCAAATGTTTCCTCACAGCTCTTCATGTGCTTTCATCCTTTCTCAGTCTAATTTCCTTCTTCACTATTTGGGATTATCCAACAAATATTCTACAAGCTTAGAAGCAATCATATCTCGTCCCAGCTCATTAGGATGCACCCCATCCACTGTATATATCAAATAATCTTCCCAAGTGTCATGTATATAGAAATCATGATACAAATCAATAATCTCTACACCCATTTCTTCCGCCACCTGTATCTGTGCCTGCACATAATCCTCAAGTATACCGCCACCTTCATTCATTTCCTCACAGGTCTGATGTGGGACTGTATACCAGCTATAGGTAGGCGTTACTAATATAATTCTGAGATGAGGATATGCTTCCTGTAAATAATGAATCGATGTACGCAAAGCTCCTTTATAAGTATATTGATCATAAGGTTCCTCCTTATTTTCAATAGGGACACCCGCATGATAATCATTAATTCCTTGCTCAATAAACACAATTTCTGCCTTGTCATAATCCATGTATTCTAACGAACTAACTGTATCATAAAAATATTCCGTAGCGTTCTCTCGAATGCGAATGGTCTCTTGAACCCCAAAATCTTTCATATAAATAGCCCTAGCAAGGCTTACCATAGACAATCCATCTTTGGTATACGCCATCTGCATAGTGGTATCCGTTCGACTCATACAAGTTCCACCTAGCGCACCGTTAAACACCTTTTTGCCGCTAAGTTCAGCCATGCGATCTACTACTGAATCTTCCGTATCTTCATCCTTAGTATGTCGCATAATGCTATCACCAAAAACTATAATGTCATACTCCATCAGCGCAAACTGTGTTCCTCGCTCCTTGTAGGTCAGAAAAAAAAGACCAACAAATAATACAATCGCTATTATTCCATATGCAATTGTCTTTGTTATTTGTTTCCCTCTTTTATCCATTTACATTCTTCCTACTATAATTGCGGCAAGTCTACTTGCCCCACATCCATCTATCATACACTTTTCTTTTTGATAACAGTCGTTACGTTTTTTATTCTCTTTGCACATTTCTGCAAATTGCCTCTGCATCATAGCCAATGTTGCTTCTTTGTTCAAATGATAAGCACCAGCATATCCCGCAATATTGTGTTGTCCCACATATTCTGTCAAAGCCTCCTGGTTCTCCGCATAAGAGAAACAGATAAAAGGCACACCAATGGCAGCTAACTCATAAATAGTAGTGCCACCAGCTGTAATTGCCATATCACTATCTGCCATACAGCTTGCCATATCTTTTACATCATATAATATACGGACATTACCACGTTCTTCTAATTCTTTCAATTCTTGCAAATGGGGATTAAATCTGCCAGTTATTAAATTATAATTTATTTTTTCATCATATATTCTTTCTAATATCTGCCCTGCAATATTATCTTGATCACCACCACCAGTGGTAATCAACACATTCTCAACAGATTCTCTTACCTCATATCTCACATCGACAAATTGCGGACGAATGGGAACAAGTTGTGCGCCCACATAGCACGCTGTATCTGTTCCTGCATAAAGCTTCTTATAGGTCTCCTTACATGCAAACGCATTATAGTTCACAACAATATCCACCGGAAAAGCATGTTGCTGCATATCATCCAGCAAGATTACTTTTCCCCACGCTCCCAACTGTTCCAGATACTTATCATTTACATAATAACTATCTACCAAAAAAGTATGCGGACTGTTCAACCTCTCCATAAGTCCAGCTAACTTGGGTAATTCTTCTTCCATATTGCGATAATCTGTCTGGCATACAAAAACCTCATATCCACGCTCTCTGACAAGTGCAGCAGAAGCCTCGTCTGCACAAACAAATATCACTTCTTCCACAGATACAGCTCCCTCGAGCCCCTTAGAAACATGTAAGGTTTCCGTTCTCGCCACCAACGTATCCACTATGGTCAAGCAACGCATAAGATGTCCTGCGCCTATGCTTGCATTGCCATCGGCTCTTATAATATACATTGCTTCACCTTCTTTCCTACAATCTCATCTGTCTTATATTATTGCGTTATCGCATGATGTATACTATTCAGCAAAATCTACCAAATCCCAACTCATTGGGGTACCCAGTTTAGCATCTCTGGTAATCTTCTTACCTAATAATTCTTCATAGTGTTTGGTATGCAAACCGCAAGAAGGTCTTACAGAACGAAGATTTTCAGGGGTAAATACATCTCCTGCTTTCATATCCTGCGCCACAAAAAGAGAACGAGAATGTTCACGGCTCTTTTTCTGCTTTGCAGTTAATTCATAAGTAACCGTACCTACCGCTTTTTCTATCATGCGAATATTATCCACCATCTCTTTGAACTCTGCTGGTTCCATAGAGAATTTCGCATCTGCACCGCCATCCGCACGACTAAGTGTTAAGTGCTTCTCTACTACTTTTGCCCCAAGAGCTACACCTGCTCCTGCTACAGCACTTCCCATGGTATGGTCAGACAAGCCCACAATACAATCAAAGTTTTCTTTCATAGAAGGGATTACTTTCAAATTAATATCTTCATATGGAGCAGGGTAAGCAGAAGAACACTTCAATAAGATAACGTTCTCATTACCTGCTTCCTTACAAGTCTTCAATGCCAATTCAATATCTGCCATATAAGCAATACCTGTAGACATAATAATTGGCTTTCCAGTCTGTGCAATTTTCTTGATAAAAGGAATATCATTAATTTCAAAAGATGCTACTTTATATACTGGCACATCCATTTCTTCCAAGAAGTCAATACTAGTTAAATCAAAAGGAGAGGAGAAGAATATCAATCCCATATCCTCTGCAATTTTCTTTAATTTAGGTTGCCAATCCCATGGGGTATAAGCTTCCTGATATAATTTGTGAAGAGTTGTTCCATCCCAAATAGTTCCCTGTGTAATCTGAAAACAAGGATCATCACAAGGAAGTGTAATGGTATCTGGGGTATAGGTCTGCACCTTAATGGCATCTGCCCCCGCATCCTTTGCAGCCTGCATAATTGCTACCGCTCTATCAAAATCCATCAAATGATTCGCCGACATCTCTGCAATAATGAATGTAGGCGAATTCTCACTGATGGTAAAATCACCAATTTTAATCTCTTTGTTCATGTTGTATCCTTTCCGTTAAGCTACCATTGCAATACAGGTATTCCAATACTAAAATCTACAATAGCTTCATTACATTTATAATGCACAACATAGCACTATACAAACGCTATGCTCTCGTATTTCTTGCTTCCACGTACCTGGTTCCATATATCTGCTGTCATTCGCATAAAAGTAACATCATAGTACACATCTTCTTTGCATACATGAGCTTTCTTCTCTTCCACGACCTCGCACCCGCACATTTTGTGCAATTGAATCACTCCTTGATTCAATGTAAACACATCACTATACACTGCATTCTTATGTAAGGTGTTAAATACATAGTCATACATACTCATTTCAAGAGAGAGTGCTGTCTTTATACTACGCAGCTTCTTCTCTCCCATGTAGTATGCCCAGCCCAAGTCACCACTCGGATCCTGCAATTTTGTTAGGTTAATCACTCCTGCTGGCTCCCCATCCACTTCAATCATCCAATACTTTACATCTGGATTATTCTGAATTGCGGCTAACCATTTTTTCTGCCCTTCCAAGGTTAACTTTGGGTTGGTATTCATATATTTTGTAATGTCTGGGTCCATTCGCCAACGCATAATATTTTCCAGATCATCTTCTCTAATTGCTCGTAAAGTTACACTCATTTTGTGTTTCCCTTTTTCTTTTAATCTCTCCACATCCTATTTGGAGGATGTTTTTCTCCTATTCCAATGCACCTGCAAGTTCAAGAAGTTCTTTTACAGTAGTAATCTCCACCGCTTCATCCAAAGGAATTTCAATGCCGAATCTTTCTTCTAGCTCACCAATAATCATAACATGTGCCAAAGAATCCCATTCTTCCACATCATCCATGGTGGTATTCTCTGTGACAGTTCCCTCTGGAACCTTTAATAATTCTTCCATTAATGCAATAATCTTTTCTTTCATATCACTACCTCTTTATTCTGCCAAAAGGCTTGATTTTCTCCCAGCTCTTTTTTCAACTTAAAACTTTTTGAATAACTACATGGACTCTACAAAGTATACACGCTTTGGTCTATTTCTCAACTCTATCTCATAAATCTTACTTTCTTTATCCTCTAACACCACATATCCTAACTGGTCGTACAATTTCGCCACTGGTGTATTTTTCGCAGTTGGAATATAGATTCCTTGCAATCTGGTAAAGCCTTCCGCCTGTAAAGAATTTTCTATTTGCTCTACAATGGCATATTCCAGATTCTTGCCCATAACACGACAACTCATAACCAATTCTTCCACAATTGGTACTTCTCTACTCACATCAACAATTGCTGCAGATACGATACCATTGTCTCCAAAACGATCACTAGAACGGAATAAGAATACCCTTTTCTGTACATCTGCCAGAATCTCCTGCATCTCTTCCATAGCATAGCGTCTAGTGGTTAAATTAAATTGATTGGTCTTATTTACTAGCTGTACTAATCGTTCTAGATTCTCTGCAGGATTCACTGCTGCCAATTTCATCTGAAGCTGCTGCAAATAATCTTCAAAGCTTGTAGTTTGTTTCTGCAACTCTATTCGTTTAGAATTATCTGCATATTGTCTAGTCTTCTCTAAGTCTTCCTGCGTAACAATGCTTTTTTCAAAATAATCTTTGTAAATCTGCACCATTGCTGAAGCTAATTCTTCTTTTTTGGTCGGAAAATCTGGCACGATTACCTCTGGCAACATCTCTTTTACCAATTCACGTTCTGTAGGATTATCATCCCAGAACACAAAAGAATCCGTTCCCAGATTCAATTCCTTGGCAATGGACAAGATATTCTCATGCTTTGGTTGCCAATTAATCTTCTTAGCTACAAAACATTCCTCTCCAAGTACCATATGGGGATGATTACGAATAATCTCCAAGGCATCCTCTTCGTTATTCTTAGATACAATCCCCAGTAGTACCCCCTGTTCCTTCATCTGCCAGATGACCCTCTGCAAATTCTTGTATGCCAAACCGCCATGGTCATCTGCCAAAGTAATTGGTGTTATGTCATGTTCTCCAGCCAGACCACCCCATAATGTATTATCCAAATCAAGTAATAACACTTTTTTTGCCACACGATTGCTCAACATCACTTTACGCAAAATAAGTTGTCCCAAACGATTCTGAGCTTCGTTGCTTAATAGAATGCCTCCCATGTACCACATTTTTAAGGAAAAAGCATTCTCTGCTCCCAACGTTTCAATCATTGCCTTATATGGCAAAACATATACATTCTTATGATTAGCACAAAACTGTTCCAAACATTCCTGCCAAATTTGCTCCAAAGCAGCCTTTCTACCAGTGTCAAAAACCGCTTCCAATTCTACACCCCATAAATAGGCATCGGAAATATAATAGGTACCTTGCGCCTTCACACAGGATGCCAAGGTATCAAACCAATTCTGAATACGAATCTTCGCATGTTTACAATCCAGATCATGCTCCAATAGTTCTAACAAATCCATTACCAAAAAGGTACTATTTGGCGCAAATTCGTGATAAGAAGAATGCGGATTCATCATAATCCCCAATTCATTGCCATACCCTTCTGCCTCGTACACTTCAACCTCTTTTTTCAGTGTACGAATCACAAAGTTCATATTTGCATTAGAAAGCAATGCAATTCTTTGCATTTTTTCATTCTGTTGTGTCATATTTTTATCCTTCAATATTTTCCTTCATGAAACGATATTTAATCTCTGCAATCGCCCAATCTGTTACATTATCAATATCCTGCACTTCCAGTTCTGATACTTCATAAGGCAAAATGTTTCCCACCATTAACTTACGATTCTTCTGAAAAGCATTGGTGCGGAACACATAGAACTGTCCCACATCATGAAAATGAGGTTGTAAATCCTGAGAACGACTATCTAAATATTGTGGGTATTCAAATACCAATCTCTCGTTCTCCACAATCATTGCACGCTGTGGTGGATAGGAAAATGCAACCACTGGAATAATAGTATCCGCATCACTATCCTCTAATCGTTTCGTTGCATCCTTTAACTTCTCCGAAGTTACAAAAGGTGCTGTTGGATAGATGCAGCAGGCTACATCATACTGCTCACCACGTTTTTCATACTCTGCAAGCACCTCCAACAATACATCATTGGTGGTTGCGAAATCGTTAGAAGTTGCTTCACTACGGTAGAAAGGTACTTCTGCACCATATTCCTTTGCGATTCCTGCAATCTCTTCATCATCTGTGGACACCATTACCGTATCAAATAATCCAGAAGCAAGTGCTGCCTCAATGGAATACGCCAAAATCGGTTTCCCGCAAAATTCTTTTATATTTTTTCTAGGTATTCTCTTACTGCCGCCACGGGCTGTAATAATCGCAATTCGTCTCATAGTTACCTCTATAAATATTCTTTATTAGTCCTTTCGCAAATACACCCTCGTTCTTACGCTTATCTCGCCAATCTCTTTTTCAGTTTCCTTACCAACTGTTTCAAACGATAATACCAGAAAAACTTCGCATCCGACTGCATCTGCATAGCTATTAATTGCTGTTCCTCTGCACCTGTATTTTGCAAATAGTATTCATTCTTATAAAATTCAGGGAACTTGTCCAAAACACCCTGGCGAAGCTCTTTTACAAAGTCTAGCTTAGGCTTCTTTACCCCTGACATATAGGAAAAAAGTGTAATCACATAGTAAAGCTCTGCAAATCTATATTCAATCTGCTTATAATACTTCTCCAAAAGTCCTCTCTTTTTACATTCCTCATAAAGAAGGTTTGCAGCTGTGATTCTATCCCTGCATTTCGCCTCTGTAATATAATGCACAGTGGATACCTGATGCTGATAGTAATAATACATAGGCTCTTCGACTTTTTCAAAATGGGTAAAATAAGCCGACCACACAGGTCCTGCGCAATTATCCTCGTAGAAGATTCCCTCTGGGAAATCCAAATGGTTCTCTTTAATTACACTATGTTTATATATCTTAATAACCATACTGCCGGAGCGCATCAATAACTTCTCATGCTTTTCCCTATCTAGCACTCCAGTCTGGTCTAAAGTATTATTCTGTACAATCTTACCCACTTCCATGGTATGGCTATCTACTAAATTATAATCACAGCCTACCATATCAGCCCCAGTTTTTTCTGCCTTATTTAGTAACTTTTCATAATAATCTGGTGTCACCCAGTCATCACTATCAATGAAGCCAATCCATTCACCCTGAGCAACCTTCAAGCCTTCGTTCTTGGCACCACCCTGACGCTTGTTCACTGCATAAGTTACTACCTTGAACTTTTCCGAATACTTGCTTTCGTACTGACGTAAGATATCCAACGAATTATCTGTTGAAGCATCATTTACCGCAATTATCTCATAGTCGGAAATGGTCTGATTCACCAGAGAGTTCAAACAATATTCTAATTTTCCATCTGCTGCCATGTTATAGACTGGCACAATAATGCTCAACTTCATAATACCTCTTCTAGCACGGAAAGCCCCTTGCTAATTAGCAGGAGCCTCGCTCTACAGTCGCTTTTCCATTTTCCACACGATACACAATGTCGCATTTCTCAATGGTCTGCAATCTATGTGCAATAATAATCAAAGTCTTTTTACCATGGAGACGGTTAATAGACTCCATAATAGCCGCTTCCGTATCGTTATCCAAAGCAGAAGTTGCTTCATCTAGAATCAATACCTCTGGATTGTTGTACAGCGCACGTGCGATACCGATACGCTGTCTCTGTCCACCAGATAGACGAATACCTCTTTCACCAATTCCAGTATCAAGCCCTTCTGGTAGAGTCTTGATAAATTCGTCCAACTGAGCCTCTTTTAATACTGCCCAAAGGCGTTCTTCATCAATCTTATCATCTGGTACACCAAATGCTACATTCTTGCGAATAGTATCATCCAGCATAAAAATCATCTGTGGAATATAACCCACATTCTTCAACCACTTACGATAATTAGGCTTCACATCTTCGCCATCTGCGCAGATAGTTCCCTCTTTTACCTCCAGAAGTCCTAAAAGAATATCCACTACGGTACTCTTACCAGCACCCGAGGTTCCCACAATACCTACCGAGGCACCAACTGGAATCTTCAAATCCGCATGGTCAAAAATCAATCTATCCGTATTTGGATAAGCATAAGTAATATCTTTTAATTCAATGCTCTCATGAATAGGAAGCTTTTCTTCCTCATCCGTTGCAAAAGTCATATCCGTCTTGTCGCCACTAATTTCATCCTGCAAGTTGTCACTAACTCCCATGAAGAATGGCTCAAAATAAGCAATTGAGTTAATCTGATTATTAATACGATTCACACTTGGTAGCAAGATAAATGCTGCTGCTGCCAAGGTACTGAATACGTTCATCATTTCTTCTGCTGGTACGTCCATCAATACCATCACCATCATAAAGGCAACCATAGTAATAATACATACAGACTCAATCAACAGCTTCGGAATATTGTTATATAAGCTGTACTTCTGCACCGCATCCACATATCCCTTACCACATTTGCGATATTCTGAGACAAAATATTGCTCCTTACAGGTAATCTTTACTTCTTTGACACCTTGAACAGTCTGGGATATCCACTTAAACAATCCACTATAGTAATCCTGATTGTCCTTACCTGCCTTGTACATAATTGGTTTTAATACCTTCTTAATAACCAACAACAATACAATCAATACAAATGCTAAAATAACAGTCATCAATCCATTGGTCATAAAACAGTATGTAACAATGAACAAGGATACTACACCATCCGAAAGAAGCTGCAATAACGCAAGAATCAGCGCATACATATTGTTTACATCCGAAGTAATGCTTCTCTGCACCACTGCAGTATCTGCATTCAAATAAAACTCATACCCACGTCTTAAATAATTACACATCATGCGCTCTGAAGTGCGGAACTGGTTGGTATATACAAACGCCAAGGTCAGCTTCTGTTGTACATATAGGAATACATTTTTCACAATAAAAGTAAGAATCAGAAGTACCATAACCGTCAACGAAAATGCTTTTTCATTGCGGCTACCAATCATCTCAAAAAACATATTGGCAATATCACTATTAGCTACTGCTTCTGGATCAATTACCACATTGACAACTGATACTAATAGTCCCACTCCTGCGGTCTGCAAGAATGCGCCTATTACCATAAGTACAATAAGCCCAGCCATTGTGGTCTTCTGTTTTTTGTCTAATAATACTCCTAATTTCTTGATAATCTGTAACATATAACTCCATTCCAGAACTCACTATTCGGTGAATTCCTTCACTAAATCTGCTCGTTTTGTCTATGAATTAAAGGATCCTCATAGGTATCCATAAAGGCCTCTCCTAAGCGAACCACTTCATCCGCAAAATGAATTGCCTTAATCTCTGTAAGTACCGCGACTACCTTTTTAAACCGAAGATTAGGGAAAAAGTTCAACATCTCCATAGGCACTGTGGCATCAAACTGCGGATACTCTGCAAAAAGCTCTCGGTAATTTAACTCATCTCTAGGATGTGGCTTTAAGAAAATAGTACCTTCCTTCTCATACATAGCAATAATATCGCGGAAAATACGCTCTCTTACATCTAATGTGCAAAGTGGGTCTGTAAGAATTAAAATTTTATCTCCCACTTGATTACTCTCTTCAATCTGTTTCTCAAGACCTTCTTTATCACGAATAAATGCTTTTAGTATGATTTCTTTATCTTCTTCGGTCAATCTATCAACCAATTCCTGCCTTGGTTGTTCAATATATTTAGGGCATGGATACTTAATAGCCGAAATATCATTTACTTCCATGTCGATACAATATTTACCATATCCATTCTGAATAAAAATCAAGTTCATCTTTTGGCTTAAAAAGACTTTTAAACCAAAGTGCCCTCTATTATCATACCTAGCCGCATCAAAATTCTTCAGACAATTTAGTCCATCCTCTAACGCATGATAATATATGCGGTTCTGATTCAAATAATACCCAATAGGATCTGAATCACAATATACATATATGTCCTTATATTCTTTGAAATCCACTGGAACAAAAGGAGCTTCCAGCTTAGCATACTCACGTGTAAAACGAATACGACAGTACAAATTTCCCAAGAAATTACCGCCACCTTTTCGCCACTTTGCAAGCTCTGGGAAGAAATCCTCTCTCTTCTCATCAAATTCAATTACTTCCTCAAAAAGTCCAGTGCTTTCTACACGCTGTTTCAAGTTCTCAAAGTTATTAGACATCTTAGATAATACTAAGGTCGCCTGCCCACGCTTTTCCTTAGGAAGCTTCAATTCCTTCAAAAATGTCACATACACATGATAATAGGTGTGACATACATATATTCTTTCCTTCACTTGGGTACTCTCTCTTTCAAACACTATCCCGATTTTAACATACTTTGGCAATGGAGTAAAACAAAGGGGCGCAATATTCATTAAAACTTAAGAAATTCCGTATAACCAAATGCCCCAATAAGACTTCTCTGTTTCATAATACCCCATTGGCACTAATCCTAACTCTTCTGCATTTAAAATCTCACCACCAGAGAATAGGTATTCACATCCCAAATCTTTCATTGCCTCCATGTCAAAAGTAAGATTTTCGTAAGTTGCCTTTGCTTTTTTTCCTAACATCCAATAATTACCGCTCTCACCATTAAACAAATAGCAACGATGCCCCCACTTATCAAAATATACGCGTGTCTCTTCATTTTTCTCTAGCTCTGTAGCAATAATCTTACGAAATGCATGCTTATATTCTATAGAATAATTATTAGAATAGCCATCAATCGTATAAAAACCATGCACCAAAGCTGGGGCTGGATTAATTCCTACATGACCTACACGATAAGTAGTTTTATCACGTCCAATCGCTTCATCCAACGCTTCCATCAAATCCTCTGAATAATAATTTTCCCATGTAATATAACCAGTTACATCTGAACCGTTATTCATCTGATTTACATTCAAATAAAAGTTAGAGGATACTTTCAGTTCTTGTAAAGTAGGAAGCAGCATTACAACAAGCACCACTACCTTTATAAGCAAATGCTTGTCTCGTCTCCACCAAAGAGCAAAGGCACTTGCAAATTCCATATACCAAAGTGCTGGGTACAGCCAATAGAATCTCTCCATTTTGAAGCAACGCCAGAATCCAGTTACACTGTTTTTCCAATCTACAATAAATTCTGATTGAAAAAATCCATACACAAAAGCAATTAGCACAAGAGTAATCATACCACCTGCCGCTATCCAAAAATGCTTTCTTTGTTCGCTATCATCCTTTTTGTAACGAAACGCTTCCACCACTAATATTACTACGATTGGTATAATCAAATATTTATGGTGAGAAGGCGCATGTTGCGCACTATTCACAAAAACATCTATCACAGTGCTCCAAAATGGACGTGCTGGATTCACCATCTCTTCTCGGTGACTTATAAAATCGCTTTGTCCAAACAAAAATTCTTCCATCAAGCCATGGTCTATTACCAAATAACATCCAAGAAGTAATAGAAATCCGCTCCAAAGCCATGCATTATTTTCTTTACGATAAAGCATTATCAGCATTGCAAGCAGCCAAAATCCTAACATTACATATCCTGTATACACCAAATGCGAGGTTAGCCCAAAATACAGTATCAACACCATACTTAATATCTTGTTTTTGCGTTGATACAAGCACAAAAAAGCATACACCAACATAGGGATACCAAATTCAGACAATCCGTAGACTGGATATATTGGGAGTAAACAGAAGCATCCAGCCGCTACCGTAGCCAATATACTACTCTTGGTTAACTCTTTCATACAAAAATACATACCAAAAAATCCACTGGCACATACAATCACATAATGAATTAAAAAAGCAGTCCATAAATCGAAAAACTTATACAATGGTACGAACAACATTCCCGCAGGTTGCACACCTGTAGCATTCATTCCACCCATCATCTCAGGATACACATCTAATCCACTTCCCCAATGTTTAGCTGCAAAAAGGTAATTCAAAATAGATTCATCCAATTGATCATGAATCTCCACAACACATCCTTTTCCCAATAAACAATATGGCAAAAATATAATTGTAATCAGGATAAATCCAAGCCACCACAAAGGACATGTATCTATCCATTTAATTATTTTATTTCCTCTCTCTATCCATCTTTTCAATCTTGTAATCCTCTTTCTTCTTTATCTAAAAGCATCCCAACATTTTGTCATAATACTTCACTTTATTATAACCATTCCCTCAAATATAAGCAATCTTTAGTTTCTTTTTCCTAATTCCTATGCTAAAATATTTCTGTATTGTCAATAATATCTTTCAAGGAGTATCTATATATGAAACGTATTTGGAAATTATTTATTCTTGCTATTGCCATTGTCCTGTTTGTAGCTGGCAGTGTTTTGGGTTATTTACATGCTACCAAGGACAAGCGTGCTATGGAAGCAGACTTTGAGCGCATTGCAAGCACAGAATTCAATACCGCATTTTTATCAATGTATCCTATCGACAGCTATAACGAAGAAGACTTCTCTTATTTCCGCGAAATGGAGCTTTTCAAAACAGGATATAGTATTCCTGATGCAGAAACCTTACACAATTATGTAAACACAATTTTTTCCACAGGAAATGAAATAACAACTCTTTATCTGGGAATTCATCCTGAAGCAATAGACCCTTATGAGATTTATTCTTTAATCGAGCTTTATCCAGGATTAGAATACAAGATTCTGTTAGCAACTCCTACTTTAGATTATTGGGCTACGCTTCCAGAAGAAACCTTCCTACCAACCTTGGAATCCTATAGTAATTTTGTTAATTTGCTCCTCCCTCTGGAGCAGGTAGAGATTTATTCATTCTTTAATGCTGAGTGGCTAATTACCAATCCCGCTAATTATGATTCCGACTTTGGTTTAAACAAGGCGGCATCTCGTGTGGTTTTTCTAAATGCGGATTCCGACCATGGCTATTTGATTACAATGGAAAATGTGGAGGATGTATTTATTGATTTTACCGAGATAGTTCAGGAATATCGCAATGAGCCACCTGCCTACCCTGACCTTTCAGAATATGAATTAGTCTTCTTTGGAGACAGTGTTATTGGCAATTATGAAGTAGGAATTGGAATCCCAGGAATGGTAGGCGGATTTACTAATGCTAGCTTTCATAACCTCGGACATGGAGGCGCCTCCGCTGCTCAAGAGGATGCAGATGACACCTCATTCCCCAAATTAGTAAATGCCCTTATTAGCAAAGATGTTAGTCTCTTAGATCCTGAAGCCAATTCAACCATCAACATGATAACCTATCATGATAAATGGTTTAAAGAACGCAACAAATGCTTTGTTATCAGTTTTGGATTAAACGACTTCTTTGAAGGACATCCTGTAGATTCTACAGACCCTTACGATATTAGCACTTATAGCGGTGCACTCCGCACTGGAATCAAAGCGCTACAGGAAAAATATCCTGATGCATATATCTTAGTCTTAACGCCAAACTTTACTATTATTAACGATTTTGGTGCTTCTGCCGCAAACGAAAACGGTGGTGTATTATTAGATTATGTAGATGCTGCTATTGCTGTTGCAGAAGAGATGAATGTTGATGTATTGGATATATATCGTGAACTTGATATTGATGCCAAGAATCAAGAAGAGTATCTGGAGGACGGCACTCATCCTAATATGAGCACTCGTCTCGAGATTAGTCATATGATTGTTGAAGTATTAGAAAAGCTCGCTACCGTTGAGTAGCGGGCTTTTTTTTGCATATTTAATATCTTCTATATACTTTCATATCTTCATCTTCTCCAAGGAGCTCATATCCAGCCTCAGCGCACATCTTATCTACCGCACAATCAGGTAGCACTGCGATGTAGCGGTTTTGTAAGGTGTCAAAGTTCTCACGTAGGTACTCTCCTTTACAACAACTGATTCCATAGCCTTCTGGAACGGCGTAGAGTAGCTGCCATTTTAGGGATTTATTGTTGCCATCCTCCATTTGATCCCACAGAGTCCAGATAATGGCATTTTCATAGTTAGGTACATTTTCCTCTGTAAAGGTCAATTCCTCATCTAAAATCTCTTCCCACATAGCAATCTGTGCCTGACGTTGTTCGTCCACAAAAGGCACCTGATAATCATAGGGTTCTATTGCCATATAAGAATAAAGATATGCGAAGGTCGCTGCCATCAACACAGCTTTCTTATAAAATTTGGTCTCCATCAAGCTGATAATGTACACGCCCACTGCCATAAAGGTCAGCAAGTGTTTACTGCCTTCTTCTAGCTTATACATAAGTAAGAGTGCAAATAGCATGCCCACGAAGGAGAATGCCAAATGTCCATTGATAATCAGCTTCTTGGTATCTTTTTGTCTCCAATTACGGAAGCTTTGATACAAGAGAATCAACATCATAATTACATAGCCGCCAAAGAAAGCACCGGATGCCAATCCGCTTCTAAAACCTTCTATCATACGACCAAAAAAGCCTTTACCCATCCAGTAGAGGGTACTGAAGAAGTTATGAATTCCTGCACCGATTCCTTCCTCAAAAAAGGTAGTAATCCATTCGGTAAAGAATAATGGTGCAAAGTATTCTGCACCAAAATAGTGTTTAATCATTGCATAAATTGCCAAGATAACGCCAACCACACCTACGCTTCCTGCTACACCAAGCCATTTCTTCTTACGAATCCATAGAAAAGCAGGTAGCAATAAAAATAGCAACATATAAGGACGCATCAAGGTCAGTAGACCTGATAAAATAAACATCCATACCAAGCGTGAAGGCTTCTCGTTATCCAAGTAATTTATTGCTATCGCATAAAATACAATCAATAGACTAAAGCAAATTACTTCTGGCATACCTGAAAGCATATAGCGCACAAATGGGGTATACAGACAAAAGAGCAATGTTAATATGCCAATCTGTTTCCATGTAGGACGTACCAACCACACAAATACTACCATCGCAACAGTCATTAACACGATGTTACATACAATTGGGGTCATTAGGTTCCATCCAAAGAGCAGTCCCCAGATAATCCACGGAAATACCAATACAGGACTCCATGCAGCAAAGGATAGCTTCAAGGCATGGCTTTCGTTAAAGCCAAAGTATCCTTGTGGATATCCATAGTTCACGATACCTTCCATCTGCTTAAAGTAGAACAATTCGTCATTCCACTCAGAACATGGCAGGTACACATCCCCTATCGTTTTGCCCTGCATGGCACAATACACCAAACAACACACAATAGGCAGCAATGCCATTAAGCCTGCTTTCAGAAGCAATATATATCTTTTTTCTTCTTTCCACCAGTTCAAGAATTTCTTCATAGAAATAGGAATCCTTTCTACTCTTCGTTCACATTCATTCTCTCTCGAATCACATACTGAGGAGAATTATTCAAGCTAATATAAATACGACCAATGTATTCGCCTATTAGACCCAACATAATCATAATCATACCACCAAAAAATACCAAGGCAGCCATCATAGAACTAAATCCCATAGGAACTGCTGGATTCACAAAGCGTTTGATAATAGTATAGATTCCATACAAAAATCCAATTGCTGCACTACAGCAACCAATAGCAGTAGCAATTCTTAATGGTTTTACCGAAAAGGTCGTAAATCCATTGAACCATAGTCCCAAAAGCTTCTTCAAGGTATAACCAGAATTACCCTCTTCACGTTCCCTATGATTTACAATTACATTGGTAATATTCTTAGTGGCACGAAGCACCAAGCCAATAACATATGGATAAGAATTCTCGTAGCGAATCATATCCTCCACCACAAAACGTCTTACTGCAAAATAGCTAGATACATACAAGGATGCTGGCTTTTCCAACATAATACGAGTCATTAATTCATTTACCTTACTACCCATATTACGGAAGGTAGAATGTTGTTTGTGCTCATATTTTGCATAAACCGCATCATATCCTTCTTCTAATTTTGCGATTAATTTATCTACTTCATCTGCTGGAGTCTGTCCATCATCATCCAAGCACACCACATAATCGCCATCAGAGTGACGTAGTCCCGCCATCAATGCTGCATGTTGTCCAAAATTGCGAGCAAAACTGATTCCTTTAATATTTTTTCTCTCCTCGCACAGCTTACGAATAACTGCCAACGTGCCATCTGGAGAACAGTCATTAATCAAAAACACATCATACTCATACTGAGTCATTTGTTTCATTTTCTCATCAATTTCAGCAATCACATGTGGCAATGTATTCTCTGAACGATAACATGGAATTATAAAGCTAATTTTCTTCATCATTATGTCCTCTTTTATTCTTTGGTGTACCGCTAAGCATTAGCATTCAAAATAGCCATAAATACCATATCGCGATATACTCCATCTATACATACATCATCTTTCAAATATGCTTCCTGTACAAATCCTGCCTTTTCATAGCTTCGGATTGCCTGCACATTATCACTAAAAGCTCTCAAAAATAATTTGTGTAACTTCAATTCTTCAAAGCAATACTGCACCATCAGCTTGGCAGCCGCCGTACCTACGCCCCTGCCTCTGGCACTATCTTCTCCAATAAAAATGCCATACTCGGCCTTATTATGCTGCTTGTCAATATCTCTAACATATACACTTCCTATAGGGGTACCATCTGCCAGTTCGCAGATCATCATCTGCACCACCTTGCCAGGCTCTACCATATTCTTAATCCAACCCATATGAGTCTCTCTGGTAAAAAGTTCCTGATACACAAAGCATTTTCTCACTGCATCCTTATTGCGCCAATTCACAATGCAATCCGTATCATCTATGGTCATCAGGCGTAGATAAATCCCCGCCTTCTCATCTACATATTTCATATATCCTCTCTCTGTGCACCCACGCCATTCTTCTGCTTTTTGCACATTCCTACACTCTATTTATCTCATGTTACATTCTCACTTGGTATCACTTAGAAGCCCGCAAGCTCTAGTCCTCGTAAGGCATACACCTGAAAATTCACTCCACATATCAAGTGAATCAAAAATACTCCCCACTCTGCCAGTAAGAATATTACTTTATAAGATTTGCGCCACTGAATTATGTTCTTAACCATCACGATTAATGTCATCAGATATACAAAGAACATGCCGTGCATATAGCCCCACGAAAAGTTTGCATGCTCCCAACGGAAGCCCTTTTCATATAAGAGTAAAAACATTAACATACCAGTCAGATAATTCCACCAAGCAAAACGATAATATGCATTCTTCTTCCATTCTGGCAGATTTAGAATCAGCACACCAATCGGCAAAGCCATTCCCATTACAATGCTAAGAGGAATATTCTTAGAAAAATTACTCCAAACATAAGCAAAAGCGATACCAATTCCTGTTTCTTCACCTTTCACATTCACACCTGTGAACAATCCGCCAAACTGGTACAACAGATGCAAGCCCGTGGGAATCATAGTGACACACAGGCAAAAAGCATTACGGAAGCTTTTACCCTTACTCATTACAAGCTGCACCAACAAAATTACTGCCACAGTAGGCAGAAAAATCATTACATAACTTGGCTTTGTAATAGTAGTTAAGAATAGCGATACTGCAAAAGGTATGGTCTTCCTCCATGCAAAATCTTCTCTGTATTCTCGAAGCATTTTACAGCCTTCAAAAAAACAAACAATCGTAAATGGTCTGGTAGCTAAATAAGTAGCATTCCAGATTGGATTCGGAGTATAAATTCCCATACAACGATAGGCATAATCGAAACCAAAAAAAGCGGTATTTTTAGGAGAATATAAATTCCCCAACCAAAACAAAGATAAAGCCAGCAAAGAAAGCCCCACTTCAAAAGCAGCTTTTTTTCTGCTACTTAGCACTTCATAATCCACATAACTGCGTACCTCTCGGTTCAAATAAAGCTTGGCAATATAGACACTCAAGGTATTGAGTAAGCAGGTAGCAAGCGCCATCCCAATAGGTGCTCCAACCACCAATGCAAATGCTTTCGCTAATGTAAACAATAATGGATAAGGGAATTCATAATCCCCTTCCACTCCTCGCACTTTATCAATATATGCGGGCATATCTGACACAAAATCAGGGGTCTCCAATGCTTGGTTCACAAACAAATACAACATAACAGCCGAATACATCACAAGAAGGCAGGCAAAAAATACTTTACCTACCTTAGTGTTATCTCTCCATGTTAACCATTCTGCCTTTATCTTTGTGTCTGCCTTCATTTACCGTCTCCATAAAATTTCGATAACCAGATATTCCTCTGGTTATCTACCACAAGTTTCATTCAACAATATTTTATCGCTTACCCACGATACGCATTACACAACTCGATTACACGTGTAGCTTCCTCATCCGTCATTCCTGGGAACAGAGGAAGGGTTACACAATGAGATGCAAGATACTCTGCATTAGGGCAGTCACCTTCTTTATATCCCAAATGTGCATATGCTTTCTGCAAGTGGCAAGGCACTGGATAATGCATATTGCACTCCACATCTGCCTCTTCCATATACTTTACAAAATGATCATGATCAGCAACAGTAATTACAAACAAATGATATACTGGCTCTGTGTTCTCAGGATGTGCCTGCATGGTAATCAATGGATTGGTAATCTCTCTTAAATATCTCTCACCAATTTCTTGTCTTCTCTTAGTCCAATCAGGTAAATATTTTAAGCTTACACTAAGCACTGCACCCTGAAGACCTTCCAAACGCATGTTATAACCAATCTCATCATGGTAGTAACGAACGTCACAGCCTTGATTCTTAAGTCTTGTCATATGTTTATGATACTCTTCCTTGTCACAGGTTACGCTACCACCTTCACCGAATGCATAAAGGTTTTTTCCTGGATAAAAGCTAAAGCAGGCAAGTTCACCTAGAGTACCAACATTTCTCCCCTCAAACTTAGCACCATGAGACTGAGCACAGTCTTCTACTACAAACAAACCGTGTCTTTCTGCAATCTCTTTAATAGCCGCATAATCAAAAGGCTGACCATAAAGATGTACACCAATGATACCTTTGGTTCTTGGAGTAATCGCCTTCTCTACTGCCACAGGATCCAGTTCCCAAGTATCTGCTGTACAATCAGCAAAAACAGGAGTGGCACCAGTGTAGCTTACTCCCCATGCAGTTGCAATATATGTATTGGCAGGAACGATTACCTCATCCCCAGGACCAACACCAAGTGCCAACATAGCAAGCTGTAATGCAGAAGTTCCGTTATTTACACCACAAGCATACTTACTTCCCACATATTCTGCAAATTCTTTATCAAACTTATCTGCATACTTACCGCCGGAAAAAGCTGTCTCTGTACATACCTGCTCGATAGCCTTCATATATTCTTCACGATGTGCTTCAAAATCTCTTGTTAAATCTATTCTCTTAATATGACTCATATTATCCTCACATTCTGCCGCATCAATGGCTCTTGAATCCGACAAACCATTACACGCAATTATCGACGTATTTTCTATGTCTATATATGCTTACGAATATAGAATTCGTTAAACAAACGCGCAATTTGCACCAAATAATTACAAATCGTCTTAAACACCTTAACAGTGGTATTGTAATCCTCCTGCCATTCCACAGGATAATCCAATACATTCACACCACGTTTTTCTGCACGAAGAAGGAATTCAATGGTATAGAACCAGCCATTGTCCTGACTACTACCTTCTACCAAAGAAAGAGCTACTTCTCTACGCACGAAAGTAAATCCACATACTGCATCAGTAGACTTCATTCCAAGGAACAATTTTAATAAAATTAACAGTCCTTGGGAAGTAATTTTACGATACCATTTGCGTCCCTGTGTATCTGATTCCTTTGCAAAACGGCTACCATTAATATACTCCACGTCTTTCTGTGTCTGGAAAATGTGGATAGCCTCGCCTAAATGTTTTATATTGGTGGATAAATCAATATCCATATATCCTACCACTTCACCCTGACTTAGTTCAATACCCTTACGGAATGCTGCACCTACACCACGCACACCAATTCTTTCATATCGAACCTTACCATACTTCTCACAAAGTCCTTTGGCAATCTCAGGGGTCTCATCCTCTGAGCCATTGTCTACAATGATAATCTCATAATCTTGGAATTCAATCTTATTCAAATACTCAACCGTACGAGTAATTCCACTTTCCAATCGTAATCTTTCGTTTAATACAGGAAAAATAATTGTTAACATCATTTTGTAAGCTTCTCCACTCCTTCAATTACATAACGCTGTCTCTTAAAATTCATATTCAAGATAACTGACAAATACTTAAATATTAGTGTCAACATTACGGATAACATAAAGAATCCAAATGACATCAGGAACATAATAGACAACCATCCTTCCACAGGACGCACTGCGCTAAAAATAGAATATATCAAATATCCAAACATAATTAACAATGTAGCAAATAAAATTACACTCATAAACATAGAGAACTTCTCTAAGACATCTGTGAAGATAATAAATGTATCTACCGCAAGTCCACTACGAGTACCACGTTCCTCACGATTACGTTCCTTATCTCCCACATTCGCATTATCATACACAATAGTATCCGCTTTCAAACCACAATTCATGTACATAGCCTTACGATAAGGGATATATACATTCATCTGATTCACACGATTAATTGCACGTCTAGAAATAATACGGAAACGCTCCTGACGAAGCTTCATTCCGTTGCGATTGCTCCAATTGTACATCATGTAGAATAACTTAGATGTCAAAGGTACACCTTTCTTAGGCGCCGCTGCAACTACATCATAGCCTTCTAGGGATCTGCTATATACCTGCATAATTAACTCTGTTGGGAAATCCAACTTACATTGATCAAACTCAAATAGGAAATCGCCTACCGCCAAATCTCTACCTGCGTTCATTGCACTTTCTACGCCTTGATAGTAGCTTAAATTAATCATACTTACCACATGACTAGTACTATCCTCCGCCAAAAATTCCTTAATCTGATCAACCGTATCGTCCACACAGCCATCATTTACACATACAATTTCGTACTTCTCAAAGTTCTCCTGCATTACTCCACAGATTTTACTAAGAAAATCCTTTACTCGACTTCCTTCATTATGCAGATAAAGTACACAGGACACAAAGTTTTTCTCTTTATTCGTTGCCATTGTTCTTCTCTCCGAAATTTACAATAATATATTCATCCATTTCCACAATAGAGCCTTCCTGTGGCCATATTGGACCATTTTTCATTAGGGCTTTGGCTTCTTCATAGTGTGCAAGATTACCATCTTCCACAAACTGATAACCATGCATCTCCCAGAACTTGATTAATTCTCTATCAAATCCATAGAAAGCTACCGCTCCCCATTCAATAAAGGATAGTCTAGGAGTCTCTGCAAAAGCATATCCCTGTGGACTATTATACTCCTCAAAAATATCTTTATCTACCACATTTACCAACGTCTGAACCAAGCTATATTTTCTAGACCAGCTTGGACAATAAGCAGCCTCTTGCAGAGGTTCTGGAGTCTGGTATTCCCCAATAATACAAATGGGTTTATTTGCATCACACTTTTCCATAATGTGCAAAGCCACATTCTCCATAACCGTCTTGTCATTCTCATACTTTAAGGCATCAATATATAGCCATTTGTTCATCTCATATCCTTGATTATAGATCAACACAAAAGCAAGAAGTCCACTGACCACAGCCAGCTTTCCATAATATTTCCATGCCTTGTATCGCTGCAACTGCCAAGCTAACAACAGCACAGAAAAAGCGGTCATCAAAGGCACATATTGACTACTACGATAATAAGTAGCAACGCCCTCCAACACTGGAAGAATCCAAGGAATAAATAGCATTCCTACCACTGCCACGCCAATCCATGCATCCTTACGACGAATGCTCCAAACAATTGCCAGAACTACTAATATCAAAATTGCTAGCACAAGGATTCTAACTGGCACATACACTACTGCATTAATGTAATATTTTACAAAAAAGCCTTTCAATACATACAGGAAATCCTCTAAAGTTCTGGTTCCATCAAACCATCCAAGCACCTCGTGCAAGCCCCTAGACTTCAACACCTGTGTCTGGTCTTCTAAATGGAAGAAACGAATCATGAATTCCACCATTAATGTTCGGAACACCATGGTACACAGACACAATGGTATCAAACGAAGGAACCATGTCCCTACTCTTTTGTTGTATTCCTCCTGTTGCAACAAACGAATAGAAAAGAACACCATCACCATTGCAACTAAATATACAATCATAAACGCTTCATAGAAGCCTAGTGCCACAGTCAACAATCCTGCTCCCGCAAACAAATTGCCAATGCATTTGCTTCTGTCATTTCCTTGCTTCATAGCTTCCATAGAAAACAGTACAGCCAACGCAGTCACACCATGTCCTAGATAAATTCCATCCTGCACATACCAAACCACCACTTCGCTGATAATCGGTGAAGAAATCAGCACGCAGGCGAAAGCAGTGTAACCCCACTGAGATACCTTGTCACCGAACAAGCGATACATTACGATTGCCCAAAGGGTAACAGATACACAGAACACCAACAATCCAATTGCTTCAACAAAGTATGGATTGTAGTTCAATGGGAAAATCTTATCTATCAGAAATAAGCACCATCTACCCATGGCAGGTGATACTCCATCCTCATAGTAAATACCAAAGGATGTATCATCAATTCCCACCGTTGGATTGTGCAAAAGTGTTGCATAGCTTAACACCATCGTCAACAGCAGGCAGATTACATATGCTTTTTTTTCGGCAAAAGCCTGTAATTCTTTACAAATCTTCTTCATTAAGCGCTCTCTCCTGCAAGAATTAGTCCAAGAATTCATCTAAATCATATACCGTATTAATCTTACCCGATAATACACTGATAAAAGTAGGCTCGCTGGAAATCGCTTTAATTACCGTCGGTCTAGAATCGTCAATTTCCGATGCTTTTAAAATTGGTTTCATAGAGAAAAGGGACTTCTCATAAGTAAAACCATACTCTTCTTTCATATACTTGCGTGCCAAAGTAGACATGTACTCCCATGCACTTTTCGGCTTGGTAGGACAGGCATTACAATTCCCTAACCATCCATTAGCACAGCTTCCACCTTCCATACATGGGAAGGTAGGGGTTGCATCATAGCTTGTCTTATGTGGTGTGAAGGTTACCGAAGTAAGAGAATGATACCCAGTCTTACCAAAAGGCATAATGGAGAAAAATGGTCCATCCATTACGGTAAGTCCGATTCCTTCTAATTCTTTGCTGGTCTTACACAGAATAATCTCACACAATTCATATTTCAAGCCGAAGGGCTCCGTATCTACCCCTTCTACCTTTTCAAGCACTTGATTCACCGATGCATAAGTAGAGTTCAATACAAAAGGTGCTTCATAATGTTCCTCCTTACCATCATGTAAGGCGATAATCTCGTAGCAATCAGTACCTTTGATGATTCGCTGAATCTCCCGACTACACAAAATCTCAATATTTGAGTACTTAGCAATCTCACTTACCAAATAGTCTCTCAAAATAAAGGCATCATAGGTATATTCCTGTGTCATAAAGGCACCATCGCAAATACCTTCGTTAAAATACTTATCTACAGGCAAATCTGAACAAGGAATTCCTGCATCCTTACAGAACTTTCTGAATTCCTTGGCATCTGTCCATGAGAAGTTGGTACTAGTGGCATACACCTGATCGAACTGCGAATGGATACAAAAAGAATAATCTTCTACAAATCGCTTAAAATATCCTGCTGATTTCATAGCAGTAGAAAGGGAACGTGGATAATGATATCCCATGTGAACACGTGCCTGGTTGATATAGGTTGCGCGCATAAATGGTGCCTCATCAATCTCTAACACAGTCACTTTTTGTCCTTTTTTACCACAATATAACGCAGAATACAGTCCATAAAGCCCTGCGCCAATTATTAGTTTATCTATCATCATTATCCTCCAGTTAATCACAACCTGTATGTTTGCGTTTCGTTAGTAAAAACACAAAAGGTACTACTATCATCATTGGGTAAATATATCGCAACTGCACAGTAGGTCCTAATAACAAAGTTATATAATACCCAAAAATCAGCGAAAGTGGAATACATTCGCGATATCTTCTATGGGCCACAAAATAAATGGATCCAAATACATATAGCCAAAGATAAATTCCCGGCATATAGATATATCTCAATAGAGGTAACTCCAAATGAGCATTCTCATCTGCCCATTGTTCCATACTCTGATGAAGACTTTCCCACTTAGAATCTTTATAGATACCACGAGCATTCAGCTCATTTTCCACCCAGTGAGTCTGTACATATCCCATGCCGCTATCAGCACCGCCCACATTAATATAAGCATGGCTTTCGTCTGCAATATACAAATAACCTGCGTTTACTGCCAACGCAGCATTAACAAATTCCCCTGGATATCTGCCGAGTAATTGCAGATACGTTGTTAAAAATTCCTTGGCACGATATCTTACCACATAAGTGTTAGTATGTCTCTTTACAGGGTCAGAAATATCAGCTCTATAATGTAAATAGCCTTGATCTAGCAGAAAATCGTTGATAATAGACTTCTCTGCATCTGTCATGGTATTGTCATCCTCTGCAAGTGCACCAACTCCACCATGGTACAACATGCAACGTGCCAACTGCTGAATAGGCATACTTAACATCTCACGTCTATCTCCTTGTTGGGCATTGGTTACATTAAACAATGCCGATAACAAAATATTACCCATCAAGAAAAATGCCAATGCACTTACTAACAGCTTACCCATTTTTTTCCTTGTTCTTTTTCCAAATATAACACACAAGAAAAGAATTACCAGCAACACCAAAAAAGCGTATTTTCCATTGTTGCGAAACAGAATACTACCAATAGTACTCACACCAAATAAAATATATAATTTCCACACCTTTTGTATGTGCAAATTTTCTGCCTGCAAAAGCCCGTACAAAGAACAAATCAACAACAAAAAGAATGCACTAAACAAGGTATCCTTTATGGTTGTAATGCTCATATAGTGGTGAAAACGGAAAAGCATACAATATAGTTGCAGTAATACCAACCATAACACTTTCACACCTTTACGGTGCACAAGTGCAATGCCAAATGACATACTTGCCGCCAATATCACCATCTGCAAAAACACCATTACAGCAATCCCTGTATTCACGTCTCCAAATACCAAATCGCCTAACTTCATGGCGCCCTGTAGCACCAATGTATGGGCAATGGGATGATGATCGTTAAATGCTCCATCCACTATCTGTCCTATCTGAATAGGTGTATCGTAGGAACAATTTCCAGGATAGTACGCCAAAAAACTAGGCAACCAACTAATCACAATCAAGGACAAGCTGATTGCAAAAATCTGTCCACTAGAAAAAGCTTTTACCTTTTCAATCCATTTGTGTTTTTCTAGTTTCTGGTAGTGTTCCTCCACTCTCTGAACAAGTACTTTTCTTAAGACGATTGCACGTTTGGCATACATCAAGAAACAACTTACACTTGCCCAAATGACACCAAACAAAATACACCAAAACAGCGTTTTCATGGTATAGCTGTTTGTCCATAGAATGTTTCCTTGTTCTGCCAAATCTCTACCTGTAAGACAACAAAATGCACACAAGAATCCACTCAAGCCAAATAAGAAATATGCAATTTTTAAAGAAATTTTCTTTTCTTGCATGAACCACTTTAATCCTTTTAGGTTTATTGTTTTTCTCTTGCCACTCGATTCAAGCGATATTCAAAATCACGCTTGTCCTTAGCAGCAATTACCTCCAAAATCATTCCCGAAAAGAATGACTGTATTCCTGCTAATGCAATAAAACCGCTTACAATTAAGGTTGGGAATCTAGGTACCAAACCAGTCTGTAAGTATTCGCTAATAATCGGCGCCACCAAGAGTAATGCAATCAACATTAACATCAGACACAAAAGACTGAAAAAACGGAATGGTCTATAATTCTTGTATAACTGAATCATTTTACAAATAACACGCATTCCATCGCTGTAAGTATTCAACTTAGACACGCTTCCTTCTGGGCGGTCACGATATTCCACCACCACGTTTTCCACCTGCATATTATAATTTACCGCATGAATGGTCATCTCTGTCTCAATCTCAAATCCCTTAGAAAAAACAGGGAATGTCTTCACAAATTCGTAGCTAAATGCTCTATATCCTGTCATGATATCTTTGATATCTGAACGGAACAACCAGTTAATACCAGTTCTCATCAAGCTATTACCAAAATTATGGAAAGGTCTCTTATTCTCGGTAAAATAGGTAGAAGATAATCGGTCTCCCACCACCATATCTGCGTGATGATTCAGCACCTTGTCCACCAACTCTCTAGCGCAGTCCAATGGATATGTATCATCTCCATCAATCATCAAATAGCATTCTGCATCAATCTCACGGAACATTCTACGAATAACATTTCCTTTGCCCTGTTTATATTCATAACGAATCACCGCACCAGCTTCCTTGGCAAGTTCCACGGTTCTGTCCTTTGAATTATTATCATACACATACACAACCGCCTCTGGTAATGCTTCCTTTACATCCTTAACCACCTTTGCAATTGTCTGTTCCTCGTTATAGCAAGGAATCAAAACTGCTATCTTATCCATAAGTCCAATCCTTTCTTCTATACTTTGCGTATAGCTAACCATTATTTCTATCATACCACGAACGAGCTATTTCAGCCACATATTTTAATGATTTATTCCTTGGTTTTCCTGCAAAAATAATTTTCAAACACTCTTGTTTATGATAACATAACTTTATATGGGAATACTCCTGTATTACCAATGTACATAACACGTTGATGAAACGAGGACCATTATGGAAATTATTACACAATCTATTTATAAATTTGCTCATCATTCTATTCAAATTATCAGCATAGCACTTATGGCAATTCTATCCATTAGTGCTTTTTTGCTTACCTGTTATGCAGATGATATGATTTCTCAACAGGCTCTTACTAAGTGGGACAATCCCCTACTAAACATCTTAGGCATTGTTTGTTTTGTTGGTATCTTATATTTTTTCACGAAAATATTTACACACAATCCTACAAAACGCATCCCCATACTCTTAATTCTTGTAATGGGGTGGTGTCTATTACTAGGAGCAGTTCTCGTTGTATTTAGCAAAACTGCTCCTGCTGCCGACGCATGGTCTGTATATGACATTGCGCAAAATCTAGCAATGGGCAACACTGGAGTTATCCACCCTACTGATTCTTATTTGTCTTATTATCCACAGCAAGTAGGATTGGTAGCATTTTTAGAAGTTCTCATACGTCTTTGGAACCTGTTGCCTTTATCGTTACCAGCTTATCATTTTATCAAGTGCATTTATGTTGTGTTATTATGTATCACAATATTCTTCCAATACAGAACAGTTCATTTACTTTGGAAAAATGCCAAAGTTGACTGCATTTATTTACTTTTAGCAGCCAGTAATCTTCCTTGGATTATGTATACTTCTTTTGTATATGGGGAGATTCCTTCCTTTACCATGATGTATAT
>CAZHEM010000005.1:0-41420 GCA_964531725.1 uncultured Acetatifactor sp.
TGTACAGTGACTTGTCGTCAGTTTCCTAACTTGACATTCGCTCCACGGAAAACCTACTCACTTTCGTAAGTAGCAACCTCACGCTTCATAGCTATCATGCCACAGCAATGTTTAGTATACATGGAAGTTTCTTGCAATGCAATAGTTTTTTTATTTTTTTTGTATTTTTTTTAGAACAATTTTTACCTTCCACTTTCTACTACATTATATATAGAAGAAACCCGAAAAGAAGTCAACCCATCTTGCCACTTTTCCTTTCCTGTTGTATAGTAAATACGATACAACGATAAATACATTATATATAGAAGGAAAAGAATATGTGGATTGCAGATAATTGGAAAGATTATGAAGTATTAGATACCTCCTCTGGCGAAAAGCTCGAACGCTGGGGTGATTATACATTGGTTCGTCCAGATCCTCAGGTCATTTGGAACACACCTCACGACCACAAGGGTTGGAAAAACAAAAATGGCCATTACCATAGAAGTACCAAAGGTGGTGGCGAATGGGAATTCTTTAACTTACCCAATGAATGGAGCATTCAATATGAACTAGGCGGTGCCAACGGAATCAAAGCCAATCAGCTTACTTTCAATTTAAAGCCATTCAGTTTCAAACACACTGGTTTATTTCCAGAACAGGCTACAAACTGGGATTGGTTCTCTCAGCTTATTAGAGATGCCAAAACAAATAGACCAGCAGATAAGCCTATCAAGGTATTGAACCTTTTCGCATACACAGGTGGTGCCACCCTTTCAGCAGCAGCTGCTGGTGCACAGGTTACTCATGTAGACGCATCTAAGGGTATGGTTACTTGGGCAAAAGAAAATGCCATCACATCAGGACTTGGCGAAGCCCCAATACGATGGCTAGTTGACGATTGTGTAAAGTTTGTTGAACGTGAGATTCGTCGTGGCAATAAATACGACGGAATCATTATGGACCCACCTTCTTATGGCCGTGGACCTAAGGGGGAGATTTGGAAAATCGAAGAAAGCATCTGGCCATTCGTAGAATTAACTACTCAAATTCTTGCTGAAGATGCTTTATTCTTCTTAATCAATTCCTATACCACCGGTTTACAACCTGCAGTACTCTCTTATATGATGAACACTGCTGTTACGAAACGTTTTGGTGGTCACGTGGAAGCTGACGAAATTGGCCTACCTGTCAGTAGCACTGGTTTAGTGCTTCCTTGCGGTGCATCTGGTCGTTGGCAAAAATAATCACTATAACACATAACGCTTCATACCAGGTATTTGATGAAGTACCCACGCAGTAATAGTTGCCAGAAGTAATACAATCACAAAAAATATCGGCAAAGACAAGTAAATGGAGAAAGATAGTGGCGTAACATGCAAGCATTTATAAAGTATATTCACATACACTGGATGTACCAAGTAAATAGCAAAACATAGTTCCCCAGCTTTCTCCCATTTTTTTGCATTCTTACCAAAGTGTGCTCCCCATGACTGTACTGACACAAATAACATTATGGATAATAATACAGTAAAAGGATAATTATACGCCATCTGTACAGAATAGTCCCCAATCAATCGACTAACTATCATTCCCACACATATGATTCCGATTGCCACAGACAATACATGTCTACTTTTTTCTCCCAATTTCATTTTCTTTTTCACAATGACATAACCACATATATAATAGAAGAAATAGATTCCAGCATCTGGTAAGTGAGGAATCATATCCACTTGCAAAAGTTTTCCAATATATGTGAGCACGCTACTTCCAACCAATAAAAAAGCCAATATGAGATAGACCGCTCCATCAGATATTTTTTTTAATATCCATTTTAGTACTGGTGTTAAAAAATATAGAACTAGTATCATATACAAATACCACATATGTGACCATCCATCTCCATGCACAATCATTTCAATAGCACGCCACACTGTTTCCCTTGTAAAAACACCTTCAATCAGAAGTAATTCCATACACGCATATGGTACTCCAAAAATAAATAACGCAAGTACAATACGTCTGCAATATTTCAACAGCATTCTATGAAAAGTAATCTCTTTTGCAGGATTCAAGAATAAATAGCCCGATATCATTACAAAAATTGGCACACACCAGGTAATCAAATCCATCACTACCAAAAAGAAGGTTTTTTCCAGAGGATACGCACTCATATCTGTAGTATCCATTACACCTGTAATGCAATGTAAAAGCACTACCGCCGCAGTCGCCCATACACGCAACACATCCAAAAAGCTGTTTCTGCCAGTCTTCACTCTACCGTTCATCATAAGCGCATCCTCCCTTCTATCATTCTATGATTATTATTGCCTTCCTGTCATTATTTTCTGATTGCCGCCTCTGTCATTCCAAGCATCACAAAGGCAAACGGTGTTGCCATCACATGTTGAAAACTAAAAGTCGCATTCGCCGTATATCCTGCCAACATTAGTAATCCCAATAGAAGGATAGGTTGTGTAGCAATACGCTTCAAACAACGAACCATACCACTGACAAATATCCCTAAATATGCCATCAAGCCCAACACACCTTGGGTAACAAGCATATTCAACCACTCGTTATGTGCACTAGCATATATTATATCTTTCCATCGATGGCTTACCTGAACCATATCATTAATATTATAACTATTATATACATACGGAGCAAAGCAGTCCGGTCCCGCTCCAATTAATTTTTGTTTCCAGTCCCCTTCTAAAAAGCAACGAATAGACACATACCATAGCGCCCCTCTTCCCGTTCCCCAATTCATATTTTTCCCTGTCGACACATAACCTATCAACGCTATAAGCCCTACTACAACGACTACAATCATAGTTATTCGTATGGGCATAATCATTTTTTTCTTTTCTTCCATTTTCTTGAAATGTCTATAACTAAGCCATATATAAACAATAGCTGTTACCGCAAAAACAATAATCCAGCCATTCCATAAAGCCCAGATTCCCTCTGTTCCCTCATCATCCATAATCATTATTTTAGGATTAATTGAATGAATAACATTCAACACCACACATGCCAATGGAAACATTAAAATCGTCTCCCATGCACGCAAAAACTTTTCTCTACTGTCCAAGGAAACATAACACAATACACCCATAATTCCAGCCATCAACACATAACCGCTTTCGCTTCCCTGTGTCAATAAGGTTATGTATGTCAAAAAGGTTGCCATTCCAGCTAACAAACGCCATTTTCCATTTATTGTATTATAAAAATAAATACTAATCCCCGCTGTCACACTGATATAACCACAATACCAGTTATTATTACCTATGGTTGACAATAGATGTGTGCGATTCCAATCATTTTCTTTCATTCCCTCATAGATATTTAGGGGATCAATTTGAAAGCGATTGAGAATTCCAAGAATAAACACGACCATAGCCGTTACACCAGCCAACTTCCACAAATCCTCTGTGCCATTATAAAATCTGGATACAATGAAATATATTGCAACAAACATACCTTGTGTAAATGCACCCATATACCAGTCTTGGTATCCCCACAACGCAATTTCTTTTTCCTGAGAAAACATACAAGATATTATAGAAACTACTCCATAACTAGCCACAAAAAAATCTTGCACAGAAAAGCGTATTTTTTTCACATTATTTTTTCTATTTTTCTCCAAACAGTACGCAATACCATATAGCATTAGTGCAAATAACGCTATTATCAAAAAAAGTACCGTAACATCACGAAAAAAGTAGTATTTCGCATCGCCTATCATAACCATTCGTTCTTTCATGTACAGAGGCAATAATACCAATATAAAGATAATATATACGTTTGTTAATTCCTGTAAAAGACCATTTACCCTTTGCTGCATTATCTATCTCCCCTATTATTATCCTACATTAATTGATTTTATACAAATAAAAATCATCCATGGTGCCCCATCCACCGCCAGCAGATTCCACATGTACACCTACAGTAATCGCACCATCAGTTGCCAATGTAATTCCCTTTATCTCTGGTGTCTTCCAATTACACCAACCATCCAAAGTAACTGGCTCTGATTCATAGATTGCATCACCTTCTATGACATATAAGTAAACTACTGCATTTTTACCCATATCACCGCCTTGTAAATTTACCTCAAAATTATATTTTCCTGCCGCAAGCCCTTCCACCGTCTGTTCCACTTCAAATCCAAAATCATTAGAATCCCAGAAATGAAAACTCTTTTCTCCAGAAAAAGCATCTGTCTCTTTCTTCTGAATATCTGTTGGATTGGTAGCTGTGGTCGATGTAACCTTCCACATAGACACATCACCTAATTCAAAACTTGGATTCTTAAGGTAATTAACCTGTGCCACCTTCACAGTTGCGCTCAAAGAAGTTCCATCCTCCAGTGTTCCATTAATGGTATGTTCCGCAGACACATTGGTATCTATCTTTGATACGGCATCTTCATCCCAATTCACAGAAATCTCACTTGATAATTCTCGATTATTAAAGGTTGCATACACTGTTTCCGGCATACGGACTTCTTCTCCTTCATTGACTTCCACAATCACATCTTCTATGTAGTCCACTGCTGGTTCGCAAACCGTACCATAATTCAAATATTTGAATACATTTAGAGTCTCCAATGCCTGACCATTTGCATCGAAAAATGCTTGATTATCCCATGAACAACCACCATAATAGAGGCCTGCATCGTTTGGATCATATTTTGCCGCATAGGAACTTGCCCATCCAGAGCCTTGCTGTTCCCACACTTCTGCTCTACTACCACCCTCTGGTACTGGAACTGGAATCCAAGCACCTTCCCAGTAAAATACACCCATGGAATCTGCTGCTGCCGCCGCTGCACATACATCGCGCACACAATTCACTTGGCTCTGCATAGTGGCTGCATACCCTTCTACCAGGTCCTTTTCTCCTACACTATCACCATATCCGTCTCCATCTTCTAGCGTATAGGCATACGAGGTTTCTAATACACAGGTCTTTTTACCATACTGTTCTGACACTCGTGTCAACACATCAGTTAAATTCTCCATACTTCCATGCCAAAATGCATAATAGGATACTCCAAAAATATCATAATCCACACCCGCATTCTCTAACGTTGCCGCTCGAGAAAGGGTCTTATTAGTATCTTCGATATTGGTATAATGTACTGCTATTTCTATATCCTTATCTACTTCTGCTGAAAACGCTCTTACCGCACTACTTCCCTGCTTTAAAAGCTCCATAACACGATTCTGGTCTGTCTCACCAGCCATTCCATTATTAATCTCATTACCAATCTGCACCATTCCTATGTCAGCACCAGATTCTGCAATGGTTCTTAAGCTTTCTAATGTAAAATCATATAATGCCTGTTTCTTGTCGTCAAAAGTTAAATGCTTCCACTCTTTTGGCGCAAATTGTTTCTTTGGATCTGCCCAAAAGTCAGAATAATGGAAATCTACTAATAACTTCATGCCATATTCGGCCGCTCTTTCCCCGATAATCGCAGCCTTTTCTACATCGTTATTACCACCACCATAGCCATTTCCATCTTTATCATATGGATCATTCCATACTCTCACACGCACATAATTAACTCCTGCATCGGCAAGTATCTGGAATAAATCTGCTTCTTTTCCATTCTGGTCATAATATACCACCCCACTGGCTTCCTCCGCCAATACGCTGGATATATCCATTCCCTTTATAAAGTCCTCAGACAAACCTTCAATCGGTTCCACATAAATGCTAGATTCCACAGCCTCTGTCATTACCGCAACCTTCTTATCGCTGCATCCTGTTAAGCATGTCAGCGCACATGTTAGTGCCAGCGAAACAGCCACTACTTTTTTTGTTACCCATTTGTACCTTCTCATTTTGTAACTCCTCTTTCGTTTTATTTTCGCTTGTTTGTACTTGTTCTTATTATAAACAAAAGCAACTATGTGCGCAAGCGGTTTCACTGCCTCATAGTTGCTTTATATTGTCTATCATATTATTGAAAATATTGGTCTATACCATTCGCTATTCCGTCTACTAGTTTGTCTTGATATTCTTCTGTAGACATTAAAGTATCTTCCTCCGGATTGCTCATATAGCCCATTTCTACAATTGTAGCAGGAACCTGACACCAGTTAATTCCCGACATCGTATCGGTCTCCCACACACGTTGTTTTTTTGCACCAGTGCTTTCCACCATAGCATCCAATACTTTGCTTGCCAAAGATTTGCTTTCTTCGTAAAGATTGGCGTTGTATGGGTTACTTGAAGTCTGGCACAAGGTCATAATACCATTCACGCTACTATCAGAAGAACCATTGGCGTGAATACGAATAAAGGCATCCGCCTGTGCATCATTTGCCATCTGGGCACGTTCTGCATTGCTGATATCTACATCATGGGTAGTGCGAATCATTAAGACTTCATAGCCTCGGTTGATTAACTCTTCTTCTAGTTTCAATGCTACTGTAAGATTTAATTCGTATTCTGCCAAACCAGTAGCACATCCAGATGTTCCACTGGATACTTTTGCTTTTGTCTCTGTAGCTCCTGGGCCCACTGGTTCATGCTCCTTATTGCCTTTTGCCTGATGACCAGCATCGATGGCAATGAGCTTACCAGTGGATTGGGTGGGTTGAACGACGAATTCGGTTGGAGTTGTTTCTTCTAGAATAGTTGCAGGCATTTCGGCTGATGCAGTTTCCATGGATGTACTTTTTTCCACATCCTCAGCTTGCATTTTCGTCTGAGACACATCTTGTTGTTCATGCACTGTCTCTTCCGTTAGTATAGCCTCAGTCCCCTTTTCCGTTTCGTTACTTGCAAGGCTTTCCACTGGTATATCGCTGGCAAGGCTCTCCACCGCTACAATCTTTTGTGTCTCATTAGTAACAACCTCGGGCGCTGTGCTAGCGCATGCGCTTGTTAGTAATACAACTGTACATAGTAGGGTTGTTAGTTTTATTTTCATAATTGGTACTCCGCTTCGTTCATTGTTAGCTATAGGATAAGAAGATGAACTCCTCTACAACAAACTCGCAAACGCGCACTTCGTGCTTCTTTGTCTGCTTCGCAGACGTTTGCTCGTTGATGCGGATAAAAAACAAATGCCGCCTTTGGCGTCGCTTGTTTTTTATCTCGCACAAGTTTCTCTTGACATCATATCAATAAAGTAGTATAGTTTCAATATGTTTTAACACTTTAATGAGCTAAACCTTTGATTGGGAGTAGTAACCTTTTGAAACATTATCAGAGAGCTGCAGATGGTGAGATTGCAGTAATGGGAAGACTGGCGAATGGACCTAAGAGGGCGAACTGAAACGCAAGGAGTAGGTAAGACGTGACTGCACGTTATAGCAGAGCATGTATGTTGGTACATGAATGAGAGCATTCGCAAGAATGAAGTTAGGTGGCACCGCAAGAGGTTATTTTACTCCTGTCCTATCGCAGATATGCAACCTTGTGTCAAACAGTTTGGCTGTTTCAGACAAGATTGTATAACGGATAAGACAGGAGTTTTTTATTTATAAGAAAGAGAGGAGCACTATTATGGAAAAAACAATCCCTTACAAAATTTATCTAGAAGAACATGAGATGCCAAAGCAGTGGTATAACGTTCGTGCAGATATGAAGAAAAAACCTGCACCACTTTTGAATCCAGAAACTTTACAACCAATTACTGAAGATGAACTTTCTGAAGTTTTCTGTAGAGAGCTTGCAAAGCAGGAATTAGATGATACAACTGCATATTTTGATATTCCAGAAGATATTCGTAATTTCTATAAAATGTATCGTCCAGCTCCATTGGTTCGTGCATATTGTTTAGAAGAAAAATTAGGTACACCAGCTCATATTTATTACAAATTTGAAGGTAACAACACCTCTGGTAGTCATAAATTAAACTCTGCTATCGCACAGGCATACTATGCGAAGCAACAGGGCTTAAAAGGTGTTACTACCGAAACCGGTGCTGGTCAGTGGGGTACTGCTCTTTCCATGGCATGTTCTTACTTTGATATGGACTGTCAGGTATACATGGTAAAATGCTCTTATGAGCAAAAGCCATTCCGTCGTGAAGTAATGCGTACCTATGGTGCACAGGTTACTCCATCCCCATCTATGACCACTAACGTTGGTCGTAAGATTAATGAAGAATTCCCTGGTACTACCGGAAGCCTTGGTTGTGCAATTTCAGAAGCAGTGGAAGCAGCCACCTCACAGGAAGGTTATCGTTATGTACTTGGCTCTGTATTATCACAGGTTATGTTGCATCAGTCTATCATCGGTCTTGAAACCAAGGCTGCCTTAGATAAATATGGCGTAAAAGCAGATGTCATCATCGGCTGTGCTGGTGGTGGTTCTAACTTAGGCGGATTAATTTCTCCTTTCGTTGGTGAAATGCTCCGTGGTGAAGCCGATTATGAAATCATCGCTGTTGAGCCTTCTTCTTGTCCTAGCCTTACTCGCGGTAAATACGCTTACGATTACTGCGATACTGGTAAAGTATGTCCATTATCAAAAATGTACACTTTGGGTAGCGGTTATATTCCTTCTGCAAGCCATGCAGGTGGACTTCGTTACCACGGCATGAGTTCTGTTGTATCTGAGATTTATGATCAGGGCTTGATGACTGCAAGAAGTGTTAAGCAGACAGAAGTATTTGAAGCTGCTGTACAGTTTGCAAAAGTAGAAGGTATCTTACCTGCTCCTGAAAGTAGCCACGCTATTAAAGTTGCTATTGATGAAGCTATGAAATGCAAAGAGACTGGCGAGGCAAAGAATATTGTATTCGGTCTTACTGGTACCGGATACTTTGATATGTTTGCTTACCAGAGATTTAACGATAATCAAATGGAGGATTATGTTCCTACCGATGAAGAGATTGCAAAAGCACTTGCTAAGCTTCCTCAGGTATAATCAGTAGTTGTTAGTAATACTTTTATACAACAATGCTTTCATGAAAAAGGCTCCGATTCCAAAACGGAATCGGAGCTTTTATTATACTTAAGAGTACACATCCTATTACTATTCTTTATAATTGGCACTTACATAATCACGAATCCCTACGTTATCTTCTAGCATACGACAACCGATGATATATTTTCCCTTTTGGTCTGTAATACGAATAACGGAACTATCCAAACCAACACCTTCTAAGAATGGTATTCCTTTTACTTTTAAGGTCATTAACTGACCTTTTACATCAGCAAAATTCGATGCATAAGTACTGAATGCATAACCATTGGCACTGATATCTACCATTTGTGCTTCACATTCCTTATTGTCCTTCTTCAAAGTAATTGTACAAGCATTATTCAACGGCATTCTAGGATATTTACGACGATTGAATACCTTAGGTTTCTCGCTCAAATCAAATTTATGACAAGCAACTCCATCCATCTTAGCATGCGTAACCTTCACATCCTCCCATACATATAAAGCATTCTTTACGATGATATGGAAGTCAAGTTTCATATGTTTGTCTTTAATATGTAATGGCTCACCATTCATATTTAATTCTTTAATGAATGCATAACTATCATCCACTGCAATAATATCTCGCTTGAATTCCTTAACTTCAGGTTCACCTTCCATTTTCATACATACAGTAGCCTTCATTCCTAGCTCGATGTCCTTGACTCCCATAAAGCCACCTTCACCCAGCTCTTCCACCAGCTTACCTACTACTGTTTCAATATGCATTACGTTAGCTGCCGTCTCTTCATACTTGCAAAGCATATCTCTGGTAGTGGTCTCCGAATTCTGTACACTTTCCGTCATAGTAACCATTACGTCACTAATCTGTTTCATATTATCCACAAGGTTCTTGTTAGAGCTCTCCACTTCCTTCATAGCCTTATCAACTACAAGAATACCCTCATCCAACTCATGTGCCTCGTCGCTAATGTTGGATACACTCTCATCTACTCGACTAACTTTACCTTGAGTGGTAGCAATCAAATCAAGCATCTGTACAATAGACTGTGTCATCTTATCCGCAGTCTCTTCCAAGTGAGCAAGTGCCGCCAAAATACTATTAGAAGACGCTTGTGTCCCCATACTTAGATTACGAATCTCATCTGCTACTACTGCAAAGCCTTTTCCTGCTTCACCAGCCCTAGCCGCCTCAATGGAAGCATTTAATGCAAGCAAATTGGTCTGGCTGGAAATCTTGGTAATCGTTCCAGTCTCTTCCTTCACCATTCCAAACTCTTCTTTAAATTCCTTTAATACACTCTCTACTTCATTAGACAGTTTTGCCATTTCATTGGTAGAATCTACCACATCTGAAAGCTCCACTGAACTCTTCTTAGCATGTTCTGCTGTCTCATTGATTAATGTAGCCATCTTTTCTACCAAATTTGCTACATTCTCTACCTGTGTGCTGATATCTTCTGTCATATCTAACGAAGATGATGTTTTCTCACTCAAAGTATTATTGTTCGTAGATAATTCCATCATACCCTGCACTACATCAAGAGCACCTTTTCTATTATCATCTGCCAATTCACGAACCACTGTTACACCATCCACAACTTCGCTACTTGCAGCCTTAACCTGATCAATGGTTCGTACAATCTTATTCAAATTCGCTTCCATGGCACCAAACATAGCACCATCAGAGCGATTCATATGACCAATTGCAATCGAATAACCTATGTATGCCATGAGAATACATATAAACTGGATTAGGAATTCATGCAACTGATTATCTCGTTTACCATATGCATAATGACTCACGATTTGATCTACAAAAACTAACAATACATTTGCCACGCCCGCACGCATAATTAGTTTCTTATCTTTAAAAAGAATCAACATACCCGATACAGGTAACACGTACACAAATGCCATAATATCGCTGGTAGTCAAAACAAGAAACGCATAGAATACACCATAACCGTATCCGACTACATCCTTATAAAATTTACTTGTCATACCATGTATTTTTAATTCCAGTAGCCCTAATAACAATGGAATCCATGCAAATGCCAAGAATACGAAATAATAATTTACAGTGATAATACCTTTTGATATCTGTCTTAGGTAAATTACAGACAATAATGCACACATTGCAATCCATACAATCATTGCTTTTTGGTTTGCTTTTTTCTTGAAATACACTTCATTATATTCCATTGTTCATCCACCTTTCTTTTGTCTGACTTTTTCTCTTTGTTTTGTTTATTTTCTCTTTTTAAGGGTATACCCAATTAATTTTACCACTATTTTCAATGCTTTTCTACTTCTTTTATTTCTCATTGTTCAATAGTAACAAAAAAAGCTGTCAGATATTGGTAAAAATACCCGACAGCCATTTATTGTAACACGATTGTTATAATACTTCAATCATTTCTTTTACAAAATACATTATCCTATATATTCACAAGCTGCTAATGCTGCCACCGCACCATCCGCCGCTGCAGTAGTCAACTGTCTAACAGTCTTAGTACGACAATCACCTGCAGTAAAGATTCCCTCTTGATTAGTTTTACAGTTTTCACCTGCCACAATATAACCTGCCTGATCCAAATTCACTAGATCAGCAAATGCCATATTGGAAGGTTCCTGACCGATTGCAACGAAGAGTCCAGATACTTCTATCTGCTTCCTTTCGCCACTAAACTTGTCTTCTACCTCTATTGCATCTAAACCATCTTCACCAACAAGCTTTACAATATTAGCATTCAATACAAACTCTACATTCTCCTTCTGCTGTAAAGTCTGAAGCAATTTTTCTTCGCCTCTAAAGGAATCTCTTCTATGAACCAGGTATACCTTGCGACAGTAGTTCGACAAAAAGATTGCATCTTCCAACGCAGTATTGCCACCACCTGCAACTGCTACATCACGACCTCTATAAAAAGCTCCGTCACAGGTTGCACAGTAGGAAATGCCTGCTCCAATCCACTCTTTTTCGTGCTCTAGACCTAATGGACGGTTCTTAGCACCCGTTGCCAAAATTACTGCCTTGCAAACATAAATTGCTTTATTTGTATAAACAAGTTTTTCTTCTTTTAGATTTTCAATTCGCTCCACTTTCTCATAGCGAAGTTGTGCACCAAGCTGGATTGCTTGCTCGTATAACCCTGTCGCAAACTCATATCCTGATATGTGCTTAATTCCAGGATAATTCTCAACCTCAGGTGTATTAACAATCTGCCCACCATAGGTATTAGCTTCTAACAACAATACATTTTTACCAGCTCTAACTGCATAGATTGCCGCCGATAATCCTGCTGTTCCTGCACCCACAATTACAATATCAAATCCTTCCTTGTTCACTTCCTTAATCCCAACCTTTCTATTCCATTACGCAGGTTATATGCCTATATTACTGCCTTATAGGCATATCCTTTACACATTCAGTAGGGCAAGTACCTCTTCCTTACTGATATAACCCAAAGATTTATTTACTATCTCACCATTTTTAAATACAAGAAGTGTTGGAATACTTCTAATCTTAAACTGCATCATTAGATCCGATTCTTCATCTGCATTAACCTTGCATACTTTAAATCCTTCTGCCTCTTCTGCAATCTCCTCAATAATTGGTAAAAGCATTTTACATGGTCCACACCAATCTGCCCAGAAATCTACTAATACTGGAACCTCAGACTGTAATACCTCTTTTTCAAAATTTTCACTTGTAATATGCATTGCTTTCATGTTCTATTCCTCCTAATTTTTATATGTTGTGTTTGGTTATATATTCTTGTTTATTGTTACCATTTTCTCATTTTCTATGTTAGTCTTAATTTACATTGTACGCAACTTATTTTTCACAAAATTTTTTCTTCCCTCCTTTATAATACTCTTTACATTTAGAATGAATTGTGTACAACTTATATTTGAATTGTACACAATCTGTTTCTTTTTGTCAACACCTATTTATAAAAAACAAAATGCACCCAACTTATATGAGTGCATTCTGCTTCTTACTGTTATTTATTACTTTTCTTCTTTACGCTTGTTTAGCATTCTGAATCCAACAAATCCAGCCGCACATACCACTACTAAAAGAACAATCCAACCTATTGGGAATTCGCCCTGCGCCACGCTTGTTGCAGTAGCAGTTACCACTTCTTCCACCTTTTCGGTTGTTCCAGAGATTGTTGCAGGTGTTTCCTTAGATACTGGAGTATCCTCCACCTTATTGCTCTCACCTTGCTGTTTCTCAACATTAGATGAATTTTTCTCTGTAGTATCTGATACGGATGGTAATGCACTCTCTTTAGCAGGTTTCACTGCCGTTGCCGACTGACTAGTTGTTGGAACTGAAGCCACTGTAACACTAGGCTCCAATGCTACTGCTTGGTCATTGTCATTATCATCTGCATTATCTTCATTCACTACAGGTGTACTTATCATGTTAGCAAGAATAAATGGGCTCAAGCCATCGGTAATTACAACAATCTTATCATCTTCAAGTCTGTAATCAAGCTGTTCATAATTGCCCTGTTCATCCACCACATGAAGAACTACCATATTTACAACCATGAGTGACTTAGGTCTTTCAAAGCTTAATTCCAAAGGAACATTTGGCTGTACCTTTTTACCATCTACAAGCATGTTCACATCGTAAATTGTTGCATTCATCAAACGCTTATCTTTTGGAAGATTAATAGCTGTTTCTTTTTCTTCTTGAACTTTTACCTTAACTTTTTTGCCTTCCTTCGCGTTGAATACTGCATTTTCTACTTCAAATCCTTCTGGTGCCTCTACTTCTACTAATTCAGGCATAGCTTTCAAGATTTTTTCTTCAGTATCTGCTAATTTTTCAATCTGAGTATCTGTCAGTTTTCCTGTAATTACATTCAAAATGGCATCAATTACATCAATAACTGCTTCTCTTATCTCTTCTTTTGATGCACCACTGGTAATCTTGTTAAGAACATCTTTCACGCTTTCGATTACTGTGTCAAAGCTAGTATCATCTTGCTCTGTATTATCATTTGATGTATCATCGCTTGGGATATCCTCACTTGGAGTGTCTCCACTTGGGGTATCGTCACTTGGTGCATCTCCACTTGGCGCATCCTCACTTGGAACATCTCCACTTGGGGTGTCTCCACTTGGAGTATCCTCGCTTGGGGTGTCATCACTTGGAGTATCATCTACTTCCACATCCACCGCACGCACAATTACTGCATCTACTCGAGAGGTTCTACCGGTAGGGAATTCTACGGTAAGCTGTCCATCCGCTACTTCTACGGTTACACTTCCGATGGTATAGCTTTCTGCTGTATTCGCAGGATTACAAGCAGTTCCCTCAACAGTAGATTTTACATCACTCTTATATACAGAACCGCTGACTACCTCTACCTGATAGGTTCCATTAGGAACATCCACCACAAAGGTATTACCTGCTGGCAGTGCAAAATCTCTATATACTTTATCAGGGAGAATGCCTGCAAAGGTATAGTTCTCACTACGTCCATCAATAGTAGCTGAAGCATCAAGGAAACCATATCCCTTTTCTTCTGTATAATGAACATCTAGCTCTTCCATGGTCTTGGTGCCACCCTTAGCATTAACTGTTACACCAGTCCATCCTTCTGCTTCCTCTGCCTCACTGATACCAAAATCATATTTTCCTACCAATGGATATACGATGGATACATGAGCAGTCACACCATCTGCAAAATCTTCCACGATACCTTTTACGTCTACGGTAGCAATAGTAGCAGTATCCACTTCTTCTGCCACCCATGTAACAGCCACATCTGCGGTTGTGTCATCTGCAAATACCGCACTTACCTTCTGTGGTAATGCTGCAGCAACATCTTCTGTGTTAATATCTACTTCTGCATAAACGTCTGCAATACTTACCACATAGTTTGCTTTTACTTTTACAACTACTTTTGCAGTTAAATCATCATGACTTTCTACACTACCATTTAACTCATATTCGCCAATGGTATTGGTATCTAAGCTTTCTGTGTTCCATGTTACACTTACTTCTTCTGTTGTAGTGTTGGTATATTCCAATGTTACCTTTTCTGGTAACTCAGCCTCTGTACCAACAATCATAATAACATCTGCTACATCCTGAATACCTTTCACTTCATTGGCAACTACCTTTAATGTAGCTTCTACCTTTGCACCATAACCTTTGATGGTAGCATATACTTTATAGTCTCCTGCTTCGTTTAAGTTTACAGCAGACACATCCCATGTCACAGTAGCATCTTGCTCATTACCGTCTGTATCTACTACTTTCAAGGTAGCGGGAAGCAAGCTTGCCACAGTTGCACCATCCGCTAGAGGTGTTCCTGCCACAATGTTATCTAAAGTAAAATCTTTTACTTCTGCAATTGCAATGGCGGTATTAATTGTAATCGCTCTTGACATATGAGAAGTCTTATCATTCACTTTTGCAGCAACCTTATAAGAATAGGTTCTGTTGCCCGCTACGGTTTTGTCAGTATAAGCATATAAGTTACTGTTAGTAGTAGCATCATCGCTAGCAACTGGTACTTCTACTGCCTTATCAATAGAAATATTATCCACAAATACACCACCATAGGTTTTAGCTGCTGCCATAAAGATTGCATCTAACTTAGTAACTTCATTAACAAATGGTACAGTTCCAGTATAAATGGTTGAACCATCTGAAATTCTGGTCATGGTAAGTGCAACTTCCTGCTTTTCAAAATCAAGTGCTGCAACTACCTTCATCCAACCTGTGGTATCTCTCAATAAACCACCCTTACCGGAAGATTCCCCATTAGAAGCACCATTCGCTACATTTGCGGTGCTAGTAATATCTACACCATTAACGGTAATGGTTCCCCAATATCCGTTTCCGCTAGCGGTTCCACAAATGGTTAAAATTTGTGATGTGCTATCTAGCCAATTCAATTTATTGCTTTCACCTAACAATGCAAAGTTAGAGCTCTTGTTCTGCAAGCAGGCATCCATCTTCACATCAAAGGTTACTGTTACGTTTTCTTCTACCGCAAGACCAGACCACTGTGTACCAGTATCTCCACCAGCTCTTGAACCAACACCATAGACATAAGAACTAGTATTGTTGTTGGTAGTAGAAGCATCCGCCTCTAAATACTCATAAGCCGTATTACTATCTGCAATTAATGCAAAAGAGCTTGCGCCATCTTCAAAATCTTCCGCTACAACATTCTGCCACTGGATTACAGTCTGTGGCTCGTCTGTATCTGATGAATCATCTGTAGTTGTCTCATATACAGGATTCAACTGGGTAATCACCAATGCATTAAGAATACCGAATGAACCGCCATTAGGATCTGCGATAACAGTAATCTGTCCAGCTTCTGTTAAGGTTACATCTGTGGTCTTCTTCATGTCACTTACTGTGGTGCCCTGTGATACCACACCCAAGTCCGTTCCATTAATAATAACCTTGCTACTGTTATATGCAGAGTTACTATATGCAGCACCTGCATAAACATCCACACGATAGGTTCCTGCTGGAACATCCACCGCAAAAGTCATACCGTCCCCTGCTCTACTTAAATCACCACAAGCAGTTTCTAATGCAGTAGCGGCATCGCCTGCTAAAGTAACTGATACACCTACTCTATTGTAAGTAACGTCTCCTGTGCTGGTAAAACCATATCCTGCATCTGCAGAATAGCTTTCCGCTGCGATAGTAGTAAAGCCTTCGGCAGTAGATCTATTACCAAAGTCGTACTGACCTACTACATCACCTTCTGTCCATCCGATAATTGCTGGAGTATCATCCTTAGCATCATCAGAAGAACCACCACCTGTTACAGAACCTAATTCTGACACAGATACAGTATCAATTTTCACATATTCACCATCGCCTTCTGCACGATAGATTTCATACTGGGTAATTTCTTTACCGTACAAGTCACCATCATTTGCAGGAGTAAAGGTAATCTGTGCAGACGTACTGCTCACTTCACCTTCGCTTAACTGTGCAGTTACCAATCCCTGTGATACTAAATAGGTTGGATTTGCTGGCTGGTTGTAACCAATATTCTGCCATGCAACAGCTTCTCTGTATGCCAAATCCTCAAGCAAACAAGGTACAACATAATCTGTTTCAATGGTGGTACTATAGATTCTTACGGTATTCTTATTGGAAGAAGTTCTTGTAATAATCTCCTCACGCCAATCACCAAGGATATCCGCTACTAATCCTAAGTTACCCTTAGTACCATTGTTTGACCAGATTTCAGTAGAAGATAACAAATCTTCCTGTTTTTCCTTTTCATAATTCCATTTATAGATCTTAACACCAGTTGGTGCATAAGCATCACTGTTAAAAGTATGATCCTGAATCTCACTTAACAAATCGCCATCCCAGAAAATAGATGCGTTAGATGCTGGTGTTGAATCAGCTAATTTAATCAAGTTCTCCATGGTAGACCATGTTGAATATACCTCACCATTGGTGGAATCCCATGCAGGTTCATCATTACTTTCATAGGTAGGACTTGCAATAGACCACCATTCTGCGCCTTCTGCAGTAGGGTCAATATCTGCTGCCACACCACGTCCAGTATCCTTACCAGTGTAGTAACCCATAAGGATGACACCAGTCTCTGCATCGCGCATTTCTACATGATAAGCTGCGTCGTCATGCTCATGAACGCTCATGATTTCTAGACCATTGTTCCATGATACCCAGTCAGAGATATGCATTGCGTCTCCATGTCCAAGACCTGTTGAATACATAACAGTTCCATCGTGGTCAATGGTTAATGCACCATAGATAATCTCATCTTTGCCATCATTGTCAATATCATTTACGCCAAGACCATGGTTACCCTGTGCTTCATACTGAGTGCCAGCCACATCGGTATCGAACTCCCAGTAAGTGCCGATTGCATCACCTACTCCATCGCTGTCACTATCCTTCATATAGTAAGCAGTCAAACAGGTTCTAGTATAGTAACCTCTTGCGAAAACAGCAAAAGGGGTCTCGCCATCTAAATATGCCACACCTGAAAGGAATCTGTCTACACGGTTACCATAAGCATCTCCCCATGCACTTACACTTCCTCTTCCTGGTAAATACTCAACATCCTCTGCTGCCTTCGTACCATCCTCGCCATTAAAGATAGAGAAGTACTCAGGTCCATCTAAAATAAAGCCATTGCTATTACGATAATCATTGCTATCACTAACTACATTCACTGGAAGTGCATCGCTATTGCATGCGCCCACATATCCAGTCTCAACTAATCCTGACAAAGTACCATCTTCACTCTTATAAGTGGTAGTACCATCTGCTGTTTTTACTGCAATCTCTGCTTTACCATCACCATCAAAATCCCATACCTGGAACTGGGTATAGTGTGCACCAGAACGAATATTGACACCCATGTCAATTCTCCAGAGTAATTCTACTGCACCAGTTGCAAAGTTCACATCATATCCGTCTATAAAAGTCTTACCTGTGTAGCCATATCCAGAGTTATCCTTAGCGTTACTTGGATACCATTTTACTACTAATTCAAGCTGTCCGTCTCCATCCAAATCGCCTACAGACATATCATTTGCATGATAATCACAAGTAGAACCATCAGGCATGGTAGCATCCGCTGGACAATACAGAGACAACTCTAAATATTTATTTGCCCATACGTTGGTGGCAATTGTACTTAAACCAAGTGCGCCATCATTGCTTCCTACTACCTTATATACATCAGAGGTAGTACCTGCAGGGTCCACCAAATTGGTTACCTTTAAGTCTGATGCAATCACTGCGTCATTACGATACACCGTAAAGGTAGTTGTCAAATTGTTATTTGCATCTAAATCTGCTTCAAAGCTTCTCCAGCTTACATATACGCCAGAAGTAAGTTCATTACCTTGACTATCTGTTGCAGTTACATTCACTTCACCACCATCAGCTCCAGCCAAATTAATAGCAACTACTGCTCTGTCAGAATAAGACTCACGTCCACCTGCAACCAAACTTCCTGTAATAGGAGTCTTGCATACATCAGACAACTCACCAATACCTGTCTTGGTCATTGCTGCTACTTTGTAGTAGTAGTGAATATTGGTTGCTACATCTTTTTCATCGGTAAAAGCAACTGTCTTAGATTCCCCAACTTTCTCAAATCCAGAGAATCCTTTTGCGTCCTCTGCTTTTTCAGAACGATAAATAATATATTTGAATGCACCATCTACTGCATCCCATGCTAAGCTAATACTCTTCTGCAATTCGGTATCATCCTCGGTAGGACTTGTACATACCAAATTAGTAGGTGCAGCCGCCTTAGGGCCTTCCACAATCATGGATACTTCAATAGTATTACTTGGTGCCGACTCGGTACCATCAGAGGTTACGCAAGTCATATAGTAATTATATACCTCACCTACATCACCGGTCATTGCACGACAAGACAAATCATCTGCGGTATACTGTTCTACGGTAAAGCTCTTAATCTTAGAGAACGAAGTATCGGAACTATTCTTAGCATATACATTGTAGCTTACCGCTTCGTCTACAGGATTGAAACCAATTAAGAAGGTTGCTACACCGGTATTCTCATCAATACTCATTTCACTGTAGCCAAATCCGCTAGGTGCTTTTAAAAGCTCAGTAATAGTCATACCATTGATATACTGATTGGTTCCACCAACTGTCAGATTTAATTGACCATCGGTGACACGCACAGTACCAGTACAGCTTCCTAATGCCTGCTTACATGAGATTCCACCAAAAGCAACACCTTCTGCGGTATAAGAAGGCTTAATAGTACTGGTACCTGGCAATAAATCACAGGCATATACTGTCACTTCGTAATCACCATTTGGCAAATCTATAGCAAATTCACCTGCACCTAAGTTAAAGTCATCTGCCATATCAGAGGCATCATCATTACCATTATTATCACGATCACGACCATTATTAGGAGCAGTAATCCAACCATATCCTACGGTTGCATCATACATCTGATTCTGGTTAATTCCAGTCCAGCCTTCCATAGTAGGCGAATTGTTGTAGTTAAAGTCAAACTTATAGCCTGCTGACTTTGTAGTAACTTCAATCTTATTAGAGAATTCACCTAATCCTTTTTCGTTGAATCCTCTGATTGCATATACATAAGTAGATCCTGCTTCACAATTACTATCAGTGTACTTATTAATAGAAGAAACTGAATACTTTGTTGCCTCACTAAAATCTACGCTATCAATGGTTGCACCATCGGTTAACTGCTGACGATAAATGTAATATAATTCTGCATCAGCCTCTACATCCCATTTCATAGATACACTTGATGCACCTACTGTTGTGCTTTCTAAATTGCTAATCTGTCCTGGCACATTGTCAGGTACATTGATTACAACCTTGGTCTTTAAATCTGCCAACAATGCGTCATCACTCTCTAAAATCCCCTGTGCTACACACTGTGCAAATTTATAAGCTCCGTAATACTGTAAATGTGTAGAGTCAGATGCACCACCAGCATACGCGCCAGTATATTCACCTGCTGCCACCCATAAAAATAAGGATTTTGCTCCTTCAATGCCAAAATTGTTACATACTGCAACCGAACGAGCAGTTAAATCCACCAATGGAATATCCTGTTCCTCTGCCATAGTACGCATTACGTTACCATACTGCTCAAAGTTACCAACGAAGGTATTCAAAGAACCATCTTCATTAGTTGTATAACTGTAACGTGCTACAGGTGTTACTAATACTGGTGTTGCACCTCTCTGCAACGCACCATCTACATAATACTGAATCCACTGTCCAAAATCTTCAGATGATACATATCTGTTAGGTCTAGAATAAGTAGAATCATTATGTCCCCACTGAACAAACAAATAGTCACCTGGTTTAATATCTTCTAATAAATCATCTAATTTGCCTTCTTCTACATAAGACTTAGAAGAACGACCACCGATTGCTCGGTTTTCAACGATTACATTTTCTGCCTCATAGGTCTGTGACTGACTGAAATCACAATCTTCACATTCACTCTCTACTACTTCTCCACCAAAGAACAAAGCTAGCGTCTCACCCCAGCCTGTCTGTGGATAATAATTAGACTCATAGGTCTGTACAGTAGAGTCGGATGCCAAGAAAATAGTTGGTTTCTCACCAGCTTCTTCTGTAGCTAATCTAGTAACCTCTACCTTTGATACATATGCATTCTGCAATTGTGCTTCATCAATTGTGGTGGCAGAACTCTTCACTAAAAACTTCAAGTTCAAGGTGCCATCCACAAGTACTGCAGTATAAGAAGTAGTAACCTCTGCACCTGCTGCCACTTCGATGTCAGTAGCTTTTGTAATATTCTCTGCTTCCAAATATGCTGTATAGGCACTATCCGTAGGGTTCACTAAAGTAACCTCTACCTCATAGTCAGCATTTACCAAATCCATGTCAAAAGATGAGGTATTCTCATAAGTATACACACCATATCCTGTGGATTCAGTCTCCGTCCACACTTTACTTGCAATTGTTAAGTAATCACTTCCAGCAGTCACATAAGTAGCCCCTGGTTCCTCATTACTTACTTCTCTTGGATAATATACATTGTTAGACCAGCCCTTAGCTTCCTCATTGTATTCCACATCACTGAAGCCATATCCTGTATCCTCACTGTATACAGAGTCTACGGTAACATCCTCTCCAAATGCATAAGTAGCAATCAACTCGTCCTCTGTAAACTGTGTATAATCTCCCTCTCCTCCTAAAGATAACAGGCTCATTGCCTGATTCTGTGATACAGATGCCAGCGCCACATCTTCTGTGGTCGAAACAGCACTAATACTTGCTGCGTCTCCCTGAGATACCGTACCTAGTGTCTCGGCATAGACGGTTGTGCTATATGCCATACTATTTCCACCAACTAGCAAAGTAGCACTTAACACAAGAGCTACTGTTCTGGAAAAGCGTCTCTTCCGTCTATAACCTCCCCATAAATTTTTTTTCATTGCATTTTACCTCCCGTTTTTTTGCAATACACTCCTTTTGTGGGCATTTTTACCATATTACACCCTCTAGTTCACCATTTTAACAGTAAATATGTTGGTTTTTCCAAGCAATCCCTCACATAAACTGTGTAATTTTGACCATTTATGTTGCTTTTAAACCTGTTTTTTGTGCGCAATTCACATTTGCGCATTCTAAATTCTTTAATTTATTACAAAAAAAGCCCGGAAGAGATTAAAATCTCTCCGGGTCTATATGATCAATTTATTTCATTAAAATACTGAATCTCCTTTGTTGGAAATCAAGGAAACCGAATATACACCTGCCAATACAGAAAGTTCACTAAGAATCTCTTCCCCATCACTCAAATTCACTTCTATCAGAATATCCGCTCCATTCTGATTCACATTGCGTGACTGCATATGGCATTTCTTATCATATTTTTTCACAACCTCCAACACTTTGGCAATCACTTCGTTGGAAGATGCATTTACCATCAATAGCAAAGACTGCTTACGTTCTGGCATATAATGAAATACAAATAATAACACAGTAATCATTATCGAAGCGATGATACTTAAGCCTAGCATACCTGCGCCTGCTATAATACCCATACTAATAGACCAGAACAAAAACACCAAATCCATTGGATCCTTAATCGCCGTTCTAAAACGAACAATAGATAATGCACCCACCATACCCAACGACACCACGATGCTACTCTGAATAGTAATAATAATTGCTGCGGTCAGCACACACATCAATACCAATGACACATTAAATGACTTGGAATAAAATGCATTGGCAGTAAACAATTTATAGATAATGAAAATATATATTCCCAACAGACACGCTGCTGCCAAGAAAAGCGTTGCGCTTTTCATTGTAATATCTACATTTTGAAAGTTATCCAAAATCGAACTTTTAATTACATCCCTAAATCCCATTTTCTTACTCCTTTGTAATGATAGTTATCTTTCATTAAGCTATCGTATACTCATTTTCCTACACATATAATATTTAGAAAAGGAGCTACGTTGCGGAAGTCTTCCTTTTCCCACTATCTGCCAGAAGAAATCTGGTAATAATTCATCATATTTCACTTCCAATATATGCTTATCCTGTGCCATAACTAATCTCTTCGGAATATGCTCCTCAAAAAATGACAACACATCACTGGAGGATGAAATATATCTATCCAAAGTAATGCGAACATTTCCAATAGGGAACACAAATGCTGTACGCTGGTAATCCACTATCACTTTAGGAACATATAGTCTGCTCTTTCCTTCCCCTAAGAAACGCATCAACAATTCCTGCCGTTCTTTCACCTCGATATTATAGTTCCCTTGTAATAGTGCCTCACACTGTTCTCTGGTAATGCTACAACTTTCTTTCCTTTTCTTACCTCGTAAGGCGTATTTACACTCCAGTTTAATCATGGCATCACTATAATTATATATGCGGATTCGATATTTTTTACGGTCATCCACACCAGCCTCGTTCTCTCGGAAAAAGCAATCGTCTACTGTATCAAAATAAACACTTCTTATGTTGTATCTGCCTTGTTCATCTGCAAATTTATCCTTCCTACAGATTGCCTTCAACTTATTTTCAACAATTACTAACTCTCTTTGATTGCAGACATATTTTAATTCCTGTCGGTATTGTATCTTCTTTTCCATTACTCTACCTCTTCTACTTCCCGACGTTCTTTAATACTCTCAACCATGAATTCTAAGCTATCCAAATCAATGTCCTTTACGTTAATCTCCGCAATGTTGATTCCATTTTCTAAGAGAATAAACACCTCAATCCAGGCAGACTGATAGGTTGCATCCTCCAATACTGGTAGGGTAATATCAAATTGATTGTGGGTATCCACCGCAGACCAGCCATTGAAAATTGCTCCATAGGTAGCAACTTCTGGTACTTGCGGTACATATTCACCATGCTTGACCGTATATTTTGCACAAGTATTACCATTATAATCCAAAAATGTGACTGTGTGATAGGTATCATTCTCTACCCAAACATCCTTCAAATATTCCATACGTTCTTGCAAGAAATGGTATACATAATCCACGCTGGCTTCAAACGAGTCATAATAATCTCTGGTTTCTGGCCAACGAATCATATTCATCTGAGCAGATGCTTCTATCTGCTTTTCCCATACCTTTAGGTCAACCTGTGCTTGGCTTTGCACATAAGGGTATACTTTTGTTTCAAATCCTTCCACTAAAACGTCTTTTAACTGGGAATGATTCAACATCTGCTTTGCATACAAGGTATAATAACCAATACCTTCTGGATGATCCATATGGGTGAGACCTGCACCATAGCTCCCTAATGCTCTATCATAATCCCATAATGGTCCTGCATAAAGCAATGGATTCCCAGCTTCCTTATAAAAATAAACACTGCCAGCTCTGCCATCTGGATTGTGAAATGCCTCTTCCACCAGATAGCGCATTGCCCATGATTCCACATCTATGTACTCCGAAAAGTGTTTACCTGTATTAGGATTGATGCCATCTTCCTGCCAAAGGGCGGCCTCTGCCTCGTTAAAACAAGCTTGAATGAATTCCACTTCTTCTATGGTAGCATTCTCTGGCGACATTACCTCGTACACATATCCATGCTCCGTCTTAAAAGCAGATCTACACTCTTCAAACGAACCATCATCACTGTGTCGCACCAAATAACCACCTGTGATATCCTCTGGTGATGCAAGTCCCTCCACCGCACGTACTGTACCATCCTCTGACTGATACTGTGCGCCTTCCAACAGACGTTTTTCCGTGTTGAGAGCTTCATTACTAGCTTCTAAGTCTTCAAGTTCCAATCGATTATCAGCAACCTCTACTTTTTCACACAGATAATAGTTGCCCATATATTCGCCATTCATATACAAATCAACATATTTGCCTTCTACAGTAGAAAGCTGTGTATACTCATTGGCAAAATTATACACAACATGATTTCTTAATAAAGAATTATCCACATAGTTAGATACTAAAAGCCAACGTTTTGCCTTCGCCATGCCAAGCATCTCTGCTTTATTATGTAGCTTCAGCTGATAAGACTTTTTATCCGTCTCCCAAAAAGAAGAATTCCCTCTGGTCCGAATATGCTCAATCTTATTATCGTATTCCACGCCACCACTGGCATTGCGTACTGTCACTTTTGCCTGTTCAAACACTTCCTTGTCGCTGTGTATAGCATCTGTAGTCCCAGACTCTGTCTCAATGTACACTGAAGGTAAGTTCTCCGACTTCATAAATACCACTGTCTTCGTATCCATTGGTACATCATTGATACTCAACTGCATAGAATAGGTTTTCCCCCATTCCAGTTTCTCTAACAGATTATCTTTTACTTTGTAATTTATCTGTTCTATACTGACAGAATCTGCCTTAGTCAAATTAGCCATGGTAACCACAGTCTGTTCATTTACATAGGATGGCAAGAAAAAGTAGTAGGTTCCATCCTCTGCCTGCCATATTTTTATCTTTTGGGTACTGCCACTTTGACTGACATATAATTCCAATTCATTATAATCTGTAGCGTAACTCATCACTGGCTCTGCGTGTGTTAGGGTAGCAATCCCCCCAATTATTATTAGCATTACGATTGCCAACAGGATGAGTAGCATCCAAGGGTATTTCTCTTTGATTACTTGCTTCATCTTAAGCTCACTCCATTAATCTTTGGGTACTAGATTTACAATTCAAAACATGGCATAAGCTCTAATTTGAATAAATTCCTCTTGTGCATGGTATCAATTTTTTCACGAATGGCATCATCCTCACATACACCTTCACGAATATATCTATCTAGCATTGCATAGGTAAATCCTAGATTCTCCTCATCGGTCTTTCCACAAAGTCCATCAATTGGTACCTTATCAACCAAATCTGCTGGAAGATTTAATACTCTACCAATCTCCTTTACTTCTGTAACAGTCAATCTAGATAATGGACTAAAATCTCCAACACTATCACCATAACGTGTAGAATAACCTACCCAGTCCTCTGACAAGTTACAGGTATTAGCAACACGACCATTTAAGCTCTGACCAACTGCATACACTGTAGCCATACGAATTCTTGGAGGAAGATTCGTTCTTGCCTGTGTAGTGAGTTCTATGTCCTTAATATTATTTAACAAGCCATTTACGGCATCTTGAATATTTACTTCATAACTTTTGATTCCTAAATGATCCACTAATTTTCTCGCCATATTAATATCTGCTTGTACACCACATGGCATCAATACACCGATTACTCTGTCCTTTCCAAGTGCTTCAACACACAATGCTGCAACAACAGAACTATCTTTTCCACCAGAGATTCCCACGATTGCATTGCAATCTGGACCATTCTCTTGGAAAAACTTTTGAATCCATGCTACACATCTATCTTTTACCTCTATTGCATTAAAATTGCTCATTTTCATTACTTCCCTTTCTAAATCTCTAATATGCCCATACAATCTTACAGAATATAAACACTCGCCGTGCATTTTCACCGTTTCTATGCACCGATTACTTCTACTTGACACATCTTCATGGTGGTCAATGCAGCCTTGTGACTTTCTGGTGTCACACCTGCACAACAACTTGCATCTACACTTACCTTAATCTCTGGGTACATTGCCTTAATAATTAATGCATTAGATACCACACAGATGTCAGTGCACAAACCCACCAATTCTACTTCCTCTAGTTGATAGTCTCTCCAATTAAGATAACCAAAAGTAGGTTTATTTATATAAGTAGCTTCTGGCACTTCCAAGTCATTCCAAATCGCCCAACCTTCTGTGCCTTCTATACAATGCTCTACAGGAAGGTACTTTCCTTCGTTAGTATTTAGATAATCAGTCTGGTGTGTATCTCTTGTAAAAATAATCTCATCACCGCTTGCCTGATATTCGGCTATCTTCTTTTTTACATTATCAACAATTGCAACTGCTTCCTTGGTCCCTAATGAACCATCAATAAAGTCCTTTTGCATATCTACAACAATCAATGTTTTCTTCATAGCATATCCCTCCACTGAATTAATTATTAATGGATTTACGAGAGATGTCAAATCCTTTTTATTCGTTTTAGAAGAATTCTTCATAGAAAAAGGAAGAGCTTTTGACATCTCTTCCTTCTTGATTTATAGACTACTATTTAATTTGTTTTTATTGAATAATAAGTAACTTCCAATCCCCAGTCTTTGTAATTCGTAACAGCGAATATATCCTGTGAAATAGGAGCCCAACGGCAGCTCTCTGCAATAGCATCCGTCTCATGTGGCGCAAGCACTCTTGTACTGCCTGTCTCACCTAGATTATATTGGAAGATTCCATCATAGCTTCCTAGATAAAAGCTATCTTCGTCCATAGGATACAACATGCTTACTGCTGGAACCATTTCCTCACATACATAATCGTAGTTCTCTACTACCGCCAAAGCTGTGGTATCTATTTTCACAAGATAGTCCCATGTCAATGCATATAGGTAACCATCCTCTCCCAAGCAAATATCATGTGCAGGGTTGCAATCATATGAAGTATCATCTATCATGCCTACGAATTTGCCATCTACATCAAATACATAGATTTGTAATCCCTCACACCACATAGGTTTTACATACAAATTACCTTCTACGTCTGTCAACATTTTATATGCTTTGTTATCTTGCAACGTATTACCTTTTTTATCTACTGCTGGTTGCATATCGTATTCCAACACTTTTTGCCCAGTAGCATCTACTTTTATGATTCTGTTGTTCTCATTTATGGCGAATCCATCTTCTTCACGATAATCACACACTGATATATACAGATTCTCTGCATCATCACACCCCAAGGAAAACAGAGCTTCACCATTGTTCAATTCATAAACAGTCTCAGGATCCCCACCATTTAACGGAACACGTTTTACTTGCTCCTTGAATCCCAAATACAGATACTCATCACTGGCTACGGTTTTGGAAATTCTATCCTCACCCTGCAATGCAATCTTCGCACATGATATGTTCTCATTAATTGACTCAAAATCTTGTTCTAATACCACCTCTTTTTTCAATTCTACTGATGGCTCTGCTTCCGTCTCTGTAGGTGATATCTCTTCTATTTCGCCACTCTCTACCTTGGCATTAACTGTTGCTAAAGAGTAATCCAATTTGTGATAGAAGTCTACTATCTGCAAAAGCTGTTCTTCAGTCAATTCCTCATCTGGCAAAAAGAAGGTCCCACTTACGGGCTCATAGCCTACGCCTTTTCCTTTGTAATCATCTACAGTATTCAGCATTTTCAAAGCACCTTGTGGGAAACGACCTTCCTCCTCATATGCAATGGTTAACTGTTCCATTTGCGCCTGTTCGGTATCCGTCATACCACGATTATAACGAAAAGCTGGGGCATTGCTCTCTGTAATCGAAAGGAAATATTCCTCTATCTGCTGCTGGTTCATTGCCTCCATTCTGTCTTTCCAAAGACTGGTTGCCGCAGCAACTGTCATGCCAGACATAAGAGTGATTATTGCCACCAAAAGTAGCATACGTTTTCTCGGGAAATGAATTATTTTTTTCTTGCTACGTCTATTTGCATCTCCCATACCGTCAACAATTGTTTCTTTTCTTTCACGTGCTACCATTTTCTCTTGCTTTTCATTACATTTTCTTGTATTGATATTATGATTCTTGGCAAGAATTGTATGCGTTGCACTACTAATTGCATTATGTACATTTTCTGGGACTTCAGGAAATTCCTTCTCCCAATTAATAGATTCTATATCTCTATATTTCATACTCATTCTCCTCCTAACATGTTCTGAAGCTTACCTCTTGCTCTAGATAATCTAATCTTCACATTACTTACACCGATGTCTAACATCTGGGATATTTCTTTCACAGAATATCCTTCTATGTAATGAAGGGAGAATGGTACGCGATACATATCCTCTAATTCCATCAATGCCTGGAACACTTCGGAATATTCCACATCACTCTGTGCACCTTCCATATATTCTTCATATGATACCTGTTCTCTTCTATCGTTCAACATATGATAGCATTCATTGATCAGTATTCGTGTAAGCCATGTTTTAAAATATTTTTCATGTCTCAAAGTATTCAGCTTGTCAAATGCTTTCAAAATCGCACTCTGTACCGCGTCAGCACAATCCTCGTCATTTCTTAAAATAGATTTCGCTACGCGATATAAACTCGTTTCCGAATTTGAAACCAATTGCACAAATTCTTCATTTGTCACTTTGATTACCTCCTTGTAATGTCCCATGGGTTTTTGTCTTACACCAATTAGATACTGTTGGTTGGGGAAAGGTTACAAAATATTTCTAATTTTTATTTACATTTTCTCATTTAAAAAGGAAGCCTAACGACTTCCTTTCCTAATTGCTTTATCTACATACATGGCACGATCTGCTTTTTCACAGCATTCCTCAACTGTCATTGGATACCTCTCATCGCAAATCGCATATCCAAAACTAACACCCAAATCATATGCCAATTCCTGACGTGCCATATCAGATGCGATATTTTGATTAATTCTCTTTTTCACCTTTTCCCAATGTTGCGCATCTACATTGTGACTAATAATCTGGAATTCATCTCCACCATAACGAATAACCAAGTCATTTTCATCTGTAGCCTTTTTTAGCGCCTTAGCTGTAATACTAATGGCATTATTTCCTGCTAGATGTCCATGATTATCATTGATTCTCTTTAAACCGTCTACATCTATCATTACAATGGTATACTTTCCCCGAGAAAAATATTTTTCACCATAACGTCTCCACGCAAAACGATTATAGAGACCTGTCAATGCATCTCGCATATGCAATTCATCTAATTCCTGAATATTTTTTCGCATTACCATATGTCGATGCAAGTTCACCATACTACTGCCTAAACATTCATGACAGATGCGATAGTTATACAATTCTATAGGAAGATATTCATTCACAAATGCCATATAGCCATAAACCTGTTCCTTATGATGAATTGGCATGAAAATAAATATATCACCAGCTTCAGGCTCCAATGGAACAAGCTCCTGCAAAGAAAAAGAAGAATCTTTCAATTCACCGGTTCTCTCTGTTACGCCTACAACAGCCGTCATTGTATTATCAAAATATTTACCGGTTTCCAATTTCTCGTAATCAGTAGCACTTGTTATATACTGTACTGCTCTTTGATTCAAGCAAAAGATAAAACTAGAACAACTGATTCCCAGCATCATATCCTTTATGCTATCGCCTAGTTCTTCCAATGAGACTACACTCTCTAGCGAATCATTATAATTCATCATACGGCTGATTTGGTTCCCTGCCTCAATCTTTGCCAGAACAACACCTTGATAATGCTGATTCTCATTATCTCGTGTCTTATGGCATCCACAACTTGCTCCTAAGAAAATCTGTGCCTTTACATGATTTTCCCTAGATACATCTTCTCCTTCAATCAATTGTGCTAGAACTTCACATGTTCTGTCCGCTAACAATGCATCTCTTCTATCTGCACTAGTAATATCAGGACGGAAGACTGTACTGTTAACACTACGTGTAAAAGCACAAATTCGCATATTTTGTGGTACAGAATAGCCATGCGCTTCCATCTCCATGCACAAGCCCATAGCATGCACATCATGCATGCAGATTGTAGCATCTGCATCATCGGTTCCTCGGTCTTTGAATATATGGAAAAGGTCTCTTCCGTTCGGAATAGATACTAATTTTTCTACAATACGTTCTTCTTCAAAAGGTATATTATATTTCTGCAGTGTATCTTTATATACTTGTAATGCATGTATCCCATACACATCCCCGCCTGGAATCAAAACAATATTAATCTTCTTGCAACCATGTTCTTCTATTAAATGTGTTAATAATTGTCCACAAGTATCCGTCGCATCAGAAAGTACATAAGGTGTATTCTCAAATCCCATATTCAGCGTAACTAATGGAATATTTCTACTAGTCAAATGTTCCGCAAAACGATTTATCATTTCTTGATTGCCTAAATTACCTTCTATGATACAGCCATCATACTGACCAACTTCCAACAATTCATAGATGGAAGCTGCTCCTTTTTCATATGCGGATTCATCTCTAAAAAGTCCATAACAGGTAATTACATATAAAGCATAATTGCCCATTTCCTTTAACTTTCGATGAATGTTCTTAATAACGTTCTTTTGGCATTCAAAATTGGATGCACATATGATTAATGCTATCTTTTTTACGTTACTCATTATCCACCTCCAGTAAGTTCGTTAATAAAAAGACTTATAGAGGAATTGTAGCACAATTTTTATTATTTTTCCACTATTTACACTTTTTCGTCACCATATTTTTCTTGTAGCACCTTGTTTATGTCACTAGCCTGCTTGACATCGATAATGTAATAAGCAATGAATGCTAATATATAGACAAGAGCCACATCTATTGCCATCGCACCAATTCCAATCAAATCAAAATTTATCCAACCAAATTTTTGCCCTAAAAAACTCATTATTACGCACAAGACAAGATAATGTAATATAAATTTCACGCAAGACTTTCCTTTTCCATCCTCTTCTTTGGGTAGAATTAATACCGTTGCCAAAGTAGTAACAAATGCAGATAATAAAATCATTCCAAATACATCCGCTGGAACCGTTTCAATTCCTGCAATCTCATAACTAATTCCACATACAATTAATATACCTACTGTAATATACAGAAACCATTTCGCAAAATTTCCAAATACTTTCATTCCAACCTCCTATATCCCTAACTTTTTCTTCAATTCCGTTACGTACTGACGTGAAACAATGATTTTTTCATCGTTCTTCAACTTCGCTTCAAATCGTCCGTTAAAGATAGGTTTTACATAAGCTATTTTTGAAACATTCACTATGACAGATTTTGAAATCCTTAGGAAATCCGTGTGTTCAAATTCCTGCTCTATCTCATATAACTTTTTATGTACTTCATAGGTTGCTTTTGCGGTATAGGAAAACACCTTATTGTCAACCGTTTCAAAATAATATATTTCTTTTGTTGAAAGCTTTACTATTTTATCGTCTATATACCCTGTCAACTTATCATCCGCTCGCAATGCCTGAATCATTTTCAATAATCTTTCATCCAAATCAGCACAACGAACAATGATTTCATCTTCCTGTCCCGGCTTTGGTACTTCAATTGTTATTTTCATGCTATCCCTCTTTATCGGTCAGTTCTTTTTTCATGTTTTAGCATATACATGCTAATCCCGAGAAAAATTATACCACAACCAAATATAATTAGCCATTCATCCTGTAAGGTTAATGTGTAATCTGCCACTGTCAATTGGATACCCATAATTTCGCTGTATTCTTCTACTACATCCATAGGCAACCCATCAAATGTACTTTCCAAAATGGATTTCGTCATAACCTGGCGGAACATAGAGGTACCATAAATAATAGGCGTACATTTTAATAGACCTGATATGCTATCTGCCAAAGTTCCGATTGGGATATAGATTCCACCCAAGAATCCAACTAAAGTTCCAATGACTGTTCCAAAACCACTCCATGCACCTTCCGTTTTGGCTACCATCGCTAACGGATACATTAATGCGGCATACGCAAAAGAATTTACCATAATCATTACAAATAACTCTATATGCTCCATAAGGGTATATGGTTCCATGCCGCTGAGAATTCCGTATACTTCCGTAATCAGCAGTGTCAATATACATACAAACACTGATGCCACCCATGCCGATGCAATGTAGCTCAATGCAATCTTCATTCGACTGATAGGGGCTGTGTAAATAGCATTTAATCTTCCGTTTACCCTATCCTTAATCATTCCAGAATATACTGCCAAACTTACCGTTACTGCATTGATAGACAATATTCCCGCACAAGTCCATGCTAATACAAGGAGTTCCGCATTTTTCTGATTCTCTTCATGCTCTCTTACTGAAAAAACATCTAAAATTTCCACAAGCCCATCAATATTCATATCTCCAAGAAAGAATACCATAAGACCTATCACAATCACTGCCGATAAAAGAGAGAAAAATACTGCACCTTTATCTCTTAAATATACCTTTATATTTCTTGCTGTTAATACCATAAATTGTTCCATAATAACATTCTCCTTACGCTTCCAATTCTGTTCCAACTACATTTACAAAAACATCATCCATATTGCCTTGTATCACTTCAAATCCTTCTATCTCATCGATATGTTTTTGCACGATTGGTATTGCCTCAAGTGTAGATTTAATAGGTATATTGACAGTTTTATCTTTATAATAAAGCTTTAGTTTATCTGTAGCATACTTCTCTTTCAATTCAAATGGAGTTCCTGCGGTTACAATTTTTCCATGATCTATTATGATAATATCATCTGCCTTAGCTGCCTCCTCCATATAATGAGTAGTTAAAAATACGGTCATTTTTTCTTCTCGTTGCAACTGCTCCACTATGTTCCAGACATCAATTCTAGTCGCTGGGTCTAGCCCTGTTGTAGGCTCATCCAAAAATAGAATCTCTGGCGCATGCATAAGTGCTGCAGCAATTTCACATCTTCTTTTTTGTCCACCGGATAAGGTCTTATACTTCTTCTTTAATATTTCATCTAACTTCAATACTTCTGTTAATCTGTCACATTGTGCTTTTGCTTCCTTCTTGGAAATACCATGTAGCACGCCTCTGCAAATTAGATTTTCCTGTACACTTAACAAATCATCCAAACAATTCTGCTGATATACAATTCCTATTTTCTTACGAATCTCCGTGTCTTCTTTCCCCAACTCATGACCACATATTTTAACCATTCCCTCGTCAGGCTTCAACAACGTAGCAAGCATATTTATTACGGTAGTTTTACCTGCACCATTTACACCCAAAAAACCAATCAGACTTCCTTTTTTTACTTGAAAAGAAATATGGTCAACAGCTATATATTCTCCATACTTTTTTGTTAGATTTTGTATTTCAATACTATTCATATCGCACCTCGTTTTTCATTAATGTAATTGCATCTTAGCAGATGTAAAAATTAATACAATAGCTTCAAGACTAAGGTACATTTGAGGTAAGGTGAGTTGCAGAAGGGGGTGGGTGAGTTGCAGGAAGTATACCTCCATTCTCCTTTGCCTTATTTCAATCACAACATTCGCCAAAGGACCTTATAAATCGCATCTGCATGTTTTCATTCCTTTCAATTATTTTTATACTAAAAAAGCCATTGTAGATTTCTCCACAATGGCTTGCTTAGTTTCTATAAATAATACTTTCACATATTTTCTCTTACCAACTCTTCTGCATTTCAGAGCACATAATCAAAAATGCTCCCACTCCATGCAAGTCATTCGTTGAAACAGGTCTGTCACAATAATGCTTGTAATCACCCACACCCGTACCGATGCAGACATCGCCTACCAGCAAATCGTCCTGTTCCCATCCTAAAGAGCAGATAACACCTTCATAGCCCTTCTTTGCATATTCCATATATTCTGCCGGCAAAATATTCATTCTCACTGCCTTACAAATTGCGGCAACATAAAGGCATGAACAAGATGTCTCCAGCCAATTGCCTTCCATTCCACCTTTATTCACCACCTGATACCAGCGGCCTTGATCCGACTGGTACTTACAAACTGCAGTCAGCAAATCTCTTACCATTCTCTCCATTTCGCCATATTTTGGATGATTCTTTGGAATAAAATCCAGATCATCCAAAATTGCCACAGGTACCCAACCGATACTTCTACCCCAGAATTCAGCAGAAAGTCCTGTTACAGAATCCGCCCAGTCCTGTTGCTTTGCACAATCCCATGCATGATACCAAAGACCCGTCTGTTCATCTTTTGTCTTTTCTTCCATAAGCAATGCCTGCTCTACAGTTATCTCAATAAATTCAGGCGCATCAAAGCGAGCTCCGTACTCAGCCGCAATCGGACCTCCCATATACAAACCATCCAACCACATTTGCTCCTGACATGTTACCTTATGCCAGAAACCGCCTATCTCATTTCTTGGGAAATCCTTTAAAATGGCAAGTAGAGTATCCAATGCCTTCTTGTACCTCTCATCACCGGTTCTATCAAGCAGCGGATACAATAATATACCAGGTTGCAAATCATCCAGTTGCCCTTCATTAAACTGTATAATATGCCCCGTTTCATCCACACATGAATCTACCCATTCCTTCATATACTGGAAATATCTCTCATCACCACATGCCTGATAAGTCTTGTAAACACCTGATAAAAATACACCCTGATGATAATGAAAACGTCCTTTAGGCGGCAAATCTGCCGCTGCAAACTTACGCATCATAGTCTCAACAGATGCCTTTGCATAATATAACGGTTCCCTAAGTTCACTCATACTTATTTCCTCCTTGATGAATATCTTTGTAAGATTACAATTTTAAAATTTCTCCAGCAAATCTTAAGCTTCTTCTGGTGCTCCACTCTTCCTTCTCAACCTTCAAAATCTCACTCTATCATACTAATTATACTACGATATATACAATTATTCTACATACGCTTCTGCTTATGCCAAGCGTACCTCAATTCCGCTTCGCTTCATTTCGGTCACGGCATTCGCTGAATGCCTATAAATATAAAATAAATAACGAGAAGCACCTCGAAAGTGCTTTGCACTTCCTCGGTCGCGGCAGTCGCCGCTTAGAAATAAGCAAAAAAACACCCGGAAGAGTGCTAGCACTCTCCGGGCTAATTTTTTACTTATTTAAGCTTCTCGTTGCTTACGCGCACATTACTCGATAATAGTAGCAACACGGCCTGAACCTACAGTACGTCCACCTTCACGCTATATGAATAGCGTTTTTCGATATGTTTTCTATACTTTTTATGGCTAAAATCTGCATATTTTCGTTAGTTTTAGCTGGCCTATTTTTATTTGCATGATTTCTTGGCACCGTTTTGGCACCAGTCAGTGTAAGCAACCGAGAACTAACCTTCCAATCCGGCTTTAACAATCAACATATCTTGTCTCAAAACAATAAAACTATTTAAGCAACCATCTGAAGTCTGATTACTTTGGTCAGAAATATATTTCAACTTATGGCCAATCAGCTTACATGCCTCTAATAATTGATTATCTTTTTCACAATTTGCATACTTAATCGTATGATTTAACGCTCTCTCTAATTTTGTTCTAAATACATATGGTGATGCTTTTTCCAACAACAAAATACTATTCCATTCTTGATATAACTTCTTTTTCATATTCTTTAACACCTCTCTTTGCCACATCTAACAAATCACTTTCTATCTTAATCCATTTCTTTAAACAACCTATTTCACCGTCAGGAACACAATCCACCTTTCCGGTATGATACAATCTATATTGGTATAACTCTTTATATTCTTCTAAACTCACATTGAAATTATACTCTGAAAAACAATACATCACTACCGAATTTCTTCCAAAATCTAATCTTTGATTTAGATATGAAATTGCAATACATGTATTTCTAACCAAAGACGCTAATACAGCCAATTCATAATTCACACTTATAAGTTCATTTTCCAATTCGCATTTAATGTCTGTCAATATTTCGTCATACTCTTTTAAATCACGTTCAACATTTGCATATCGTGGTAATGTCAAAAGCAAATTTCCCAATTCACCATCTCTACTATATAATACTTTACCTTCCTTTTTTATATGCCACAAAAAATATGAACCACTTGCATACATTTTTACAATTTTGTTGTTTCTATAAACCGAAAGCCACGAAACTGGCACCTTTAATGAGCAGGCACATTTATCTTTAAACTTAATGTACTCTTCTTCCGAACAATCATCAATAACAATCAAGATATCTATATCACTATATTCGTCTTGTTCTTCCCTTGCTACGGAACCAAATAAGTATATTTCTCTTATATTTTCTTCTTTCGTCAGCTTCTCAATATTACCCAACAGATTTATATCCAAATCTACCCTCTCCTATTGATATATCTAAACAATGCTGCAACGAAAAAGCCCATTAAAACAATTCCTATTCCGCCTTCTGCTACAGATAATACTTTATACATTAGTCCATCTGGGGTATAATCACAAGTAACTGTAAAAAAATTACTTAAACTCATATAATTTGCAATTCCCCATGTCATTTTTACATCATCAGACACTTGCTTAATATTAACAAAGTATCCTAATGTAAAAATCAGATGCACCAGCACAATATTTAATATAAGTCTTGTTAATTTTTCACCATATCCCCACAAAAACTTATTTGCTTTGCTTAAAATATAATTCCACAATCCTGACAACTGATCCATCGCATTATATTTTTTATAATACTTGTCATTTCCCTTATGCCAAAATTTTTTCCAATAGTACTGTTCGCTTGCTTCTTTTTCAGCAAAATAGTAGTTTCTATATTCATCCTCATAACCCAAATCCAAACACTCTAACGACAAATTTTTACACAATTCCCATCTTATGTTAGGTCGTTCAGACAAAGACTGCTGCATATCACTGTACTTAATAAAGCAACCTTTAAATTGGCAATAATCAAAGGTGCAATTTATCAAAGTAACTTCATCAAAATTACAATTAATAAATATTGATGTTGTAAAATTCACATTTTCAAAGTATGCCTTTTTAAAATAGCAATCGATAAATACATTAAACCGCAAATCATCATTAGAAAATCTTGCTTCACGAAAACCAACCTTAGCAAAAGTACTATTATTAATCTTGTAATTTTCACTATTCCACTTCTTATCGATTCGTTCATTAGCTAATATTACATTTTCGTGTCTCTTGGTTTCTTTTTCTTCATTTTTTACATTTTCAAATTTTATAAACGTTCTATTTTCAAAATACTGTTGCATCCTTTGTATCACCCCACTTCTATGGTAACTACATTATACCATGCGGTTATATTAAAATCCAGTCGTAGCATTATCCCCTACAAATTTATTCTTCTGAATTCCACAATCAAGTTATATACCAACTTCAATGATATCATAAACAAAAAGCGTCGCCTCAGCACTTTTTTATGTCACTTTCTATCTGATAGACCCGTCAAGAATTACTCATTTACTTCATGCAAAGACTCAACAATTCTTCCTCTAGTATACTCATCAATTTGTCTACATCCATTTTATCAAATGTTTGATATCTCTTATGCCTATTTTCCTCTGATAACAACTTTTCTTTTGCCCCCGGGACATTGTCAACCCAAAAATGTTTTAATTTTGGTATTGGAATTTCTTCGTAAAACACAATTTGTTCTATAGGATTAATCTGTAATATTTCTTTTAACCCGTTATCAAATGTAAGAAGCATATGTATTGCAAATCTCACTTCATCGGTAGGTCTAAACATAAACTGTTGTTCAATAAGCCGAATATGTGTTAAATCCCATGCCATACCATTTATCGTATCCAACAAATCATTACTATTCCTCTGGACTTTTTTGAAAAATTTCTTAGTCATTTCATCATGATTAAAATAGCAATAACATATTTCTAATTCTCGTTCTGCAATAAAACCCAATTGTTCATTTACAAAATCAAATAAAGTCATTATTTTATTCTTTGCAGATTTTTTCGGATTAGAAAATTCAATACAAATCGTTTTAAGCAAGAGCACATATATTGCTTTTTGCATCTCAAAAAATTTATCATAAGTTTGATGAAATATTTCAGAAAGCATATCATTATATAAACCATCTACATCTATCTGTATATCTTCTTCCTGTCTATCATAATTACATTCCCCATCATTCCAAAAACTCGTAAAATTGAACGCCTTAAAAAGCATAAAACTTTTTATATTCTTATAACACTCAATTTTATTTATTACATCTTTCTTTGATGCATTTTCCACTAAGTACGGAACACAACTATAATTTACTTCTGGCAGTTGCAAATATTCAATCATTTTTCTAATTTTATCACAGTCCGGAATTTGATTATACTCCTCAAATATGTTCTTCAAATAACTAACTGCCTGTGTATCAAGTTCAACACATACATCAATATAATAATCCGATCTGCCAGTTCTAATCATTTCTTTGTAAATCTCTGAATTAACTGCATAATATCTATTTGTAGAACCAATATTTATTATCGCAAAATCATTATCATAGTTGGAATGCAACGCTTCTGGCAATTCAGTACCTTCGTCTTCCGAAAAAACGACAAAAGTGCAATCCTTTAATTCTTCATAAAAGTGTTGAAAACAAGCCATATGTTCCGTTAAATTTTTACATAGGAACATTTCGTTAATTGCCTCTTTTACATCTTCAGGTATATTCATATTTTCTCCTTGGCTATTATAAAAGTAGTGTGTAAATTGCCACTAAACTTTCTATCTCTTTTTGTACTCTTTTTGCAATTCATATAAGAAATAAAAATTATTTGATTTTATTTCATCATTTAAAAAACATTTTCTTGTCTTCTCTGCAACACTGGATATTGCCGATAGTCCACCCACAATTCCTACTACTGCGGAATAATCTATTGGCAACATTCCCGAAAACACACCTATTCCTATCCCGCCACCCATTAACAAAATATCTTGCGCAACTGATTTAATTAATGCTTTCTTATTTCTATAAATAACCTGCTCCATTGCATCTAATTCCGGAAGAATTATATCCTTTTGAATATCCGATATGGTCTTTCGATCAAGTTTGTCATATGTATTCAATATCGAATTCATTTTACTCCTATATCCTTCAAAAACTGCTCCGTCTTTTTCTCTCAAATTGACTATATCCTCTATTTGAACCTCTCCTATCAATGGAACTTTATGAAACAAACCTTTTTCAATCAATCTTGCATGTTCTATCGCATCCTCACTTATACCCATACTTTGCAATTCTGAAATCATCATTGCATCATATGGTCGATTCGTTATATATGAGCTATCCAAAAAGGAAGTATTGATTTGTGCTCGGAATACATCATCAATAAGTGGCGTAAACAGGTAATCTATAATCCCAAAATCATCCATCATCTTTGTTGTCAATTTAATTTCTGACGATTTTTTCAGAAGCTTCTTTATTTTTTTGTTCTCATCATAAATCAAAATATCTATTTGCTCATGAAAACCTAATCGTTCTGCACCCCTAATCGCCAAATAAGCTATTCCATTCGAATCCCTCGACAAATTACAACTTATACTTTCTGCTGTTTCTTTGTGCATTAATTCCGATATCTTTAATAGTTTTTCTTGCAATTCGTTTTCTCTTGTTATTACCTTTTTCAAACACTCTTCACACAGACAAATGTAAGCAGAAAAGAAACCTATAATTCCAGAAAGAACCAGCGGTTTCAACATCAAAATAATAATCACATCACCTGCCAGATCCATCCTGTTAACTCTTTTTCCATTTTCAATACTTTCAACATACTTATCAATAGGTGATGGCAATAACATTTTATCCGCATACAACGCAGAAAAACGTAACAAATCTGCAACATTAGACATTCTACACTCTATTGACGAACAAGGAAACGGTGCTCCCGCCAAGGTAGAATTTGCGTAAAAATTATAATATGACCTCTTCTGAAAAGAATCACTAGGAATGCGTCTAAAAGTTTCCATTATAAAATCTTCCACTTGTTCCTCAGACCACTCGTTAACTATTTGTTCAAATATATCTATCCTTTCTGTTTGTTCAAATCCTTCCAGATAATCATATAATTCAGCATACAAAGATTTGTCACTCATATGTTCCGCTCTCCTTCACAAGTGGTTGCTTTATCTCTTGCTTATACCTTTACAAATATATATATACATTCTATTGCTGTATTTTCTTCCTTCTTAATCTCTCAACAAGATTATACACCCACACCGATACAACCGCTGTTATAAACCGTGGCACAATCAATATCGGCAGACTTACACCCAAAACTAAGAAATTAGCAGTTTCTTGTATTATGGAATGCATGGAGCAAATGGATACATTCAATCTACGGATTTCTTCTTTCTCCAAATCCTTGTTTTCATTTGCAGTTATCAGTATGCCAGCTCCATAAATCAACCCTATAACATTAGCAATCAACCAGTATGGTGCTGACTCCTTTCCCAATCCGAAGATAAACATAATCGGTTTCAGCAAACTGCTAAGCTTATCTATAATGTGGAATTTAATCAAACATTTGAACACTACACTAATCACAATATTTATCACAAAAATCTTGATGATTGTGATAACATTATCCTGCACCCATGATTTCAACACTATCGCAAAAGAAGTTGTTGCAACCGTTGTAATCGCCTGTGTTTCAGAAGCTAACACTACATCTGCATTAGGTAAAATTATATTTAATACTATTCCTGTTATGATACTGGAGCCTACCCTAATCAGAAACAGTAACCCCATATTTCCACCAGCCTTCTTCTGTATAGAAAGTTCTACCGGAAGCGTGTGACTCAACAAAACCATACTGGATAATATGGCAATCTCTTTCATTGGTAATTCCAATGATATCATCAAAGCGATGGCAGAATATGTATTTATCAAATATCCGGAAAGCAATGG
>CAZHEM010000006.1:0-39942 GCA_964531725.1 uncultured Acetatifactor sp.
CCATATGTATATTATAATGAGCACTGTATCGTGTTTAACTCCCAGCATGTACCTATGAAGATTGAACATGCAACATTTTGTAAGTTATTTGACTTTGTAAAACAGTTCCCACATTATTTTGTAGGTTCTAATGCAGACCTTCCTATTGTAGGTGGCTCTATTCTTAGTCATGACCACTTCCAGGGTGGTTGTTATGACTTTGCTATGGCAAAAGCTCCTGTGGAGAGAACTTTTACTGTGGAAGGTTTTGAGGACGTGCAGGCAGGTGTAGTACAGTGGCCAATGTCTGTTATCCGTCTCAGTGGAACAGATACCAATCGTATTATTGCATTGGCAGATGTGGTACTAAATAAGTGGCGTGAGTATACCGATGAGGAAGCTTTCATCTATGCATATACTGATAATGAGCCTCATAACACTATTACTCCAATCGCAAGAAAACGTGGCAATATGTTTGAGATGGATTTGGTGCTTCGTAATAATATTACTACGGAGGAGCATCCTTTGGGTGTATACCATCCACATGCGAAGCTTCACCACATTAAGAAAGAAAATATCGGCTTAATCGAAGTTATGGGTCTTGCAGTTCTTCCTGCAAGATTAAAGGGTGAGATGGCAGACCTGAAGGCAGCAATGCTTGCGGGTGAAGATATTCGTGCTAATGCAGAGTTAGAAAAGCATGCTGACTGGGTAGATGAGATAAAGGCAAAATATGCTGATATCAACGCAGGCAATATTGATGGAATCGTAGAGCAGGAGATTGGTCTCGTATTCGCACAGGTTCTTGAGGATGCTGGTGTCTATAAGAGAGACGAAGAAGGACAGAAAGCATTTGACAGATTCATTCACAGCTTGTAAATTCATATTATAAGGCGTAAGTAATAACCTCCTTTGTTGGGACGTAAAGTGCCGGCGAGGGAGGTTTTCTTGTGATAAGAATTAGCAAACATTTGATAGTTAGATTATCATGCACGGATGATAAAGAGTTATGATAGAGAGGATAGTTAATATGAAGTTCTTACTTGTAGCATTGAATTCTAAATATATACATTCCAATCCTGCAATTTATAGTCTTCGTGCATATGCTGGAGCAGAATATAGAGAGCATATTGAGATAGCGGAGTATACCATTAACAACCAATTACAAGAAATCATGGCAGATATTTATCTTAGAAAGCCAGATGTGATTGGTTTTTCTTGTTATATTTGGAACTGGTCAATGATTCAGGAATTGTTGATGGAAGTGCATAAGCTTTTGCCTGATGTACCTATTTGGTTAGGCGGTCCAGAGGTAAGCTTTGATGCGTCAGAGATTTTGCAGAAGTACCCTCAAGTAAAAGGAATTATGCTTGGAGAAGGTGAGGCAACTTTTAAAGAGTTGGTTGGATTTTATCTAGGGAATGCGAAATTATGTGAAGCAAATCGAGAAGCTGATGTGGATGGGACAGCTGACAAAGTGTCAGATGAAATGGCAAAAACGTTGGCAGATATAGCAGGTTTATGTCTTCCTAGTGGTTATACGCAACCAAGAGAGCTAACGAATATTAGCGAACTACCATTCTTATATGATGATTTGGAGCCTTTTGCCAATAAGATTATTTACTATGAGAGTAGTAGAGGATGTCCATATCGTTGTAGCTATTGTTTGTCTTCTATTGATAAAACAGTCCGTCTACGTGATATTAATGTCGTAAAAAGAGAGCTACAGTTTTTCTTAGATCATAAAGTGAAACAGGTAAAGTTTGTAGATAGAACCTTTAACTGCAATCATGAACATGCTATGGAAATCTGGCGTTATATACATGAATATGACAATGGTGTCACAAACTTTCACTTCGAAGTTTCGGCAGATATTCTAAAGGAAGATCAGATTCAGTTATTAAATCAGATGCGTCCAGGGTTGGCACAGTTGGAGATTGGAGTGCAGTCTACCAATCCAGATACCTTGCGTGCCATTGACCGTGTGATGAATGTGGAACGATTAGAAGGAATTGTGGATTCCATTAATCGGGGACAGAATGTGCATCAGCATTTAGATTTGATTGCAGGATTGCCTTATGAGGATTATGAAAGCTTTGCGGAATCCTTTAATCGAGTGTATGCTATGAAGCCGGAACAATTGCAGTTGGGATTCCTAAAAGTATTAAAGGGTTCTAAGATGCATGATTGCGCTGGAGAGTATGAAATTTGCTATATGAGCAAGCCACCTTATGAAGTGCTTTATACCAAATGGCTTTCTTTTGATGACGTATTGCGTTTGAAAAGAATAGAAGAAATGGTAGAACTCTACTATAACAGTAATCAATATACACATACAATTCCCTTCTTGGTACGAGCATTTGAAACTCCTTTTGCTATGTATGAGGCAATGGCTGACTTTTATGAGGAAAAAGGATTTTTTGTGAATAGTCCAGCCAGAGCATACCGATACAATGTGCTTTTGGAATTCGCCAAGGAGTATGATAGTGAGCATGAGGCTGTTTATAAAGAACTTTTAACGTATGACATGTATTTACGAGAGAATCTGAAAAGTAGACCTGATTTTGCTACCGATATTACATCTTTCAAGGAACAAGTGAGAGATTTTTACCAAAAGGAAGCGCAGGAACGTATTCTTTTGCCAGATTATCAACAGTATGATTGGAAACAGTTAAGTAAAATGACCCATTTGGAGCCATTTTATTACTCAGTATGGGATGTAGAATTACTGACAGAAGCCCATGCTGCAAAAGAGCCTAGTTATGTGTTGTTTGATTATCAGAATCGTAATGCCTTGACTTATGAGGCAAACGTAAAGGTTTTAATGGCATAATGGTTGATGTGGGGAATCTGATAACGTAAAAGGATTGAGCTAGATGCAGATAAAAACAAATGATTCAAAAGGAGAAGCTGAATGATTAATTCATATGTCAGCATTGATTTAGAGACTACAGGGTTAAATCCTAAGTCGGATAAAATTATAGAAATAGGCGCAGTGCGTGTGGTAGATGGTATCCCCACAGAGAGATTTTCAACCTTTGTAAATCCGGGGAGAAAGCTAGAAGAACGCATTATAGAGCTAACTGGTATCCAAGATGTGCACTTGCAGGAGGCGCCTACCATTGAAGAAGTATGGCCGTCTCTGGTGGAATTCCTTGGAGATAGCATTTTGCTAGGTCATAGTATTTTATTTGATTATTCTTTTTTGAAAAAAGCGGCAGTGAATCAGAAATTAACTTTTGAGAAACAGGCGATTGATACCCTAAAGATTGCCAGAAGATTCCTGACAGAATTGGAGCATAGAAGCTTGGACTATTTGTGTGAGTATTATAAAATACCTCATCAGGCTCATAGGGCTTTGGCAGATGCGGAAGCTACAAGTGAATTGTATCATCGTCTGGTGGAACAATTTTACCAGCAAGAACAAGATTTATTTGAACCCAAGCAGTTGCAATACTCTGTAAAAAGAGATACTCCAGCCACGAAACCTCAAAAAGAGAGGTTATATCGTCTGCTGGAGCAGCATAAAATAGAAATAGAGTTTGATGTAGAAAAAATGACCCGAAGTGAGGCAAGCCGTTTTACAGATAAGATTCTTGCAAAGTACGGACGATAGTCTTTTTGTGGAAGGAATTTAAACCTTCTGCTACTGATATCAAATGTTGAATCTTTTCGGGTTGTTGCTGATTATGATAGTATTCTGCAAGCAAATAGTAAGTGCGACTGGTGTCGGTACGGGTGCTTAGAGCGAATTCCATAATCGAAACAGATTCCTTTTGGTAACCTCTAGAATAAAGGGCATCTGCCCATTTCTGTAGGGTACTTACTAAGAAAGTATAATTCTGGTCATATTCTGTAAAAAGGGTAATGTTAGCCGTGCCATATTCTAGCTTCAAATCGGTGTTGGTATAACCAGTAAAGTTAACAATTGGGTGCTGGGACAAACCTTCCACAGTGGAAATATAATCCTGAATATTGTCATCGTCTGTTAGAAGATTTGTAGGTAATTCTTCTAGAGGGATGGTAATGTATTCCAGATTGTCGAGAGATTTTCTGCGGACGTTATTGGCTTCAAGCTCTCTAGCCCAGAAGGTTTTTTCGTTATTTTCCTCTTTTTGGCGCTGTTTTTTGATGGCTCTCATAAGCACCAGACAGAGTATGATAAAACTTGCAAAAATGGGGAATTTCATATATAATATCCTTTCAGAGTTTGTCAAGTAAATTTTCTAAACAAATAGGAGTTTTGCCAATGTTTAATATGAATAATAAAAAAACAAAACAGCGTGTTTCTGCTGTGATTATTGCAATTATTGTGGTTGCAATGTTACTTCCTACTTTATCATATTTCATTTATTAATTCAATGAATGTGGTGTGGAAGATTTGAGGTGTGAGTAGTTATTGAGGAGTTTAAGTATGAAGAAATGGATTAGAAAGAGCGGTATGCTAGTTCTTATCCTTGTAAGTGCCTTAATGTTTGGCATAACAGTGCAAGCTAAGGAACAGGATACCATTAAGACAGGGGTATATGCGGGAGATATTGATTTATCTGGTAAAAGTCGTATTGAGGCCACCGCAGCAATTGAGGGGTATGTTAATGATTTGGCGCAGGTGGAGATTACCTTGCAGGCTGCTAATAATAAAGAAGTAAAAGTTACCGCAGCAGATTTAGGAATCACATGGGCGAATCCGGATTTGGTTGAGGAAGCTCTGGAGCTTGGAGAACAGGGAAATATTATCCAGAGATATAAGACACTAAAAGATTTAGAGCATGAGAATCATGTATATGATATTGAATTGAATTTCGATATTCAAGCAATTAATGATATTATAGCAGGTAAATGTACCAAATATGATCAGGAAGCAGTGGATGTCTCTTTAAAAAGAGAGAATGGTGTGTTCACGGTAGTAGATGGCCAGATTGGTTATGTATTAGATGTGGAGACCTCTATTGATAGGGTGTATGATTATTTAACAGGTGAGTGGGATCACAAGCCTAGCACTATTGCATTGGATGTGGTAGTGAGTGAGCCAAAGGGTAGTGCCGAAGAATTGGCGGTGGTACAGGATGTATTAGGAAGCTATACCACATCATTTGCTTCATCTGGCGCAGCACGCGTGGGAAATGTAACCAATGGATGTAATCTGATTAATGGAATTACATTATATCCAGGCGAGGAATTTTCTGCATTAGAAGCGGTAACACCTTTTACAGAAGCAAACGGCTACTATATGGCGGCTTCTTATGCCAGTGGAAAAGTGGTAGATAGTCTTGGTGGAGGTATCTGTCAGGTTACAACTACGCTTTATAATGCAGTACTTTTATCAGAGTTGGAGATATCTCAGAGACATAATCATTCTATGATTGTTGCTTATGTCTCTCCTGCGGCAGATGCAGCTATTGCAGAGAGTGCAGGAAAGGATTTCTGTTTTGTGAATAATACAGAACATCCTATCTATATTGAAGGAATTATTAAAGGCAGAAACATTACCTTTAATATCTATGGTAAAGAATACCGAGATGCAAATCGCACGGTTACCTATGAAAGCGAAGTGCTTGAGGTGATCAACCCATCTGTAGATGTAATTACCGCAGATGCAGCACAACCTATCGGATATTTCGTGAAGGAAAGTGCCCATATTGGATATAAAGCAAAGCTATGGAAGGTTGTTAAAGAAAACGGCGTAGAGGTAAGTAGAGAAGAAGTAAATTATAGTACCTACAAAATGACCCCTCGCTATGCTACAGTTGGTACTGCAACAGCAGATCCTAATGCTTATAATGAGATTACGGCAGCGATTGCTACATCTAATATTGACCATGTTCAGAACGTGGTGGCTTACTTGACTACACCTGTTGTAGTGGAAGAAAGCAGCGAAGAGTAATAACAGATTTGGAGTAAGTATGAAAAACGGCAAAGTATCGGAAAGCATATTCAAACGTTCCATATTGAAACATATAAAGACCAAGAGAAATGAAGTATTAAGTGGCGCAGGACTAGGGGTAGACTGCGCCATTTTTTCGCTTAATAATACCGAAAAAATGGTTACTGCCACAGAACAGGCAGTGGTAAAAATAGAAACCGATACAGAGAAAGAAGCGCCCCTTAGAATTTCTATGGAGCATTTGATACAGCGGTGCCTGAATGATTTGGCAGCTGCTGGTGCAGAGTGCTTTGCTGTTACGTTATCTATGATGATGCCTAAATCTACAGAAGAATACCGTATTAAGCAAATGATTCTGGATGCACAGAAGATATGTGGCGCATGTAATATTCAGATTGCAGGCGTAGATACTAAAGTAATGGAGATTGTAAAAGAACCAGTAGTAACCGTTATTGGTTTTGGTAGATTAATAGAAGATTATGATATTAGTAAGCAAAAGCCAGTACCAGGACAGGACATTGTACTGACCAAATGGATTGGTCTAGAAGGAACTGCTATGTTGGCGGAAGTGAACAGAGAACATCTTTTGCAGAGATATCCAGCATATCTAGTGGATGAAGCTGCAAGCTTTCAGCAGTTCTTATCTATAATTCCGGAGGCTGCCACCGCCATTAAGTCCGGCGTTTATGCGATGCATAATGCCAATGAGGGCGGAATTTTTGCAGCCCTTTGGGAGATGGCAGAGCGTTCGGGCGTTGGACTAACAATTGATTTGAAGAAAATCCCACTACGTCAAGAGACAGTGGAAGTATGTGAGCGATGCAACTGTAATCCATATGAATTATTATGTGGAGGCTGCATGATTATGACCGCAGAGGATGGGTTAGGTCTTGTGGCAACATTGCATGAGCAGGGTATTCCTGCTACCATTATTGGTAAGATTACAGATAGTAACGATAGAATTATCATGAATGATGATGAGGTTCGATATATGGATAGACCTAAGACAGACGCTATCTACACATATGGGATGAATTCATAAGCATATAGATATTTGAGAAAGGATGAAATTATGAGAGAAGAATTATTAGCGATTATTGAGAGAAATAGCCGTATTGATTTAAAAGAATTGGCGGTAATCTTAGGAGTAGAAGAGATTGATGTAGTGAATGAGCTTGCTGCATTGGAAGCAGAAGGCATTATCTGTGGATACCATACTTTAATTAATTGGGATACTACAACTATTGATAAAGTCAGTGCATTAATCGAAGTGCGTGTAACTCCTCAGAGAGGACAGGGATTTGACTCTATTGCAGAATGCATTTACAAATATCCAGAGGTACGCAGTGTTTATTTAATGTCTGGCGGTTATGATTTGATGGTTATTATCGAAGGTAAGACCTTACGTGAGGTATCAAGCTTTGTATCAGATAAGCTTGCGCCATTGGATACTGTATTGAGTACTGCAACACATTTCATTTTAAAGAAATATAAAGATCATGGTACTGTATTTAAGCAGAAACCAGAAGATGAAAGAGAGATGATTACCCCATGAGAAATCCATTAGCAGATAAAGTTGTAGAGATTAAGCCATCGGGTATTCGTAAGTTCTTCGATATTGTAAGTGAGATGAAGGACGCAATCTCTCTGGGTGTTGGTGAACCTGACTTTGATACTCCATGGCATATTCGTGATGTAGGTATCTCTTCCTTGGAAAAAGGAAGAACCTTCTATACCTCCAATTCTGGCTTGAAAGAGCTGAAAGTGGAGATTTGTAATTATTTAAAAAGAAAAGTAAATGTAGAGTATGATTATGCTACAGAGGTGTTAGTAACCGTAGGTGGTTCCGAAGCGATTGATATGGGACTTCGTGCTATGTTAAATCCTGGAGACGAAGTATTGATTCCACAACCTAGCTATGTATCTTATGAGCCATGTGCTGTACTAGCAGGTGGTGTTCCTGTTATTATCGACTTAAAAGCAGAGAATGAATTCCGCCTTACTGCACAAGAATTAGAAGATGCAATTACTGACAAGACCAAGGTGTTAATCCTTCCTTTCCCTAATAATCCAACTGGTGCCATTATGGAAAAAGCGGATTTAGAGGCCATTGCAGAAGTAATTATTAAACATGACATTTTTGTCATGTCGGATGAAATCTATTCAGAACTTACATACAAAGGCGAGCACGTATCCATCGCAAGCCTTCCAGGCATGCAGGAGAGAACCATTCTTATTAACGGTTTCTCTAAATCATATGCTATGACAGGATGGAGACTTGGATACGCATGTGGACCAAAGGAAATTATTGCACAAATGACCAAGATTCATCAGTTTGCCATTATGTGTGCACCTACTACTAGTCAGTACGCTGCGGTAGAAGCATTGAAAAACGGTGATGAAGATGTAGCAGAAATGCGTAAAGCATACAACCAGCGTAGAAGATTCCTAATGGATTCCTTCCGTAGAATGGGCTTAGAATGCTTTGAGCCATATGGTGCATTCTATGTATTCCCATGCATCAAAGAATTCGGCATGACCAGTGATGAATTTGCAACTCGCTTCCTAGAAGAAGAAAAAGTGGCTGCTGTTCCAGGTACCGCTTTCGGAGACAGCGGCGAAGGCTTCCTTCGTATCTCTTATGCGTACTCTCTAGAGAACCTCAGGGTGGCGATTGGACGCTTAGAGCACTTTGTTAACAAACTCCGCGAGGAGCAGGGGTCCTAGTCGTAACGTTGTGGGCGAGTTCCGGGGAGTGGACGGGATGAATGTTTTGTTCACACGCCTTCGAGTCGTGAAAAAACATTCACGCCCGTCCACTCCCCTGCGGGTTCGTTAGAACTTACGATAAAAGGCAACTGCTTCTTCGAGATAACTCTAATTATTTGTAAGGATGTGTGGATGCTTGCAGAGTGGGTATACAGGGTACTATTTACTGAGTGTCCTCACCTAACAAGCAGGAGCGAAGCAACCTGCGGACTTTGTATTCATTAAGTATAATTTAACAAAATGCGAATGTATGAGCCCTGCGCGCCGTGTGTTCTACAAAGCGACCCTTAAACAACGTCAGCACTTAGCGAGAAAAAGCGACAGCGCATTTCGAGCTTAGTACTGCTACGTTGTTTACGGAGCGAGAGCGTGTCGCGTGTAGAATATACGGGGTGCAGGGCGTCCCATTCCAGAAAGGCAAAACAATGCATATAGTATTACACCAGCCGGAGATTCCGGCAAACACAGGAAATATCGGCCGTACCTGCGTGGCGACAGGTACAAGCTTACACTTAATTGAGCCACTGGGCTTTCGCCTAAACGAGAAAGAAATTAAACGTGCTGGCATGGACTACTGGGAGCACTTGGACGTGAACCGTTATGTGAATTTCGAGGAGTTCAAGGAGAAACACCCAAATGCAAAGATTTGGATGGCCACAACTAAGGCAAAGCACACCTATACAGATGTGCAGTTTGGTCCAGATGATTTTATTATGTTTGGAAAGGAAAGTGCAGGAATCCCAGAAGAGATTCTGGTAGACTATGAGGAGACATGTATTCGTATCCCTATGTTACCTGCAATTCGTTCCTTGAACTTGTCCAATTCTGTAGCTGTCGTATTATACGAAGCATTGCGTCAGAATGGTTTTAACGACATGCAGATGGAAGGTGAATTACATAGATTACATTGGCAGGAGTAGCGAAAGCTACTCCTTTTTGGGTGGAAATATGCGTAAGAAGAGAGGATATTGCTTAAACTTGCACAGTATTTGTACTTTAGTAATCTTGACGTTGAAAAATGTTAATTTTAAAATGAAACAAAGAGCATAAGCTATTATTTGTATGGAGGTGCTAGTATGGAACAAACAATGGTACAGTTACAAAAAGAGCTAAAATTAACACGAATCTTTTGTATGATTACATCTGCGCTGATGATATTCCTTTTAGTAGGGGGATTCTTGGTGATGGGAAAAATGGATGAATATATAAAGGATATTGAGCCTTTGGTGCAGGAATTATCAGCAGTTGATTTTTTAGCGGTAAGTGATTCCTTGCAGGAACTAAAGACTGCCATGACTTCTGTAGATTGGGAAAGGGTATCGGAACAAGTATCTTCTCTAGATGTTGAGGCTTTGAATGCAGCTGTTGAAGGGCTGGATACGGAGGAATTAACAAAGACATTAGAGAATGTAAATGAAGCGGTTGCTACTTTGGAGAAGGCTAGCGATAGTATTAAAGCATTTATGGGTAAATTCGGTCTATAGGTATGATAGGACAAAGAATATATAGGTGGGGATAAAACGGTGAAAGAAGAAACAAAAAGTAAAAGATTTATACAAGAGTTGAAGCAACCCAACAAGGAGTTTACACCCATTCCTTTCTGGTTTTTTAACGATGCACCAGATAGGGAAAAGATAGAAGCGCAATTAAAGGATTATGTAGATAAGGGTGTTCATGGAATTGTATTGCATCCTAGAATTGGAGTGCCCAAAGAGTTGCCGTATTTGTCAGAGGCGTATTTTAATGTAATGCGTATGATTGTGGGGATTGCGGCATCATTGGATATGCAGATCGTACTGTATGATGAGGCTATGTATCCCTCAGGCTCTGCTCATGGTATGGTGGTGGAAAGGAATCCTGAATATGCCTCCCGGGGGATTACGTTGGTGCAGGAGAGTGAACTGCAGGATAATATGGAGTGTATTGCTAGGTTGTCAGATGGCAGATGCATTGCATACGGCTTCACTCATGGAACTATTCGTGGTATTCATTTTGGAGAAGACGATGGAGAAGTACGGGCTCCGAAATCTGCGGATATTTTGAATCCAGAAGCAGTGGATGAATTTATTCGTCTTACCCATGACAAGTATTATGAAGAGCTAAAAGAATATTTTGGGACTACCATTATTGCTTTTTTTACAGATGAACCAAGTGCATTAGGACGTAATACGGTGGGATATCATGAATGGGTAAAGGGTATGGAGCAGGAGCTTTCCAAACAGGGTGGTAAGATAGAGGAATTAAGCGCCTTATTTGAAGGAAAAGAAAATGCTACTACGGAAATTTATCACAAGCTTATCAAGAAGAATTTGCGTGAAATATTTTATGCAAAGCTATCTAATTGGTGTGAATCTCATGGAATTATGCTGATGGGACACCCAGAAGCTAGCGATGATGTGGAGGAAGAATTATATTTTCATATTCCGGGGCAGGATCTGATACTCAGACGCGTGTCTCCTGAGACAGGAGGACTGTGTGAATTTGACTCAGTACAGGCGAAATTAACGGCAGATATAGCAAGATGTCTAGGTCGCAGACGAAATGCCAATGAATGCTTTGGCGTATGTAATCGTGGGAATATTCCTTGGTATTTTACTGGTAAAGATATGATATGGTATATTAATTGGCTAGGAATGCGAGGGGTGAATTTATTTGTTCCGCACGCTTTTTATTACAGTGTGGAAGGGGACAGAAAGGATGAGCGTCCACCGGATGTAGGTCCTAATAACATTTGGTGGCAGCATTACAAGCAAATATCAGATTATATGAAGCGGTTCTCATATCTAATGACGGACTCCCAAAATGGAGCACAGGTAGCGGTGCTTTGTGACAATAACAAAGTACCTTACAAAGAAGTAGCGTACTTGTATGAGCATCAGATAGAGTTTAACTATTTGCCAGTAGCATTGCTAAAAGAGTGTAAGTTAGAACAAGGGAAGTTATGTATAGGAGTTTACCGGTATAGCATAGTGTTGGATGCTATCAATGCTAATCCTACCTTAGAAGGAGTGCGTGTAGTTACTACGTCAGAGGACATCACATGCAAAATCGTCGAAACAAGTTCTCAGGAGCCAAATCTACGAGTAAGTAAAATACATAAGAATGGTAATGTAACATATTTGTTCTGCAATGAGGGTGAAGATACCATAAATACCACTGTTATAGTACCTGAAAAGGCATTTCCTATTGTATTTCGCATGTGGGAGGGGGACTATTATGCGATAGCATGTAAGACATTGGACAAGGGAACTGCGTTTGATATACAGTTGAAATCTTGTGAAACCATTGCGATAATTATGGCGGAGCAAGGCATAGCTTGTAGGAATGAGGATGTAGCGAGAGATTTAGGTGATTGGACAAACGAATTATCATTAGAATCATCAGAGAAAAATTGCATGATATACGCAAGAACCATGCAGATTTTGGAGCCAATGTCTAGTATGCAATTTTCTTGTAACGGTCAGGAAATGGCAGAATGTTATTGTAATGGTGTCTTTGCGGGATTTAGTTTATATGAGCCACATGTTTTCTCAATAGGGAAATACCTAAAGAAAGGGGAAAATGTGGTAAAAGTTCATTTTACAGGTAATGCTGCTAATGTTTACGCAAATGCAGAAATTCCAGTGGGTATATAGTAGAAACTAAGAGAAAGAAATTATACCTAGCGTGAGTGGCAATTTATGTGTGATACTAGAATAAAGTTATAGATTATGTTATCATAGGGGTAATTTGTGAGAACTTTGGGAGGATGAAGCGTGGATATACTTAAGCAGTTTCAGCAAAAGATAATCGCAAAAAAGGACCTTATTATCAAAATAGTATTAGCATTTTTGGGTACCTATGGATTTTGCTATACCATGGAGTTGTCTGGAAGTCAGGTGTTTTCCTTTAGTGTATTCTCTGTAATGTTGTTTGTAGGAATGTATTGGCTTGTTGGACAGGCAGAGAAAGAATTGCTTGAGATAGCAGATGAAAAGGCTAGAAAACGTCGATTTCGTTTTACTGTATTTATTAGTTTCTTGTTTTCTATCAGCATGATTATGGGTTATCAGCTACAGGAAAATGGGATGCTGGATTATGGATTTGAAGGAAAAGGTATGATTGCGGTCAGAAGTGCATGCCTCTCTATTGTAGCCTTTCCTTTTGTAAATCTAATCTTTAAGGGAATTGATAAGCTACAGGGTTTGAGCTTGGAATATAAAGGGACACCATGGAAGCCAAAGAAGATGTTTTTGATATGTTGGGGTGTTATTTTGTTATGTTGGATTCCTGTATGGTTGGCATATTATCCAACAATTATGTCCTACGATTTTCACCGTCAGGCAGAGGAAGCAATGTTAGGATTCCCTTATTTTAATCCGCATCATCCTTTAGCACATACATGGCTTATTTGGGCTTTTTTACACATCGGAGAAGCGATAGGCTCTTATGAAACTGGAATGGCACTTTTTCAATTATTTCAAATGCTTATTACGTCCGCTATTATGGCGTATTCTTGTAATATGCTTTATCGTGTCACAAAGCGTAAATGGGCAACTATGTTGGGGGTATCATTTTATGGGGTGTTCCCGTTTGTATCTGTTCAAGTGATGTGTACCACGAAAGATGTACTTTTTAGTGCTCTTTTCCTATTGTTTTTCCTTTTGATGTTAGAAAGAACTTATTTTGCAGATGAAAAACAGCGGAATATTGTAGATGTATGCATGGTGCTATCTGGAATCATAATGATTATGTTTCGTAATAATGCATTTTATGCGACGATAGCGGCATTTGTTTTAATTCTGATATTTGTTGAGAAAAAACAACGTTTGAGAATTGCTATCATAGGTTTCTTAATTATACTAGGAGGAAAAGGTGGAATGTTAGGCATAAAAGCCGCGGTAGGAACGCATTTTAATGCTTCGCCAGGTGAGATGCTTAGTGTTCCGGCGCAACAATTTGCTCGAGTGGGTAATCTTTATGGTGCTACATTGGAACCTGATATATATGAGCTTATAGACAAATATATTCCTGCAGAAGAATGGTGTGAGTACATACCAGGCTTGTCTGATCCAATGAAGGCGAGTGCAACGTTTTATACAATATGGTTACCAGAATGGAAACAAACAATTGCAGATTGGGCTAAATTAGGACTGAAATATCCTAATGAATATATAGATGCGTTTATGGAACTGACTAGGGGATATTGGTTTTTGGATGATACTTCTTTTGCGGAGATTTTGGGTGTGGGAATAGAAGAACGTATGGGAGCTATTTACACATATAATTCTTCGCAAAGTGATGCTTTTGTAGGTGTGGAACACATATCTAAGTTACCATGGTTAGAAAAGATTTTGGAAGAAATAGTCAGTGCCAATGCATTTTATGAATGGCCTGTTATATCAATTCTATTTAAAGCGGCAACGTATTGTTGGATATTATTATTGGCGTTTGTTATGGCACTGTATTGTAAACAAAAGAAACAAGCATTATTGTGTCTTTATCCATTAATGCATTTGGGGACATGTTTATTAGGTCCTATTGTACTACTTCGGTATATTTTCCCGTTAGTAGTAATAGCGCCCATCTTACTTGTTTTTTCGTTACTTCCAAAAAGGAAATAGAATAGCAAGTATATTATGTTAACTTACAAGAAGGTTGATGAAATATTTTTTAGTAGATTTTATAAATAAAGAACACGAATGAGCTAGGTTTCGCCATAAGGCGAATGCCTAGCTTTTTCTTTTAAAAATCGCATAAAAAGCATTTTTCGCAAGACGCATATTTTTGTTCCTTTGGGGAAATATAGAAATAGAATAAACGTAAGTACTGAGAATGTGCGTAGAAGTGAGGAACATTATGACAGATATAAGGGAGACTAAATTGGGAAACGGAGAAACTGGCAGAGATATGCGAATATCTCGTCCGTTCGGATGGCGAGATAAATGGGGATACCTGTTTGGAGATTTGGGGAATAATTTTAGCTTTGTGTTTGCCAGTAGTTACTTAATGGTGTTCTATACAAAGGTTCTGGGATTGAGTGGTTCTGTGGTAGGTACATTATTTCTACTTGCAAGAATCGTAGATGCATTTACTGATGTTACCATGGGCCAGATTGTAGATAGAGCCAGGCCCTCACAGGATGGACGATTTCGGCCTTGGATACGAAGAATGTGTGTACCAATGGCGATTATCAGTACATTAATGTATATGTATTTTGTAAGAGATTGGTCCTATGTGGCCAAAATGACATATGTGTCAATCACATATGTGTTATGGAGTAGCTTTTGTTATACAGCTTTGAATATCCCATATGGTTCTATGGCATCTGTAATTAGTGCGGATGCAGGGGATAGAGCTTCTTTGTCTACGTATCGTAGTATGGGTGCTAGTTTGGCGGGGTTGGTAATTGGAGTGCTGGTGCCATTGATTGTTTATGACACAGATGTCGCAGGCAATCAAGTGGTTCTTCCCGAGCGCTTTACATTGACGGCAATTGTATTTGGTATATTGTCGGTGGTATGTTATCTCATTTGTTATTGGTGGTGTACGGAGAGAGTTACCTTTGAATCCAAGGGAAGTGGGAAAGCGATGCGCCAGTGTGACAAGAAAATTATGCGAGAGCAGAATAGAAAGGACTCAACAGGAGAGAAGGTTACTGTAGCATCGAATGTGACGAGCAAGGAAGACAGAATGGATCAAGCTAAAACGGGTGAAAACGATGGTATAGGGGCTATGCTTCTTAGCCTTGCCAAGAATCGCCCACTCATATCTACGGTTGCTTCTGCGTTGGTGTTACTTCTGGCGAACTTGTTAGGACAGACCATGAATAACTATTTGTTCTTAGACTATTTCCGCAACACAAAAGCTCTTATAGCACTCAATATTATCATGGTAGTAGGTATGTTGGTAATTGCTCCTTTTATCTCGAAGATAGTTGTTCGTTTTGGCAAAAAAGAAGCTGGTGCAGCAGGAATGTTGTTGGCGGGCGTAGTGTATCTATTACTTTTCGTGCTCCGTGTGAAAAGTATTCCCTTGTTTTTGGCAATTCTTTTTGTAGCTATGATTGGCGCAGGTCTGTTCAACATGATTACTTGGGCATTCATTACGGATATCATAGACTATCAAGAGGTAGAGACTGGGAAACGAGAGGATGGAACGGTGTATGCAGTGTACTCCTTCGCTCGAAAACTTGGTCAGGCATTGGCTGGCGGTGTTGGTGGATTTGCGCTGACTGCGATAGGCTATGTATCCGAGGCCACATCTCAAACCCCTGAAGTGGCGGAGCGAGTGTACACTGTGGCGACGCTGATACCCGGTGTGTGTTACCTACTTGTGTTCCTAATCATCCAGTTCTGGTATCCCTTGACCAGAGATAAGGTAAAGAAGAATACAGAGATTTTGAAGGAGAGGAGGAATTCTAGTGTGGCTGAGTAAACAAGAAATACGAGTAGAAAATGGCAAAGCCCATGTAGAATTCACTTTTGATTTTGAGACTGTAATTATGGAAGAGCAGGATGAATTGCAGGTAACAATCTATGATGCGGACATGCAGGAGGTGCTCATATGTGGGCATCCAATGAGCCTTGCACAGCCGGTAAAAGGCATGATATTGCATCCGCATTTATGGAATTCCATACAAGACCCTTATTGCTATACGTTACGTGCTACCTTGTATAGAGCAGAAAGGGGCAAATGTATGGTGGTGGAGAGTATGGAGGAGATTTTCCCAATTTATACGCTAGAAGAACGTGGACAGAGGGGATGGTACTTGAATGATCACCCTTTTTCCATGCGAGGGGTAACTTATACGGATTTTCTAAACGTAAATGGGGAAATACCATCTTGGATAAAAGAGGATATGAGAGAAATTTGCAGACTAGGTGCAAATGTGATTTATGCAGAAAAAATAAATGCAAAATTATCTACGGTGGCTTATGAAATGGGGCTATTATTAGGGGAACAACAGGAGATTCAAAAGGAAAATATGCTGGGGTTAGTATTACCAAGAGATTGGAATACGGATGGGTATTACTATTATTTTGCTAAATGGAGCAACATTCCATTTTTGCATATGTCTATATCTTCTCTACAATTTGAAGAGGATGGTACTTGTTCTTTTACTGTATATAGTAATCAAAAAAGAGTGGCATTGTATTGCGATGGAATTCTGTTTGAATTCAAAGGAGAACCACCGGAATTCTATTTCGAGCATGTTCCGGTAACAGACCCCTTACTGCTGACTCTAGAGACGCAGGAACGTACGGTATCGGTATCCTTATATCCTACGGCAGAAGCAAAGCGTTGACGTATAGATGCGGTATTTTATAAAATCAATAAGTAATATTTGAAAATAGCCCTAAATTAAAAAAAAATATAAACTTAATAATTGACTTTCTTACATCTCTGTGTTAAAGTGAGCGAGTATGGAAAACGGATTTTTGATGAGTCTTCCATGCAAATATTTTTAGACCACTTGTTGCAATGCAATAAGTTAAGGCCAATCGGACAGCCGGGTCAACTGCCGCGCGGCAACGTAGGTTGCCTTATTGATTGAGTTAAAAGCTCAAATTTTATAAGTTGGTGACTATAAACCAGTGCAAATGCACATCTAACTTGTGAAACGGTCAATAAGAGTAGTAAAAGTAAAATATTTGCTATATAGACTCTAAAAACCAAATATCTGTTTACGTTGTATATTAATTTGAGATGAATGACGATGAATCGCCAAATGACACTTGGGATGCATGTATGTGTTGTATCGCAAGGTGTATAGACAGGTGACAAGACAGTGGTATGACAGATAATTAACGAGTAGTGTGCAAGCATTACTCGTTTTTTGTTTTGTTCAGAGCCAAGCAGAATCATATAGGAATGCACGATGAATGCTTGCATTCGAGAGTGCATTTCTATGTGATTCTATTTGGCGGATACGCCACATCGAAGAAAATCTGTGATTTTCGAGATGCTTGGCTCTGAACAGAGAAATGTTTTAAGTAAGAGAGGTAACTTATGAGCGACAAGATAACACTGTACGGATTTAACAATTTAACCAAGTCCTTAAGCTTCAACATCTATGATGTGTGTTATGCCAAAACCCAACGAGAACAAAAGGATTACATTGCCTATATTGATGAGCAGTATAACTCGGAGCGTCTCACCAACATTCTGACCAACGTAACAGATATGATTGGTGCTACGGTGCTGAATATTTCCAGTCAGGACTATGAGCCACAGGGTTCGTCAGTAACGATTTTGATTGCGGAAGAAAGTATGATACCAGCCGGAGATACTACCGTGGCACATTTGGATAAAAGTCATATTACGGTGCACACCTATCCTGAGTATCATCCAGAGACCAGTATTGCTACTTTTCGTGTGGATATTGATGTTGCTACCTGCGGTGAGATTACTCCGCTATCTACTTTGGATTACCTAATTGGTTCTTTTGATTCAGACATTATTACCATGGACTATCGTGTGCGTGGATTTACCAGAGATATGGGCGGTCATAAGCTTTTCATGGATCACCACATGACGTCCATTCAGGACTATATCAAACAAGAGACTTTACATAGATACGATGCGGTGGACATCAACGTGTATGAGGCAAATATGTTCCATACCAAGATGTTGATTAAAGAGATGGATTTGCAGAATTACTTATTCAACAGTGATGTATATGAGCTGCCACCTAAGACTAGATTGGAGATTACCAATAATTTACGCAAAGAAATGATTGAAATTTTTAGTGGTAGAAATATTTACTAGGTTTATGACATTAGGCAATTAAGATTCTATTGAAGGGATTACAGTTGAGGAGAGCATAAGCCTGAAGGAGAAGGATATGGGAAGATATAATCAAGCGAAAGCTCCTATTTATGAGGCTTTAGAAGAATTCCGTAAAAATAGAATAGTGCCTTTTGACGTGCCGGGCCATAAAAGAGGCAGAGGTAATCCAGAATTGGTGGAGTTGCTGGGACAGCAGTGCGTAGGCATTGATGTAAACAGTATGAAGCCTTTGGATAATCTGTGTCATCCAGTATCCATTATTCGTGAAGCAGAGGAGATGGCGGCAGAAGCTTTTGGAGCGGCATATGCTTTTCTCATGGTGGGAGGCACAACCTCTTCCGTGCAGAGCATGGTACTCAGCGTCAGTAAAAAAGGCGATAAAGTCATTCTTCCACGTAATGTACATAGAAGTGTCATCAATGCGTTGGTGTTGAATGGAGCAATTCCAATTTATGTAAACCCAGACATGGATGATAAGCTGGGCATTGCACTTGGCATGAAGGTATCTCAGGTAGAACAAGCCATTCGAGAGAATCCTGATGCAGTGGCAGTACTAGTAAATAATCCAACCTATTATGGAATCTGTTCAGACCTGAAAAGTATTGTGAAATTAGCTCATGCCCATGGTATGAAAGTATTGGTAGATGAGGCACATGGAACCCATTTCTATTTTGGAGAAAATATGCCTATATCTGGTATGGCAGCAGGGGCAGATATGGCGTCTGTCAGTATGCATAAGTCAGGCGGTAGTTTGACCCAGAGTTCATTTTTACTAATCGGACCTAATATGAATCCGGGCTATGTGCGCCAGATTATTAACTTAACACAGACCACAAGTGCATCCTATTTGCTATTGGCTAGCTTAGATATATCTCGTAGGAATCTTGCTCTTCGCGGGGCAGAGGAATTCGCTAAGGTAACAGCGTTTGCTGAGTATGCCAGAGCGGAGATTAACAAGATTGGTGGTTATTATGCCTATACGGAAGAACTGGTAAACGGCGATAGCATTTACGCTTTTGACAAGACTAAGTTGACCGTTAATACCCTTGGAATCGGACTGGCAGGAATTGAAGTCTATGACATCCTACGAGATGAATACGACATTCAGATGGAGCTTGGCGATATTGCCAATGTATTGGCGTATATTTCCATCGGTGACAGAGAACGTGAGATTGAGCGATTAGTAAGTGCTCTTGCGGAGATTAAGCGTAAGTATAAAAGAGATAGCGTGGGCATGTTTACTCAGGAATATATTGACCCTAAGGTGGCGGTGTCACCTCAGAGCGCATTTTATGCAGAAAAAGAATCCCTTCCTCTTATGGAGACAGAAGGACGTGTATGTAGCGAATTTGTCATGTGTTATCCACCGGGTATTCCAATTTTGGCACCGGGCGAGGAGATTACCAGAGAAATTCTGGAATACATTGCTTATGCTAAGGAAAAGGGCTGCTCTATGACAGGACCAGAGGATGCAGCGATAGAACATTTAAATGTGTTAAAGGAGATATGGGCATAATGGAACTTTGGTTTTCAGAACCTCACACACCCGATGTAAAGTTTTCCATCCGCGTGGATAAGCAGCTTTACAGCGGGCAAAGTGATTTTCAGAGAATTGATATATTTGAGTCCAAGGAATTTGGGCGATTCCTAACCTTGGATGGTTTTATGATGATGACAGAAAAGGACGAATTCATCTACCATGAGATGATTACCCATGTACCTATGGCGGTGCATCCTAACGCGAAAAAAGTGTTGGTAATTGGCGGTGGAGATGGTGGTGTTGTACGTGAACTTACCAGATATGAAAACATCGAATCCATTGATTTGGTGGAAATTGATGAGCAAGTTGTTAAGGTGTGTAGAGAGTATTTACCATTGACTAGCAGTAAGCTAGATGATGAACGTGTACATATTTACTACGAGGATGGTCTTCGTTTCATTCGCTCCAAAGAGAATGAATATGACCTAATTATCGTAGATTCTACGGACCCATTTGGACCAGGCGAAGGACTTTTTACCAAGGAGTTCTACGGCAACTGCTATAAGGCGTTGAAGGAAGACGGCATTATGGTGAATCAACACGAGAGCCCTTTTTATGAGGAAGATGCAAGAGCTTGCCAGCGTGCACACAAGCGTATTGTGGAGAGTTTTCCAATCAGTCGCGTATATCAGGTGCATATTCCAACCTACCCTTCAGGGCATTGGTTGTTCGGGTTTGCTTCTAAAAAGTATCATCCAGTACATGACATGCGTGTCAGTGAGTGGGAGAGTCTTGGACTGGAATGCAAATATTATACCACCAATCTGCATAAAGGTTCTTTCTATTTGCCTGCCTATGTAGAGCAGTTGTTAAACAGAGTAGAAGACGTAGATTAAAGGAGACGAGAAAATGTTAACAAAAGAGAAGAAAAAACAATTGGATGTAGATTTATGGATTATAGTGCTTACTAGTGTTGCAATTTTAGTGATTTTTAGCATATTTGGTAAGCAAATCAATGCCATTGCCTATGATGCTTCCATCCCTGCGGTTTTAAGAGTTCTATTTATGGGTGGAATTTTTCAGTATGGGCTGGCTGGATTGGGCATCACGATTGTATGTATTTTGCGTAAAGAGAGCTTTTGCAGTTTTGGCTTGCAGAAAAAGGGGTTAGGAATGACCATTCTTTTAACTGCAATGTGTTGTGTGCCAGATTTTCTATATAGCTGGTGGTCTGGAGATATTCATGCATGGTTTCCTTTTTTTGATGTAAATCTCACAAGTGATGTGTTGGCAAGCGGTTTCCCAAGTAATGTATTAGGAATGCTGATTACCGCTATTTGCTGGGGATTCTTTGAAGGCTTTAATTATGTGGTTATCAGTGATAAAATCAATCAGCGCTATCCATCCTCAAACAAATTTTTAAACTGGGGAGCAATTGTTTGTGCCATTATGTGCATTCTTGTGCATGGAGCTGTCGGAGTTACACCAGATGCTATTTTACAGATGTTAGTAACAATGTTGTTAATCTATGGCATGTTATTGGTAAAAGATAAAACAGGTAATGCATGGGGCTGTGTTTTACTGTTTGTGTTATATTGGAATGCAATTTAATTGAAAATATATTAGGTAAAGGAAGAGAAAAATGGGAAAAATTTTAATTATTGGCTGCGGTGGTGTAGCAAGTGTAGCAATTAGTAAATGTGCAATGAAGGCAGATACCTTTGAGGAAATCTGCATTGCAAGCCGTACAGTTAGCAAATGTGATGCATTAAAAGAAAAGTTAGAGAAGACCAGTAAAGCAAAGATTACTACTGCTCAGGTAGATGCAGATAAAGTAGAGGAAGTTATTGCTTTAATTAAAAAGGAGCAGCCTAAGGTGGTATTAAATCTTGCACTTCCATATCAGGATTTGACTATCATGGATGCGTGTTTGGCATGCGGCGTGGACTACATCGACACTGCTAACTATGAAGCTGAGGATACAGAAGATCCAGAGTGGAGAGCTATCTACGAGAAACGTTGTAAGGAAGAAGGCTTCACTGCATATTTCGATTATTCTTGGCAGTGGGCATATCAGGAGCGTTTTAAAGAAGCTGGAATCACTGGCCTTTTGGGAAGCGGTTTTGACCCGGGCGTAACCAGCGTATTCTCTGCTTACGCGTTAAAACATTACTTTGATGAGATTCACTATATTGATATTTTGGACTGCAATGGTGGCGACCATGGTTACCCATTTGCAACTAATTTTAACCCAGAAATTAACCTTCGTGAGGTGTCTGCTAACGGTTCTTATTGGGAGAATGGTCATTGGGTTGAGACCGAGCCAATGGAGATTAAGAGAGAGTATAATTTCGATCAGGTAGGAATGAAGGATATGTACCTTCTTCATCATGAAGAGATTGAATCTCTTGCAAAGAATATTCCTGGCGTGAAGAGAATTCGTTTTTTCATGACCTTTGGACAGAGCTACTTAACACATATGAAATGCTTAGAAAATGTGGGTATGCTTCGTACTGACCCTGTTGTGTTCGAGGGCAAAGAAATCGTACCTATCCAGTTCTTAAAAGCATTGTTGCCAGACCCAGCATCTTTAGGACCTCGTACTGTAGGTAAGACCAACATTGGTTGTATCTTCACTGGTATCAAGGACGGCAAAGAGAAGTCTATCTACATCTACAATGTATGTGACCATCAGGAATGTTACAAAGAGGTTGGTTCACAGGCAATCTCTTATACCACTGGTGTACCTGCTATGATTGGTGCGATGCTTGTGATGAACGGCACTTGGAAAAAAGCTGGTGTATTTAACGTGGAAGAGTTTGATCCAGACCCATTCATGGAAGCATTGAATGAATATGGACTTCCTTGGGTAGTGGATGAGAATCCTACTTTGGTAGATTAATGAAACGTATGAGCATTGGTGATTGTGATGCTTGACATAAATGCTTGTAACAGAGATTTCATGAAACACTATTGGCGGTAAAGGTTTACTGTGTGAATGAAAACGGATATGGAGATAGATATAAGTAATGAATATAAACGAATTAGCTACTCCTTGTTATGTAGTGGATGAAGCCTTAATTGAGAAAAATTTGAATATCCTAACAGGCGTCATGGAGAGGACTGGTGCACGCATTTTGCTAGCACAAAAGGCATTCTCTATGTATGCCCTTTATCCTATGATTGGCGAATACTTGTGTGGTGCAACTGCTAGCGGATTGTACGAAGCAAGACTTGGCGCAGAGGAGATGGTAGCTCCCATGAAAGCAAGAGGAAAAGTATGTGAGAATCATATTTTTTCTCCTGCTTATAAGGAGTCAGAATGGAAAGAAATCTTGGAATACTGCGACCACATTGTCTTTAATTCTTGGAAACAAGTTGAGAAATACGGTGCCAGTGCCAAGGCAGCAGGCAAAAGCATTGGTCTGCGTGTGAATCCAGAGCATTCTACTCAGGAAGGGCATGCAATCTATGACCCTTGTGCACCAGGTTCCAGACTGGGAGTTACCTTGGAGAATTTTGTGGATGGCGTGGATGCCAATGTGAAGTTGTTAGATATGTTGGATGGCTTGCATTTCCATACCCTTTGTGAGCAGAATTCCGATGATTTGGAACAGACCTTGGAGGCTTTCGAGGAGAAATTCGGCAAATATTTGGGTGGAATGAAATGGGTGAACTTCGGTGGCGGACATCACATTACGAGGGAAGACTATGACATTTCTCGCTTGGAGAAGTGCATCCGACATATGCAGGATACCTATGGATTAACTGTATACTTAGAGCCGGGCGAGGCCATTGCTTTGAATGCAGGATATTTAGTAACTACCGTATTGGAGACCCAGTACAACAGTATGAATATTGCTATCTTGGATACCTCTGCCGCATGCCATATGCCAGATGTGTTGGAGATGCCTTATCGTCCACCTCTACAGAACAGCGGTATGCCACAGGAGAAAGCCCATACCTACCGCCTTGGCGGACCTACCTGCTTGGCAGGGGATGTCATTGGAGAATATTCTTTTGATGCGCCTTTGCAAGAAGGAGACAGATTGGTGTTTGAAGATATGGCGATTTACTCCATGGTGAAAAATAATACCTTTAACGGAATGGCACTTCCTGATATTGTGCTTCATAAGAAAAACGGAGAGTGTGAAGTGGTGAAAAGATTTGGGTATAAAGATTTCAAGTCGAGATTATGATGTTCGCAAAGGGGATACAAAGCAATGTAGAACCTAGACCAAAGTCATGACTTGTGACGAAGAATAGAAATCAATTGAGAGATAGGGTTTGCGTTATGTGGGGCGAATACATAACCAAAGCTGAAATTAGTATTAAACGGAGAAAAACATGCGTATAATCAACGATTCCACCCCTAAGCAGGATGGCTTTTACATGCCTGCAGAATATGATAGTCATGAAGGCTGTATCATGATTTTTCCAGAACGTTCAGACTCTTGGCAGTACGGAGCTTATGCGGCACGCAAAGCTTTTGTGCAGATAGCAGAGGCAATTGCTCGCTCTGAGAAGCTGACTGTCTGTGCAAGTGCAAAGCAGTATGACAATGCTAGAGCCTTGCTTCCAGACCATATCCGTGTAGTTGAGATGTCTAACGATGACGCTTGGGCAAGGGATTATTGCCCTACCTTTGTGAAGAACGGCAAGGGAGAAGTCCGTGGTATTGACTGGGGATTCAATGCTTGGGGTGGATTGCATGACGGCTTGTATTTTCCATGGGATAACGACAATAAGATGGCGAGAAAGCTCTGCGACTTGATGGATAAAGATGCGTATAATAAGCGTGACTTTATCCTAGAGGGTGGCTCTATTCATGTGGATGGCGAAGGAACCTGCATGGTAACGGAAGCATGTCTCTTAAGTGAGGGACGTAATCCTCATATGAGCAAGGAAGAGATAGAGGGAGAACTGAAAGAATATTTGAATGTATCCACCATCATTTGGCTTCCATGTGGAATCTACAACGATGAAACTAACGAACATGTGGATAACATCTGTGCTTTCGTAGCACCGGGAGAAGTAGTGCTTGCTTGGACGGATGATACTTCAGATGTGCAGTATGAGATGTCTAATGCTTGCTTAAAAGTGTTAGAACAATCGGTAGACGCAAAAGGAAGACCTATTAAAGTTCACAAGCTTCCTTTGCCTAAACCAGTCACTATCACTGCACAGGAGTGTGAAGGTTTAGATTACTGTCAGGACGAGCCCACCCGCACTCCGGGAGAACGATTAGCAGCTTCCTATGTGAACTTTTACATTGCCAATAACCATATCGTTATGCCGGGATTTAACGATCCCGCTGACGAGCAAGCAAAGGCTGTTTTACAGAAACTTTTCCCTACTCGTGAAGTGGTACAGATTTATTCCCGTGATATACTAATCGGTGGTGGTAACATCCATTGTATTACACAGCAGATACCGAGGGGTTAGCTACATCATGGACTCCTTTCGCAGGTGAGTATAACCATATTCTATATTTTGGTATCCCAGCAGGCGAGCATAACTGTGTTCTACAAAGGACCCTTACCGAACGTCGGCACTTAATGAGCAGAAGCGTTAGCGCCCTGCGAATTTAGTGTCCGTTACGAGAGATACGGAGCGGAAGCGTGTCCGTGTAGAATATGGTTATGATTGTCTGCGGAAGCAATGAGAACACGGTTATGCCCGCCTGCGGAAGTAATGAGAATACCGAAAATACCCATGTTACCATATTGTTTACACAGGAAATGCAGGGTGTTTCTTTCATGGGAAATGAGGACACTGTACAATGAATATGCTTACAAATCCGAGTAGAAAGGAGCATATTTATGGTGGAATTCGGAGAGAAATTAAAACAAATCAGAGAAGAAAAAGGAATGACACAGCAGACCTTGGCAGAGAAGCTGTACGTTACCAGACAGGCAGTGTCTCGTTGGGAATGTGGGGCACGTTATCCGGACTTGTTGATGGCTAAAAAGGTTGCCACTATTTTGGAGGTTACCTTAGATGAATTATTGTCTGGAGAGGAATTGCGTGAGAACGTGGAGAAAGAGCCTGTACTGGCGCGACCTGTGGAAAACATTGCACAGACGGTGTTGTATGCAGTTGCAGTAATTGTATATTTCCTGTTATGCCTCTTTAGTATATACTCGTATTTGAGGCCAAATGAGGCGTTGGCGAATACTCCTGCTGGTCAGATTACGCTTGTTACCATCAGTGCAGATCTGATTCGTATAGTGCATTTAGTAGCAACCGCTGTGGGTTTCTATTTATCTGTGAGAAATAAGTTGAATGCTAGGATAACTGGTGCGATTATGTGTGTGCCTTATGCAATGGCTTCAATTTCGTTTCTTTTTACCTTTATAGATATGCAGATAAAAAATAATGGATATATGGGAGTAGATGTGTGGATAACAGATTATGTTGTGCCTTTAGCGTTTGCGGTATGTATTGTGTTATTCTTTGGACAAAAAGAACGTAGACTGCCGTTGATAATGATATGGGGAATTAGCTTATTGACATGTGGCTATCTTGCATATGTTTATAAGATTCGTTTTATGCGTTTTACAGACTTAGGATTCGTGGTGACTACTGTGCATATGGTAGGCAAGATGGGTATGGCGGCATTGCTGGCATATCAAGCATATGTGTGGGAGAAAAAGCGTAAGATCGCATATAAAGAGTAGAACTAGACAGATTGTGGAAAGACAGTGGGAAATTGCCGAGGAATGTCTTGTGTAAGAGCATTAATAACAATTAAATAGAGGTGACTAGAATGATAAGGCAGATAAAGGATTCAGATATTGGACGTATTGCGGAGATTATCGTGTATAACAACCGCAAGAATTTTTATCCAATATTTCAAGATATTAAATATTCCTTTGAGGAATTTAATGTGTTTTCGGTAGCGGAACAATTCCGAGAAGATGCAGATTTTATGCAGAATACATATGTGTATGAAGATGAGGTAATCAAAGGCTTCATCTGTGTAGTAGGTGGAGAGATTAAGAAGCTTTATGTGGATAGTTTCTTTCAAAATGAAGGAATCGGTGGAAAACTCATTCAGTTTGCCATTGAGGACTTGAATGCCAATAATCTTTGGGCATTAGAGAAGAATGAAGGTGCACTTCGTTTTTATGAAAAGCATGGTTTTCATATGGATGGTGCTAAGGAATATGAAGAAGGAACTACGGAATTTTTAGTGCACATGGTGAAGTAATTTAAGAGGCACTAGTTTGTAGAGTTGGAGTGACTAAGCGTTTCCTGATTAAATGGAGTGGTTAAGACATGAAATTTGTATCAAAATATTTTGAGGAATTAACAACACGTGAACTATACGAGATTCTAAAGGCTAGAGCTGAGATATTTGTTGTTGAACAAGAATGTATATATCAAGATATGGATGATATTGATTACAATAGCCTTCATATGTTCTATGAAGCCAATGGGAAGGTCGTGGCATATGCAAGAGCCTATGAGAAAACTGGCGAGGGACAAGCGGTTCGTCTTGGACGTGTATTGACTCTAGAGCATGGTAAAGGACTTGGAGGAACATTGTTGAAAGCATCCATTGGTGAGATACGGAAGAGATGGAATCCTACAAAGATTGTTATTGAAGCCCAATGCTATGCAACAGGATACTATGAACGAGAAGGCTTTAAAATATGTTCTGACGAATTCCTAGAGGACGGAATACCACATGTGAAAATGGAGTTGGTATTATAAAATGTGTGGTGCACAGGATGTATGTTGTAAGTTTTGTTAAGGAGACCATAATATGGAATATTCATTTGAGGAAAGATGCAGATGTATAATAGCTGCATGCCTACAGGAGACAAGCAAGAATCCTGTTGAGATATTTAAGAAAATAGCTAATCAGGAATACATAAGGATACATGGTCCAGAACATCATGTGTTAGATGGTGCAGTGCTGCTTACAGCATATTATAATGCAGGCGGTACTATCGACTTATTGAAAAGTCTGGAGGAATTATCGAAAAGAGGCACTTCCATGCCTGGTGCGACCTGTGGCTTATGGGGTGTCTGCGGAGCGGTAAGCTCAATTGGGGCTGCTTTATCTATTATGGATGGGACAGGACCTCTGTCAGCTGATGGCTCATGGGGAGAGCATATGATGTACACCTCAAGAGCTTTGGCAAAGCTGGGAGAAGTGGGAGGACCAAGATGCTGCAAGCGTGATGCTTTTTTGGCATTGCAGGAAGCTATAGCGTTTGTGAATGAGCATTATGATGTAGCGTTGGAGCAGAGTGATATCAAGTGTCACTATAGCGCACAGAATGAGCAATGCATCAAAACACGTTGTCCTTTCTATAAGAAAAAGATTGCATTCATATGTGTTCATAACTCTTGTCGTAGCCAAATTGCGGAAGCATTGGGCAAGAAATATCTGTCAGACCAGTTTGAATGCTATTCAGCAGGAACGGAGACAAAACCACAAATCAATCAAGATGCAGTCCGCATTATGAAAGAGTTATACGATATTGATATGGAGAAGGAGCAGTATTCAAAATTGTTGTCCGATATTCCAGAACCTGATATAGCAATTTCTATGGGGTGCAATGTGTCATGCCCATTTATAGGAAGAGACTTTGATGATAACTGGGGGTTAGATGACCCAACAGGCAAATCGGACGAGGAATTCAAAGAAGTGATACAGAAGATTGAGGCGAAGATACTTGAGTTGAAGAAAACAGATATGTAGCAGATTTGGAGAAACTTATGGTTAGATGGGTAAAGCTTTTTGGAAGACAATACTTGGGATTTTGGGTAATGGGTTTGGTTCTATTTGCAATTCAGGAGATTCCATATATGGTAATGCCGTTGATTGAATTGGAAACCAACCCTATTATGAACATGCAGGAATCATCAGTTGTACTAAATATTTGTGAGAAAATATTGGGTTCGTTATGCATTGCGTTTATGACATTTGTTGTACATAAGGATGTAGAATTATTTTCCGTAAAAGAAGGGAAAGAACGATTTTTCTTTGTCTTAGCAATGGGAACATTGTTGTTGAATTTTGCTGGATGGATGCTTTACTTTAAAGGTCATCAAAGTCTAATGATAATGATGATTTTTATAGTGGTACTTCCGCCCCTTTATTACGTTTTTATAGGATTGTGGAGAAAGAATATAGTTCTTACATTTACAGGAATAGTTTTCTTATTTGTACACTTTATTCATACATATGCTAATTTGACAATAGAGGTTGTTTAGAACAAGATTTTCTGAAGAAGTGCTAAAACAGAATTATTGACATAAGAAAAGCTTGATGGTAGTATGATTATAGAAGAGGTGCTACCGATAGACGGTTAGCCCTGATAATTTTTAGTTATAAAAATAACCGCCAAGTTTTCTCAGGACCGGGCGGTTATTTTTGTGTCTTGCTATTACGACCAAGCGAATAGCCAAGACTGAAACAAGTCAAACATAAGCTGATGACAGCAATCAAACCTTCGATGGTTAACATAAGCAAATCCTCCATTTAGAGATTTCTGCGAGCAGATTTCTATGTAAACAGAGGTCACAGTCCTCTGGAAGAAGACTAACCGCCTACCGTTATGGTAGCACCTGTTGATATTATAACAAACATGTGTTTGCGATGCAATATGAAATAACATGCGCAGATTTATTTATTAAATTCATAGAGTAAGGCTGCTTGGGGTGCATATATCCTACAAAAGACCCTTACCGAGCGTCGGCACTTAATGAGCAGGAGCGAATGCGCACTGCGAATTTAGTGTCCGTTACGCCCCGGTATGGAGCGGAAGCGTGTCGCTGTAGGATATATGCAGCCCGAGTAGCTGAGGATAGGAATAGGAGAAAACTATGAGCAAAATCACAGTTGCAGCGGTGCAGATGTACTGCAACCGCACAAGAGAAGAGAATATAGCAGCAGCCGACAAGCTTGTACGTGAGGCGGCAGAGCAGGGAGCACAGGTTATTCTATTGCCTGAACTTTTTGAGACATGGTATTTCTGTCAGGAGAGGAATTACGATTCCTATGAATTGGCAAAAAGTGTAGAAGAAAATCCAGCCGTACTGCATTTTCAGAAGCTTGCGAAGGAATTAAAAGTAGTTCTTCCTATCAGCTTTTTTGAAAAGGATGGTAACGTAACTTACAATTCTGTAGCCATGATTGATGCAGATGGAACTGTGCTTGGAATCTATCGCAAGACCCATATTCCAGATGACCATTTTTATCAGGAGAAATTCTATTTTACACCGGGTAATACAGGTTTCAAGGTATGGGATACTGCTTATGGCAAGATTGGCGTAGGAATCTGTTGGGATCAGTGGTTCCCGGAAGCGGCTAGATGTATGGCCATTGAAGGTGCACAACTATTACTTTATCCAACCGCTATTGGTTCAGAGCCAATTATTGATTGCGATAGTATGCCGCATTGGCGCAGATGCATGCAGGGACATGCCGCAGCTAATGTAGTACCAGTGATTGCAGCGAATCGTATTGGTGAAGAAAAGGTAGAACCTACTGTGGACAATAATCAGCAGACTTCTTCATTGGTATTCTATGGTTCTTCCTTTATTACGGATGAGACGGGTGCAGTGTTGGAAGACGCTGGCAGAGAGGAAGAGAAAGTGATTTTACATACCTTTGACTTGGGCGAGATCGAGAAGCTTAAAATGAGCTGGGGATTGTTCCGTGATAGAAGACCTGAGATGTATAGTGCAATTATGAAATAAGTTATTTTGGGACGCATTAAATGTGATAAAGTAACCAGATTACAATAAATGTATTCAAATGCAGTAAAGTGGATATATGCGATAAAATAATTCGCTATAATGGGGAGGAAATATAATTATGAAAAGGCGTCTATTACTTGGACTGGCTTTATTCTATATGTTGCTATGTGGTCTGTGGCTTGGTCATACAACCATTACAGAGACTAAAGTAGACGAGAAGAATCCAGAATATCAGAAGGTAATGAACCATTTAGAAGTGATTTCAAGAGAAGTTCATCCTACTGGAACAGAGGAAATAGAACGAGTAAGAGAATATCTTAGGGGAGAATTCAAAAGACTGGAATGCTGTGTTACAGAAGAGGCTTTTGAGACGGCAGCGTGGGGGGATGTAACCGGAAGAACGAAGGTCCCATATGTGAATTTCTTGGTCACAATAGATGTACCCGATGTGTCCGATGGAGTTATGTTGGTGTCTCATTATGATTCTACACCGGGTGGACCAGGAGCTGCCGATGATGGGATTAGTGTTGCGTCAATGCTAGTGGCTCTTGAGCAGTCTTTGGAGGCACAAAAGGCAGGAACTTTAAAAAACGATATGTACTATCTTTTTACAGATGGTGAAGAACTGGGGCTTGTTGGAGCAAGACATTTTGTAAATAATCACAGTGACATGAAGGAGTATGTAAAGTTAGTTGCTAATTTTGAAGCAAGAGGCAACGATGGTTCCTTATTGATGTTTCAGACTTCTACCAATAGTAATCAGCTGATTCGTCAGTTGAAGAAAGCCGTAGAGAGGGTAGACGGGTTTTCGGTGGCAGCACAGATTTATGAAACCATGCCCAATGATACAGACTTGACGATATTTCTGAAGAATGGTTTTACGTCCTGCTTGAATTTTGCGATGATTGATGGAAGTGAGACATACCATCAGGCTACAGATACTTTTGCAAATATTAATCATGATTCAACATACATGTATTATGAGACAGTAACTGAATTAGCAGAATATTTTAGCACTGCTGAATTAGATAGGCTTATTGATGATCAGGATGCGGTCTATTTCCCTACCATTGGTGGTAGCATTTTCGTGCTGTCATCTACATTTGCAAATAATGCAACAATTTTGCTTTGTTTGCTGGTTGTGCTATGGGTGTTTGTCTTAGCTATTAAGAGAAAATTATCTGGCAAAGAATTGTTAAGAGCAATAGGACTGTTTGCGTCCAGTATATTGGGAATTGCCCTTTTTGCCAAGGCATATTTGACGGTTGTAGATGTTATTGCCAAAGGTGATATGTCCATTGAAGCAGAAATGGAACAACTTGCCAATATAAATGTTGGATTGGCAGTAGCTGTATGCGTGTTGGTGACAGCTGTTACAGTATATATTTCCAAGTATGCAAAATCGCATCAGGAATATCTAATTGTGGCAATGGTAATCTGCGCCCTTGGTGGAGTTGCATTGAGAGTTTTATTTGATAGCATTATTTATGTGTTCTTATTTCCATTATTCATTTTGGTGGTACAGTCAATTGCGCTGTATTATTTAGACAGGAGAGGAAAAAAGCAGTATAGTAAATGGTTCAATTTGTTTATGACAATTTCCATGACTGTTTCTATGTCTGTGGTATTATATCCATTCATTAAAGTAGTGTTTGACTGCTTTAATAATGCATTTATCTCGTATTATGTGTTGTTGGAGGCACTGGGGGTATATTTGGTAAATGTATGTTTTATAGGAAATATGATTGATGAAACAAAAAGCACCTTTTGATGTTAATATTTGTCTAACACCAAAAAGCGCTGTTTATAATCTGATACAAATAAAAATATTTTTTATAAGGTTATTCCATAAGAATTCCTTTTTCACGAAGCTCCTGTTTGATAAGCTCTAATGCTTTTTCAGAAGGAGCTTTTATTGTATGATAATGACAATCGTCTGTGAGTGCTTTTAATGGTTTAGACTTGCTCTGCATCATCTTCTCACAGAATTCTTCGGCATCTTGGATGTCGTTAATAAGCAAATCCACACGAATATGACCATATAAATCGTGTTCTACTGATAAGTCAAGAATACTTCCACCATAATCAACAATGGAACGCATTTCATCCAAAGTCTGCTCTGCAGTGTGTTTTACCATGATGACAGTAGCACAACCACTTCGTTTTTCTTGAGGATGGAATAAAACATATCCTTTATTGGTGGAAAGAATATCACGGTTCTCTGCACGCAACAAGGCTATATCTTGAACAATAATCTGGCGACTGACACCAAAATGTTTGGCTAATTCAGTGCCACTTATGGGACTAGATTTGGAATCTAAATATTCAACAATAGCTTTTCTGCGAGTTGTACCATCTATAATCATATTCTTCGACTTCCTTTTGTATCATTGTTGCGTTTTAACTGAACACGTTCCTTGCGGATGATGTAACTTTCCAAGCCATCAATAGCCTTATTCAAACGGCAACCATATAACATTCTGTTGTTGTCGAGTTCCTGCGCGCGTACAATTTTACCGCGGAAGTTAAAGATATAACTTTCCGCTGATTCTCGTATATAATCCTTGAGCATTACGTTAACATATTGTCCTTCTGATAAATTAACTGATTTATCACATGTAATAGAGAATCCTCTGATACTTACATCACGAATTATTGCTTCATGTGCCACGGCATTGGCTTCTGAACGAACCGATGTAGGAAGACCAACAAAACAACGGAAATGCTCACGACGGTTATGTTTTCTACTTTCTTTAGTAGCGGAAAGTACATAACAGTAAGAACCATCTGGTTTTCTAGTTAAAGTAATCTTTGCTTTTTTAAATACCTGTGGTGCTTCATTGTCTGGGTAGACGATAATGTCTACGGTCAACTCAGGAATGTTGAAGGTAATAATCTTGCCTTCATGGTAGATTGGATCAACAATCAAAAGTTGCTTTTCAGGAAAAACTTCCTGAATATTGGTCTCAAAAGCAAGATGCTTTTGATTCATGTTAATGGAAAGTGTAACCTCTTGTTTCCTTACTAAATCATATAAATTCATAACTATACCCACTTCTATCTTTGACTACATTTGAATATATTATGTCGTTACATCTAGCAAAATTAGTGATATTATACCATAGCAATGAAAAAATAGCAAAAAATTTTGTAGAAAAATGTATGAAATTTATGTAGAATTATTTATAGTAGATGGTTTACACTGTTAAAAAGAGCAAAAATCGTGGAAAGGTTGATGCGAATATGGCAAATTTTAAGGAAAAATATCTTGCAGGCGAAATCGAATTTGAAGAAATAGATGAATATAGTTATCAGTGGGGAATGAGTGATGACGAGAGAACTCTGGCGCAGTTCCTTGGACTGAATGCAGAGGAAGAGGATGCGTGGGTAAGTGTCGGAGAGGATGCACTCAGAGAATTGTTGGATGGGCAAAGATAAGCATAAGAGGTAGTTATGATTATAAGACGTGTAGATGATAAAACAGTGAAATGCTTTCTGACCAATGAGGAACTAGAAGCATATAACATTGATTATAAAGATTTTATCCTTCGTAGTGAAAAGGCGAAGGAGGTAGTACAAGAGATTATTGTACAGGCAGAAGAAGAGGTTGGTTATAAGCCACCACGTTTCGCTTTTGATTTGCAGATTGTGATGGTACCAGATCAGGGATTGGAATTGATTTTTTCTGAAAAAGATCCTTTGATGGATGAACAGAATGGGCAGCAGTTAATTAATTGCTTGAAAGAGATGAAGCAGGTTCTGCAAGAGAAGCGAGAGAAGTTGACACAGGCTAAGAAGAACTTGGATGATGCTATTGGCAAGGAAACAAAAGCAGATGAACAGGTACAGGAACAAAAATCTGCGCCAACTAAGACGAAGACTATGCCAGAGGATGCAGTATTTTTATTTAGCAGTCTTCATAATGTAATGGAATTTGCTAAGGTATTACCTAAGACACTTAGGGTAAATAGCCAGTTGTTTGAGATGGACGGTTTCTATTTCCTGTATATGAACAAGGGAACCGCTTCCTACGAGCGCTATAGTCGCGCTTGTATCCAAGCATTGGAGTTTTCTAGTCTCTATACGGCAGAGGAAGACCGCATGCTTCATTTGCGAGAACATGGTAATTGTATTATTGAAGAAAAAGCATTAAAAAAGCTTCGTCTTGAGTAGGGTATGAAAAGGGCTTTTCCGAAGAAAAGCCTATCCAAGAACCTTCTGCATATCCTCTGGGAGAGGAGCAGTAAAGGTCATCAATTCTTTTGTAATTGGATGAACAAAGTTTAGGCGATGGGAATGTAACGCCTGACGAGAGATATACTCTGTATCAGGATTGTACAGATAATCACCGATTAAAGGGAAGCCGATGTGCTTCATATGAACACGAATCTGATGGGTACGGCCCGTTTCTAACTGTAGAGACACAAGGCTGTGCCCGTTTTTTTGTTCTATCACTTGGTAATGTGTGATGGCATTTTCGCCACGCCCATAATCTACTATACGTTCAATCACAGATTCTTCTTTGCGGGCAATGGGAGCGTCAATGGTTCCTTTTGCAGGAGTAACCGTGCCACGAACAATGGCAAGATATTCTCTAGTCATGCCACTGGAGCGTTTATCTGCCAGCATGGAGGATAAGATTCCAGCACTTACCATGTGTTTGGCAATGACTGTAAGTCCAGAAGTATCACGGTCTAGGCGATTGACACAACGAAATACAAAAGGTTTATTTTGCTGTGCATAGTAATAGGCCACTGCATTACCAAGAGAATTCTCGTAATTGTTCAAAGAAGGATGAATTGGCATGTCAGCAGGTTTGTTTACTACTAAAATATCTTCGTCTTCATATACAATGTCTAGAGGTAAGTTTACTGGGGGAATTTTTTCCGACACTTCATTTTCTTGGATGTGAATTATTAATTCTTCGTCAGTACTCAATCTACGGGTCATGTAGACCCATTCTCCATTTATCAAGACACTTTCAGGCATTTTTTTCAGTTCTACAATATTTTGTGAAGAAAATCCTTGGCTTTTTAGAAAATCCTGTATAGTCATGCCTGAATGGGTGGCGTCTATTTGATAGCGGAGAAGTCGGTTCATGGTTATGTCCTCTCTAAATATAATGTTAGGTAATAAGTCATTTTATTATTGGATATTATACAACAAAATAATGAGCAAGTAACAAAAAATGACAATACTTTACATAATTATTCCAAGATAGTATGATGAAAGAGTTGTTTTATAAGGGATGGAGGAGAAGTATAAATATGAAATGTGAGAAATGTGGGCATGAGTTGGTCATGGAAGCTGCCTTTTGCGAAAAATGTGGTGCACCCAATATACATGAACAGCAGCATGCAAGAAAAATGAGAAAATTTAAGAATGACTATTTGTGGACCAAAAGTGGTGTAGACGCCATTGCTGACAATTTCCCAAAAGTAGCGGTGAGACTTGCGGTGATAGCAGTATTATTGGCATTAAATGTGGTAGCACTGGTGATTGGTACCAATGCGGAGGGAATCAATAGGGTTTTGCTAAAGTGCGATGCCTCTTTACATGCTGAGAAATATGCAGCTACATTGGACCAGTATATTGAGGATGAAAATTATATGGCCATATATCCGTTTGCTAATAGACATGGGATATGGCTATCAGATGAGGAAGAATATAATGACTATCAGGATTTTATCTGGGTGTGTAGTGATTATTCTTCGGCAGTAAAAGAGATTTTAAGTATTAGAGAGATAGATATAGCTGAGCTTGATACACAGATAGATTTTATTTTGCTGAGTATGGATGCGTTCTATGATGAAGTAGAGGATAGCAAAGAACCACAATTCTATAATGAACAATATATGCTTTCTAATCAGAAAATTCAGAATGCATATGAACGAATGGAGATAGAGCTTAATCTGCTATTGCAGGAATATTGCCATCTCACAGAAGAGGAGACACAAGTGTTTTGTCAATGTTCTGGTACAGAAAGGGAAGCATTGTTAAAGGAAGGGATGGAGCGTAAATAATATGAAATCGTTAATTGGAAGAATGAACGTTATAGTACTAAATTGCATTATTGTACTATTGGCGGTAGGGTTAGTGTTTACCGGTTACAAAGCTAGTGTGTCGTTAGGAGAAGAGCGAACGGGATTTATAGAGAAAGACACATTTATGTGGAATATAGAAAATAACAAATGGGTGCAACTGAGCGATTTTTACTATGCTAATATGGGCTTTGCCGATACAAGGGAAAAAGAGTTGTCAGAGATTTATGGAGTTGCGAAATATTTTTTGGCGGCTACATATCACGATATATATGAGAAAAACGGTGATGAGGAGAGAACCAACAAGTATAAGATGATGCAAGAGCAGGCATGGCAAGAAATGGGTGAACTGCAAGATTTATGCGGAGAAATTAATCTAAGGTTTGGAATAAAGGAATAAGAGGGTGGAGTATAAGTAATGAAAAAACAGATTGTATGCCCCAATTGTGAGGCGAAATTTGATGAAGGAATGGCGTGTTGTCCATATTGTAACACCATGTATTATCCAGGAGCGGAAAAGGAATACATGGAAAAGATGGAGGGAATTCGTCAGGATTATGAGGATTTAACAGTTGCTATGGACCAGATGGTAGCGGAGGAAGTGCGTTGCCAGAGACTATTTTGGACCAGTGTGGTTGCGATTATTATAACAGTGCTTTTTGTTGCTTTTATTCTATACAAGAGGAATATTGCGGTAGATGAAAGAGAGCAGCTTAAGGAACAATTTTGGTGGCGGTATGAAAATAATGCAGTTATGGAAGAACTGCATTACCAAGGCGAACATGATAAAGTACTGGATATCATGAATGAAGGGCGTAGGTTGAAGTACTATTCTTATAAATGGGAGCTTGCTTATTACTACGAAATCTATGAAACTGTCGCACTAATAGAAGAAGTAGAGAAGATGGAGAGTCAAGGGCTTGAGGTAGATCGAGATACTTTAATAAATTTACTGGCGAAAGAAGTGGAAGCGGTATTTGCATTGGAGTATGACGATTATACGCCAGAGCAACGAGCAAACCTAGAACCACTGGTAGAGATTGCTCAAGAAGATTTTTATACTAGGTGGCCGCTGAGTGAGCAGGATCATCAAGAATTGCATGATATGCTAGAGGCTAATTACTATGTGTGGATTGAGCCTGAACAAAGCGAACAATTTATAGACAAATGGTACGGGGAGAAATAAATATGAATTGTAAACATTGTGGTGGAACTTTATCGCTAGAGGCAGAATATTGCCCACATTGTGGACAGATTAATGTTCACGGACAACAACATGCCCGGGATATGAAATATTATAGAAATGATTATGAAGAGTCTAAAAAAGAAATCTATGTATCTACCAAGATATATTCGCAGTTAACAGTAAGATTTATTATTATAGCGATTCTAGTAGTGCTAATAGGAACTGCATGGGGTGTAATAGCTTCTTCATATAATGCCAAGTTGCTTTTTTCACAAACAATGATAGGCTTCCAAGAGAAAGACTTTAAGGGACAACTAGATAAGTATCTGGAGGAGGAAGATTATTTTGCATTTAATGATATGGTTCACAAACATGGATTGGCAGAGTACACATTTACTGTATATCCTTTCCCGCAAGAATATATAGAATACTATGACTATATTAGGATGTGTTGTAGATATTGCGATATTATCACTAATGGTTTGATTGTATTGGAGTATGAAAAACCTCAATATTCAGAATTTTATTTAGATAATATGGCTGAGTCGATTCAGAGGTTGTATGAATATGAGCAATTCCATATGGATGATTTATACAAAACTGATTCAGAAGAGTTCATACAATATAATCAGACAGTGCAAGATATGAAAGAGAAGGTTTCTTTGTTTTTACAAGAATACTTCTACCTTACAGAAGAAGATGCAACGGCAATAGAGGATGGGGCCTCTTATGAGATGATACGAAGAATGATTTGTGAGAGGTGGCAGCATGAATAAACAAGACATGAATAAATCCATATCAATTAATAAAAAATTAGATGTGACAATCGGTGTTCTACTGCTATTGTTAGTAGTATCGGTTGGCATTATGTTATACAGCCTAAAGGGAGGGAAATTGTATGCCTATGCCAGTGATGAAAGTCTGTTATATGATACTATAATCTTGCAGGAATACGGAAAAGTGGCATTGAAATATCATGACAATATCTGGTTTTCTTATGGGATGGATGAGGTGTTTGCGGAACAATATAGTATTGGACAATATTATGAGGCAGCAGCCTTCTACAGACTCTATTCCAATGCAGGTGATGCTGAAAGGGCAGCGAAATATAAAGAACAAATGGAACAATATAAAGAAGCTATGGGGGAATTTCAGATTATAGCAGAGGATATTGATGAGAAGTTGGAAAGGGAGAAGTGAGATGTGCATTAGTTGGTTTTATATTTTTCAATCCAACACCCCCAATTCTTTTTCGAGGTCATCGGCATCAATCCAACCCTCTCTATCTGCACGTTCTTCTGCTCTTTTTAAATCCATCATAAGTACTGCGATAGCCTGTTCACGCAGAGCTTCTTTGCTATTTTGTGTAACTAAAAAAGGTAACCCTTCTACATTGATGGATTGCTGAATGAAAGTGTTAAATGCATCTGTTAATGTCATTCCAGTTCTTGCATAGATTTCTTCAACGGTCTTTTTTATTTCTGAATTGATTCGTACTTGGAAAGTAGAATCCTTTGGAGCCATTGCAACATTCAATGCTTTTGCCATAGTAATCATCTCCTTTTTCATTAAAATACCATTCTTATGACGGTGTGTCAATACAATGTCATTACAATGCAATCATACGTTAGTTCAAGACAAAATGTCCTAAACTAATTTTTTAAACCTAAATTAGGTCATTTCCACAATTCAAATGTATAGTAACTCTTGACAAATCTCACTTTTCTAGCATACAATCACATACATAACATATTTATGACGAAGAAGAGGAATAGTACAGATACGCAAGTATCCCAGAGAGAGGACATGACATGCACTGCATGTGGCTGAGAAGTCCTTATACGAGCCGTTTGGAACCTACCTTGGAGTCCTGTATGAAAATACAGCGTAAGTCGGCGTTAACGATGTTGAGATGGATGCATACGCATCAATTAGGGTGGTACCGCCGAGCCTTCGGTCCCTTTACAGGGATGGAAGGCTCTTTTTATTTTCATGGATGCCCTTTTATCCCAACATTATTTATTTTTTGATGGTTGTTGAATAAGTAAGAGAGGCTGCAACTGTGTTCTACAAAGGACCCTTACCGAACGTCGGCACTTAATGAGCAGAAGCG
>CAZHEM010000007.1:0-37360 GCA_964531725.1 uncultured Acetatifactor sp.
GCACGCATCTGAGTACCAAGCTTGTCCTCAACGCCTTTGAACTTTTCAAAAGCCCAACGAGCGAACTTGATTACAACGTAATCTCCGTCTGGAACATATTTATCTAATGTGCCGTATTTACCACAAGGAATATCCTTAAGGGTAAGTCCAGCAGCAAGCATTGCTGATACTAAAGCGATAGGGAAACCAGTTGCTTTAGAAGCAAGTGCTGAAGAACGAGAAGTTCTAGGGTTAATCTCGATAACAACGATACGATCACTAACTGGATCGTGTGCGAACTGTACGTTGGTACCACCAATAACCTGAACAGATTCAACGATTTTATATGCCTGCTCCTGTAATCTCTTCTGACATTCCTCAGAGATGGTGAGCATAGGTGCGGAACAGAAAGAGTCACCAGTATGAACGCCGATTGGATCGATGTTCTCGATGAAACATACGGTAATCATATTGTTGTCAGCGTCACGTACAATTTCTAATTCCAATTCTTCCCATCCTAAGATGGATTCTTCTACAAGTACCTGTCCTACAAGGCTGGCCTGAAGACCTCTTGCACAAACAGTCTTTAATTCTTCCTTATTATAAACGAGTCCGCCACCGGCACCGCCCATGGTATAAGCAGGACGAAGTACTACTGGGTAGCCTAACTTATCAGCGATAGCAAGAGCTTCGTCTACACTATAGGCAACGTCGCTACGTGCCATCTCTACTCCGATAGCATCCATTGACTTCTTGAACTCAATGCGGTCTTCACCACGTTCAATGGCATCAATTTGAACACCAATGACCTGTACATTGTATTTATCCAATACACCAGCTTCTGCAAGCTCTGAACAGAGATTCAAACCTGACTGACCACCTAAGTTAGGTAAAAGTGCATCAGGACGTTCCTTTGCAATAATCTGTTCTAATCTCTCCACATTCAATGGTTCGATATAAGTTGCATCTGCAGTCTCAGGGTCAGTCATGATAGTAGCTGGGTTAGAGTTTACCAGTACGATTTCGTAACCTAATTTACGAAGTGCTTTACATGCCTGGGTACCTGAATAATCAAATTCGCAGGCCTGACCAATAATGATAGGACCTGAACCAATAATAAGAATCTTGTTGATGTCTGTTCGCTTTGGCATAACTATCCTCCTCGTTCGTTTGTATGCATTTATCCTATCCATTATATAGTAGAATTCCCAAAGTGAAAAGGGGGCAAAAATAATTCAGAATATTGTCTGAAAATAAGAGAATTATATGCGAGAAAGTGGTAGGTTTTCCGAAAACGTTATTCACTTTCTTGCTAGGGAATTAATAAAATGTATTATTTCCTTATTAAATAAGGATATAATTGTCGTTATTGTGTATAAAGATGAATCTTACTGAAAAAATATGCATAAATATACATGGATATGCATGAATAATCGGTTTTTAAACAACTAAAATATTGCCATAAAATTAACAAGATTGTTATGGAAATGTCAATATTCACGCTTTTTGATGAAAATTATCAATCTTTCAGATTTCTTATGTACATTTTGAAAAAGTATGGTATAATTATTCACGTTATGAAAAATCATTCATCTAAATAAGGATAAGGAGGAGTTAGAAATGGGATTTTTAACAGGTAAGACAGTTATCATCACAGGTGCAGGTAAAGCTACTTTAAGCAATGGTAGATGTGGTTCTATTGGATATGGTATCGCTACTGCATATGCAAAAGAAGGTGCGAATATCGTAATTACTGGACGTAATGTACAGAAACTTGAAGATGCAAAAGCAGAATTAGAATCAAAATATGGTGTAAAGGTATTAGTTGTTCAGGCAGACGTTAATGCTGGTGCCGATAATGAGGCGGTAGTAAATAATGTAGTAAAACAGGCAGTAGACACCTTTGGAGATATTCATGTATTAATTAACAATGCGCAGGCATCTGCATCAGGTGTTACTCTTGCAGATCACACTACTGAGCAGTTTGACCTTGCTATGTATTCAGGTCTATATGCTACCTTCTATTATATGAAGGCTTGCTATCCATATCTTGCAAAGACCAAGGGTTCTGTAATTAACTTTGCATCTGGTGCAGGTTTGTTTGGTAACTTTGGTCAGTGTGCTTATGCGGCAGCAAAAGAAGGCGTTCGTGGTCTTAGCCGTGTAGCAGCTACTGAGTGGGGTAAAGATGGAATTAATGTAAATGTAGTATGTCCTTTGGCATGGACTGCTCAGCTTGAGAATTTCGAGCAGGCATATCCAGATGCATTTAAAGCAAATGTAAAAATGCCACCTATGGGACACTACGGAGATCCAGAAGAAGAGATTGGCCGTGCATGTGTTCAGCTCGCTTCTCCTGATTTCAAATTCATGTCAGGTGAGACTATCACATTAGAGGGTGGAATGGGATTAAGACCATAAAAGCCTAAAAAAGCCCAAAAGTAAAGCAATGCAACCAACAGTTGCAACCGGCAGTTGACAAATTTCCTATCGCAATTGGTAGTTGTCAACTGCCTTTTTATGTTATGATTACTTCAGCGATATCGTAAAAGCAAAATAAATCTAACATAAGAAATGAGAGGGAAAGAAAATGATATTAGCAGAAAAAATTATTCAATTAAGAAAACAAAATGGTTGGTCACAGGAAGAGTTAGCAGAGAACTTAGGTATCTCTAGACAGTCTGTATCGAAATGGGAGAGTGGAGCTTCTATTCCAGATTTAGAAAGAATTGTTAAGATGAGCGAACTTTTTGGTGTAAGTACAGATTATTTAATGAAAGATGAATTAGAAGAAGTAAGCTTTAGTGAATCTAAAGATAAATATGAAGAAGATAATGTAAAAAGCGTGTCCGTAGAAGAAGCCAATAGTTTTATGGATTTAAGTAGAATCTTTGCACGTCAAATTGCGAATGCAGTAACTACTTTTATTTTATCACCGGTGTTGGTAATTTGTTTAGGCGCATTAGCTGAGGATGGTAGAATGAATGAAGAATTAGCTGGTGGAATAGGTACATCTATCTTATTAATAATGGTAGCAATCGGTGCGGCAATTTGTATCTTTAATGGACTTCGTATGGGAAAATATGAATACATGGAGAAACAGACTTTATCTCTACAATATGGAGTAAAAGGAATCGTAAGTAAGAAAAAAGAAGAATTTGCAGATACTTTTCGTAAATACATTGCAATTGGTGTGACTTTATGTATTGTCGGTGTGATTCCATTGATTATGATGGATGCGTTTGGTGCATCTGAATTGATGGAAGTGATTGGTTTGGTGGTACTACTTGTGTTGGTTGCTACTGGTGTAAATATGATTGTATGGTCATCTATTATTCAAGGCAGTTATCAGAAACTTTTGCAAGAAGGTGATTATTCAATTGAGAAAAAGAATACCAATCGTAAATTAGAATGGGTAGCAGGAGTATATTGGTGTTTGGTTGTAGCAATTTATTTAGGAATTAGTTTTTACTTTATGAATTGGCACATTTCATGGGTAATTTGGCCTGTGGCTGGAGTACTATATGGCGCCATTGTTTCCTTTGCAGGAAGAAAATAAGTGATAAAATAGAAGAAATTATTATAGTGCAATCTGTACATTTTTTAGCGGTTTTTGTGGATAAGTCTACGAAACCGCTAAAATTATGTGGACTTTCTGTCTCAAGTTTGCTAAAATCTAGGAGTGTGTGTGCCGACAAACGAAGAATGTTGTTTGCACGCGCACAAAAATAGGTTGGGTGTTTGTGTTTGCCCAACAGTGAAAGGCACTTATTGTAGGATGGAATGGATAGAAAAATGTAAGCTGTGTTTAGTCGCAGTATTGATGATGGTGCTTGCATTGGTCAGTCATGAAAGGGGCAAAGTTAAAACTTTAAAACGAGAATTATATGAGGATAAAGTAACAGGCGGTTATACTTACGCTAAGTTTGAAAAGGAAGCAACCAAAGCCTTGGAAAAGGAGACACGCAAGGCGGCATTTATTGCCATGGATATTGATCAGTTCCGATTAATGAATGAATTTTTCGGTGTGGAGAGTGGAGATGTTGCACTGTGCAGATTAAGTGGTATATTGCGTGAGTGGATTCAACCTGGTGAAGTATATTGTAGGAAAGTTGCCGATAATTTTTCGATTATGGCATTTTATGATACTTTAGATGAGTTAAGAGAACGTGTTGAGAAGTTAGTAGATACCGTGATGAAGGTGGAGGATGTAGGTCGAAAAGGTTATGTGATGCGTCCTTTCTTAGGTATTTATTTGATTGAAGACCGTGATGAAGCAATGGATGTAATGCAGAATAATGCGTCGATTGCTCACAGCATGATTAAAGAGCAGGGAACCAACTATTATGGTATTTTTGATGTGAAGGCGAGAGATAAAGCACTTCAAGATAAGATGTTGGAAGGACAGATTGAAAGAGCTTATCGTAATAAAGAGTTTACAGTATATTATCAGCCTAAATTTGATGCTAAGACACAGAAGTTGAATGGAGCAGAGGCTTTGATTCGTTGGGTAAAGCCAAATGGTTCTATTGTAAGCCCTACTGTATTTATTCCTTTGGCAGAGAAAAAGGGTATGGTAGTCCGCCTAGATAAATGTGTATTCGAGTTGGTGTGTGAACATATTAATCAATGGAAGAGTAAGGGACTGGATTTAGTTCCGGTTTCTGTTAACTTATCCAGAGAACATTTGAAGGATGAGACTTTTATAGATGATTATGTTCGCATTCGTGAAAAATATCAGATTGAGGATGAATATTTAGAGTTAGAGCTTACAGAAGGTACGCTTTATGATAACCTTGAACAGGCGCGTCCAATTGTAGAAAAGTTACACAATAAGGGTGTGAAAATTCTCATGGACGATTTTGGAACAGGATATTCTTCTTTGATGATGTTGAAATCCATTCCTGTGGACGTTATGAAGTTGGACAAGAGCTTTGTGGATGACTATGATGATGCCCGCGGTGAAGAGATTATTAAATGTGTAGTTGCTCTTGCAGGAACTTTGAAGATGGACGTTACTGCAGAGGGTGTAGAGACTAAGGAACAGTATGAATTCTTAAGAGATTTAGGATGTGATACCATCCAAGGTTACTATTTCTCAAAACCATTGCCAGCAGAGGAGTTTGAAAAGCTGCTTGAAGGACAGGCTATATGATAATGGGAATTTGTCTGGGGATTGTTGCTTCTATCTTTTTCGGTGATATGTGGATTAAGAATCAGGTGGAACGAAAGGGTGTGGAGGGCAATACCAGAAAAGTGTGGAATGGCAGATTGCTTATTCGTAAACATCACAATAAAGGAATTGCATTGAATGTAGGACAGAGGAAACAACCCGTTGTAGCGTTGGTGTCAGCGATATTTACCGCTTTAATGTTCGGTTTGTTTGTTGTGAGTCTGGGGAATAAGGGGAATGATTTGCTCAGAATTGGTCTTGCACTTATTGTAGGTGGAGGATTTAGCAACACTTATGACAGATTAAAGAGAAAATATGTAGTGGACTATGTTAGTTTTGGAGTGAAATGGCAGCCACTACGAAGGATTGTATTTAATATATCGGATTTTTGCATAATAATAGGCGCATTACTTACGGCTCTAGGAGCGGCGGAGTAATGCGCCTTTTCTTCTTGATAAATAACTTGCTATTAAATGCTAACTGCATAAATATATTTTGTGGGCAGTATTATGCGGTAATCACAGTACCCATTTTGCCTTTGATTGCATCCATTACAGAATGCATAGAAGTGATAATTACTTTTCCGGTAGGTACTTTTTCCAAGTATTCAATGGCTGCCTCAATCTTAGGAAGCATGGTGCCATCTTCAAACTGACCGGCAGAAATATATTCTTTTGCCTCTTCTACAGTCATACTTTCGATTGGAGATTGCTTGTCGGTACCGAAATCTTTATATACATAATCTACTGTAGTTAAAATGATTAACTCATCAGAAGCTAGGTCGGATGCCAATTTGCCTGCGATAGCATCTTTTTCGATAACAGCAGAAGCGCCCTTTAAGGTGTGCTTTTGTTCGATAACTGGAATACCGCCACCACCACAAGCGATAACTACTTGGTTAGCATTGACGAGAGCACGAATGGCTTCAATCTCTACGATGTCAATTGGCTTTGGTGCAGCAACTACACGGCGGAACCCTTTTCCTGGGTATTCTTTGACATAATTACCTTTTTTTATCTCAATTTCTGAATCGTCCTTAGACATATATCTGCCAATAACTTTAGTTGGCTCATAAAACGCTTCATCATATGGATCAACGGTTACCTGAGTCAAAATGGTACTTACAGGAGTAGAAATACCACGAGATAATAACTCAGAACGCAAAGCGTTTTGAATATCATACCCTACATAACCCTGACTCATTGCAGAACAGACACACATTGGTGCTGGAGTATAGTCGATGTATACACGGCGAAGTTCTGTCATTGCTTTATGAATCATGCTGACCTGAGGACCGTTGCTGTGGGTGATGGTCAACTGATAATCGGCTTCGATTAGATCAGCTAAAGCCTTTGCAGTTACAACTACAGCATCATGCTGTTCGGATGTGGTATGACCTAAGGCATCATGTCCTAGGGAGACTACTACATTTTTCTTGCTCATATTAATTCACACCTTTCTAATGATGTTTATAATTGCGAAATAAAGTCTTCTAATACAGAGAAATAATTCTCAAAAGTTTTGCGACAGCAATCTGGATCGTTAATAACGATGCCAGAACTATGCAATCCAATTAAAGCGAAGCCCATTGCCATACGATGGTCATCGTAAGTCTCTACGGTAGATGGACTTGGTGTACCAGGATAAATGGTAATGCTGCTTTCGCCTTCTTCGCAACGGATACCCATTTTGGTAAGCTCCGTCACAATTGCCTGAATACGATTACTTTCTTGGAAGCGGATATGACCAATGCCTGTAATGGTAGTTGGACCATCTGCAAAAGGAGCGATGGCAGCAAGGGTAATTGCCTGGTCGGAACATGCAGACATATCTACGGTTACTCCATGGAAAATGCCGTCTGCAGGTGGCTCTACTAGAATGCCATCAGTGGTATCGTTTGCCGTACATCCCATTTGCTGTAAGATGTTGATGAAAGCAACATCACCCTGCAGGGAATCAAAGTGAACACCTTCTACTAGAACAGGAACCTGCAAAAGTGGTGCCATTGCATAGAAATAACATGCTGCCGACACATCAGGCTCAATAGTATAGTCTAAAGCCTTGTAGCACTGACCCGCTTTGGTCAAAAAGAGGTCTTCTGCAATGCGATTTGATAAAACGCCAAACTGTTCCATCATCTTACAAGTCATCTCAATGTATGCCATGCCATGCTTACCTTCTACTTTTACCTGAAAATCTTCATTAGAGAGAGTAGAGGCAATTAGCAGAGCACTTAAAAACTGACTACTATGCTCAATGTCAACGGAAATCTCATCTTTCCCAAATCCATTGCTATGTAAAGTGAAAGGAAAATATCCTTCTTTTTCGGTACAAGTGATCTCACAACCTAATTCTCGCAACGATGCAAGTAACGGAGCCATTGGACGTTTGCGCATCTGCTCCGAAGCATCCATGTGATAAGTGCCATTGGATACGCCCAAATATGCCGTCAAGAAACGAGCCGCAGTTCCAGCACTACCTACATACTGACTAGCCTCTTTTAACGGAACTTCGCCACCTAAGCCCTTCACGGTAATAACCTTATTCTCTTCATCAACCGTAGTTTTAAATCCTAAATCCTGCACACATTTCAAAAAATGCCTAGAGTCATCACTAAATAAAACCCCGCGCAAGGTAGATAACCCTTCTGCCAACGTAGCCAATAAAAGTGCACGATTAGTAATACTCTTAGATCCAGGAACACTAACACGCAATGGTTCCTGACGAGAAACATTTACTTTACCATATATAAAAGGTACTTCATATGTCTTTGTACTCATGTATTTGTATTTACCCCTATTCTATTATCTCAAATTCTACATCATAGTAGAACTTAATAATGGAAAAAGTATAGGAAACCTATATTTTCTAACATACCTAGTATATTCCACCACTCCTACCTTGTCAAAGCATATTATCCATTCCTCCATCATATTTCCATAACGTAGACCTATGCCCGATAAGCTAGCGCGTAATGTCCTACAAAAGACCCTTACAAAACGTCGGTACTTAGCGAGGTTCTTTCGAGCTTAGTATCCGCTACGTTTTGTACGGAGCGAAAGCGTGTCGCTGTAGGATATTACGCACTGGCTTATCGGGCTACAACAAAGTAGGATTTTCTCCGCAACACTGTTTACAGAATGTCGAACCATGTGGTAGAATGCATGGTATGACAGTAGGAATTACCTAAGTACAAAGAAAGGCAAGATGTGAAAATGGAACCAATTATTCGCATTGATAATGTAACCAAGACCTTTACTGGTAGAGATAATCAAGTAGAGGCACTAAAAGGAATTAGCTTAGATATTAATAAAGGTGATATTTACGGCATTATCGGTATGAGTGGTGCGGGTAAGTCAACATTGGTAAGATGCTTGAACTTCCTTGAGAGACCAACTACCGGTACTGTTTTTATAGAGGATAAGGACTTATCTAAATTATCTGATAAGGAATTACGTCAGACTCGTACTGAAATTGCAATGATTTTCCAGCATTTTAACCTTTTGATGCAGAGAAGCGTACTTGATAATGTATGCTTCCCTATGGAAATTGTGGGTATGAAAAAAGCAGATGCAAAAAAGCGTGCTATGGAATTGCTTGAAGTGGTCGGATTGGAACAGAAGGCAAATAGCTATCCAGCACAGCTTTCTGGTGGACAGAAGCAACGTGTGGCAATTGCTAGAGCCTTGGCAAATAATCCTAAGATTTTGCTTTGTGACGAAGCTACTAGTGCATTGGACCCAACTACTACAAAATCTATTTTGAAGTTACTTCAGGATATTAATAGAGAATTCGGTATTACTATTGTAATTATTACTCATGAAATGGCAGTAGTGCAGGAGATTTGTTCTCACGTGGCTATTATTGATAATGGTGAGATGGCAGAGCATGGCACGGTGGAGAACGTGTTCTCTAGTCCTAAGAGTCAGGCTGCTAAGAAGCTTGTATTTATGATGGACCCAACTGCCAAGGAGATGCAGGGTAAGAGATGTATTCGTATTGTATTTAGTGAGAATTCTTCTTTTGAGCCTGTGATTGCCAATATGGTATTAGAGTGTAAGGCACCTGTTAACATTTTGCAGGCAGATACACAGGATATCGGTGGTATCGCACATGGTCAGATGATTCTCCAGTTGCCAGAGGATGATACTATTGCTAATAAGATGGTGCATTATCTTAAGGAGAGAAAACTAACAGTAGAGGAGTTGGACGCATATGTGGGATAGTAAAGTAATTATGATGTTGGTAGAAGGCACTGGTAGTACACTTTACATGACATTGGTGTCAACTGTGTTGGCATATCTGCTTGGATTACCAATGGGTATTGCGTTAGTAGTGACTGCGAAAGATGGTCTTCGTCCAAATGCTTTTGTATATAAAGTGTTAGATGTAATTGTGAATATTGTAAGAAGTATTCCTTTCTTGATTTTGTTGATTATGGTAATTCCAGTTACCAGATTTATTGTAGGTAAGAGCTATGGTTCTACTGCAACCATTGTTCCTTTGACTTTGGCGGCAGCACCATTTATTGCAAGAATGGTGGAATCTTCCTTGCTTGAGGTGGATAAAGGTGTTATTGAAGCAGCGCAGAGTATGGGTGCCAGCCTTAAGACCATTATCTTCAAGGTGCTTCTTGGAGAAGCGAGAATCTCTTTGATTGTAAACGGAACGATTGCATTAGGAACTATCTTAGGCTACTCTGCAATGGCAGGTGCTGTAGGTGGTGGCGGATTGGGTGATATCGCCATTCAGTATGGATATTACCGATACCAGACAGATATTATGTTGACGACAGTAGTGCTTTTAGTGCTTTTGGTACAGATTATGCAAGTGGCAGGAACCAAGCTTGCTAAGAAGCTGGATCGTCGTATGAAATAATGTAAGTAAGCAGGTGACACTGTTTGCAAGGGCATTGCCCAATATATATCATTCTAGGAGGAGTTATTATGAAGAAACTTGTATCTATCATTGCTGTATTGGCACTTTCTGTTAGCGTATTAGCAGGTTGTGGCAATAGCGCAACAGATGAAAAAACAATCAAGGTTGCAGCAACTGCTGTGCCACATGCTGAGCTTTTAGAGCAGGCAAAACCAATTCTTGCAGAGCAGGGATATACCTTAGAGGTTGAAATTTTTAGTGATTATGTTCAGCCTAACGAAGTAGTAGAATCTGGTGATTTTGATGCTAACTACTTCCAGCACATTGATTACCTTGAGAGCTTCAATGCAGAAAAAGGAACCCACTTAGTAAATGCAGGTGGAATCCACTATGAGCCATTTGGTTTGTATCCAGGAAAGGAAACTGACCTTGCTAACATGGAAGGTGCAACTATTGCAGTTCCTAATGATACTACCAACGAAGCACGTGCATTGCTTTTATTACAGGATAACGGAATCATCACCTTAAAAGAAGGTGTAGGTCTTTTGGCAACTGTTAACGACATTGTAGAGAACCCTCACAATGTAGAAATCGTTGAATTGGAAGCTGCACAGATTCCAAGAACCTTACAGGATGTATCTTTTGGTGTAATCAATGGTAACTACGCTATGGAAGCAGGATTAACTGTTGCAGATAATTCTCTTGTATATGAAAGTGCAGATTCAGAAGCAATTGCAAGATATGTAAATGTTATTGCAGTAAAAGAAGGCAATGAAAACAGTGACAAGATTAAAGCATTAGTAGAAGCTTTAAAATCAGATGTTGTTAAAGCATACATCAACGATAACTACAACGGAGGAGTTATTCCTTTCTAGTTTAATGAGAAGCTATGAAAATTTGCCAGTAAGATTCTTACGGAAGCGAATTTTCTTAGAAAGCAAAGGATGAACTGTTATGAAGATCTCGACAAAGGGCAGATATGCTGTCAGAGTTATGCTTGATTTGGCATTACATAATAATGGTGATAGTATCAAGGTCAAAGACATAGCAGCCAGACAGGACATTTCAGAGAAGTACTTAGAGCAGATTATAGCCATGCTATTAAAGGCAGAGTATGTCATTAGTACCCGTGGTGCGAGAGGTGGCTATCGATTAGCGAAGGACCCTTCTGAATACACTGTGGGAATGATTATTCGCCTGACAGAAGGCTCAATTGCCCCTGTTACATGCCTTGAGGAGGGAACAGAGACCTGCGGACGTTGCGAGGAATGTGAGACTTTGCAGGTGTGGCAGGATGTCTATGACGCAGTGAACAATGTGGTAGACAACGTCACTATTGCAGATTTGATGGAACGCCGTAGGCAGAGACTTAATAATGTTTAGTGTAAGAGCAAGGCCCTTGTGGCTTTGCTCTTTTTATGTTGAGATAATCCCACCACCCGCTCCCTTTCCCTCTTGCGCTCGTAAATTTTCTCCTAAGTTGCCCTTTAACCGAACACGCAACAAGAATGCGGAGAGCAAAATGTGGAATTTCTAAATGTGCGCTTTTTACTATCTGTGATGATTCGTGTCTTCCTCAGGTGTGGACAAATGGGGCTGGCAGTTCGCGCGTGGCACATGTTTTCAAAAGTCGTAGAGGGAAATGTGAGAATTTCTTAATGCGCGTTTTGGCGTTCACTTCATGTTCTTTCTACGGCTTTTACAAAATCAGAGCAAATGTTCGTGTGTGAGAAACATGCTTAGAAATTATAACGCAATATTTTGCTTTTTGCATGTTTCTCATTTACACGTACAATTGCCCTGATTTTGTAAAACCTGAGAAAGACATGAATAATAAGGATAAGTCAAAGCGCGCATTTAGAAATTCCGCGTTTACCGACCCGACTTTTGAAAATATGTGCCACGCACGTACAGTCAGCCCCATTTGTTCAAGCCATAGGAAGACACGAAATGGGATAGCAAAAAGCGCACATAAGAAATTCTCACATTTTCCTCTCCGCATTCTTGTCTGCGCATTCGGTCAAAGGGCAACCAAGTACAGTATCTAGTGGCGCAAAAGGGAAGGGGAGCGGGTGGCGGGATTTCTTGGGGAATAGAAAACAGGCAAAGCCACAAGGGCCTTGCCTGTTGATTAGCGCTGATATTCGCAGAGTGCGTTGTCGATGGTTAAAGTGTCTATTAAGTGGAGTTGGCGAGTGCCTGGCATGCGACGATAGATTTGGACAGTGCCTATTCCCATGCCGCCTGCTAACAGTGGCGAACGAGATTTGCTGGCGTCTGGTCCTTCGTAATGCAATGCCATCATCTGCTCCTTGTTGCAACTACCAGAAATCTTGATAACGGAAGTTCTATTCTGGGCTTTGATGTGCCAAATGACACGTTTGTTGGTCTCTTTGACTTTCCATTTGCAACGACTTAAAGTAGTAGGTCTAGCGAAATTATATTCAAAATCTTCACCGGTATAGGTTAACTGCATAATGAGACGTCTGCGTAATGGGAACCAAAGAAATCTTGGACAACAACCATCAATGGCTAACGCAGAATGCTTTAATTCCTTGCCAGGATAACGGAAGTTCTATTCTGGGCTTTGATGTGCCAAATGACACGTTTGTTGGTCTCTTTGACTTTCCATTTGCAACGACTTAAAGTAGTAGGTCTAGCGAAATTATATTCAAAATCTTCACCGGTATAGGTTAACTGCATAATGAGACGTCTGCGTAATGGGAACCAAAGAAATCTTGGACAACAACCATCAATGGCTAACGCAGAATGCTTTAATTCCTTGCCAGTGCGTTCGCTAGTAAGGCGTGGTGAAGCAAATTGTAACCATGGTTGGTTGAAACTTCTGCCCCAATGCTTGTCGGAGTAACCATAACTATTGTCTGATTGTACATCGTAGGTTACACCATCTAAAGTTACTTTTCCTCGGAAAAAGGTGCGGATACCTTCGCCGTGCCAGAAAGTGTCTAATGCATTTAACGCACTAAAGATTGGTCCGGCAATAGGACCAGTATGACAAGCTACGGCTTTGTACACTTCTAAGTCCCATTCCATATATCCGCTATCGGTCATAAGACTGCGGTGTCGTGCCTCTTCTTCGCTAACGTCTACAAAACCAAAAATATGGTTCTCGCTGTAGAAACAATCTTCAATATTTAAAATCAAAGGATTAGTGGCAGCTTTTAATGCGCTGATAGGATAAAACATATGTAGCTGCTTGCCAGCATTGCCCTGTGTATCAGGAAAAGCGCCAGCTTTTATCATTACATAAGATGGTTTAAGTCCTCTTTTTCTACAATATGGGTGCTGGCCTAGTATGGGCTCATCACCACCTAGTGCAGGATTTATAATGAAGTATTCTACAAAAAATGTGCGTGTATTGCCAGTCTCCTGATTGGTGCCACTAAAAGAATGCCACCAACGCATGTAACCTTTCTTGGCAAGGGAACCACGCAACATATATGAATTCCTTGTTAAATCTGAATGGTTCACGTATTGTTCACTCCCCTTCATGAGTGCCTTGTCTTCGGTTTACCAATAGTACCTATATGTCGTAGATACCTCTACAATTATACTACTATATCTTGTGTATGACAAGGGTGTCGGCAGAATCTTAAGAAATTTTTTCTGCGCATTTTTGATAGTTGCTTGGTGTGGTACTGGTGCATTTCTTGAATACGCGTGAGAAATAGTATATATCACGAAAACCAGTACGAGATGCCACTTCGGATACCGTGTATAGACCAGTGGCTAGTAATTGCTTGGCTCGTTCTATGCGGAGGTCATTTAAATAATGGAAAATAGTCTGACCAGTATTGCGTTTGAACAAGCGGTTCAAATAGTCAAAATTACAGTGGAAGCGTTCTTCTAAATCAATACTGGAAATATTCTCACTATAAGATTGATTTAGGTAGAGTAGGAGCTCTGGTATCGTCTGCTTGATACGTGTAAGAGATTGTTGTTCCGTATGAAGGAAGGCTTGAGCTGTGGTCTCTACCATTTGTAGTAATAACTCGTACAAAAGAGCATTGGCTTTCGCTTGCCCATAAAGAGAATTGCTATGAAGTGCATTAACAATCCCTTCTGCCTTTAACAATATCTGTGTGGCAAGAGTAGATGTGCTTGCGGGATAGTATTTGGCAAGCATTAATCCAGTATCGGCATCGTCTACAGTAGTAAAATGCTGTATTTTCTCGTAGTGTGACCGCAACAGTGTAATGGTTTCCTCTTTGGTTTGCTCATTAATGTCCTTCAGATTAAAGTGAAAATAGAAGAAACGACATTTTGAACTTTTGATTCCTGCGTGAGTGCGAGATGGATCTAATAAAAGAAGGTCGTTTTTTTGCAAATGATATTGGGTGTTGCCTTCTCGAAGAAATAGTTCCCCTGACTCAATAAAATAGAGGATGTATTGATTACTCTGACGCTTGAAATGTACATAAGGAGGTTTGACGTCGGCAATGTCAGCTACCAAAATATCAGGCAATTGATTGCATGGTAGTTGAAAATATATTTTCTCTGACATGGGGTAACCTCCTTTCATACCTCACTTATCATAACACATAAAAAACTATTTGAAAAGTCGCTAAAGTACAAAAATATGTCATTTTTTTATATTGTTTACAGGAAAAAGGATGCTAGAATGTAAATCATGAGTTAGCAATGACGGTGGTGCGTATTAATAAAAGGAATTACTATTGGAAAATGTAGGAACTAATTAGGTTAAAAAGCATGAAAGGAATGTAGTATGAAGGATATGACGAAAGGGAATCCCTTTGGATTAATCATTGGATTTGCAATTCCTATGTTGATAGGGAATGTATTTCAACAGATTTACAATGTAGTGGATACCATTATTGTAGGAAGATACCTTGGTGAAGATGCCTTGGCTGGGGTAGGTAGCACGGGAACTCTTACCTTCTTTTTGCTTGCTTTGGTGCTAGGTTTGTGCAATGGCGCAGGTTTAATTGTTGCTCAGTGTTATGGTTGTAAAGATGAGGAGAAGCTGTGTAGAACGGTAACAGCACTTATATGGGTATCTGGAATTATGGCGCTAATCATTTCGATGGTTGGCTTAGTAGGGGCGCATGTATTTCTAGAACTCTTAAGTGTACCAGAAGACTGCATAGAGTATGCAGAAACATATCTTAGGATTATTTTTACTTTGGTTATAGGCAATGTGGCGTACAATGGTGCAGCTAGTGTTCTCAGGAGTACAGGAGATTCTAAGACCCCATTGTATATATTGATCGGGGCCTCTCTTATTAATGTGGTGTTAGATATTGTGTTTATTTTGTACTGCGATATGGGCGTTGCGGGAGTTGCCTACGCAACGGTTGCATCGCAATTTTTCTCAGCAATTGTTTGTATTGCTTACTTGTATAAGAAAAGAGAGATAATAGGTCTGACGCAGATGAGGTTATTACCTGATAAAGAAGCAGTAGGTTTGATTATTAAAACGGGGTTCCCATCGGCTTTTCAATCATGTATGATTTCGCTAGGTGGGATGAGCGTACAGAGATTGGTGAATTCTTATGGTTCGTCGGTTATGGCGGCTTATGTGGCAGCCAATCGTATTGATAGTGTGGCGATTCAAGTGATTGTATCCATAGGAACAGCGTTATCTGTATTTACCGGGCAGAATATGGGTCAGAGTAATTTTGATAGAATTAAGGAAGGTTTGTATAAGACTTTGGTGTTAATGATTGGGGCTAGCATCACGATTGCAACGCTAGTATTGGTATTCCGTGAACCTTTGATGAAAGTATTCCTAGATGCAGATGCGTCTGGGAAGGCAATAGAAGTAGGATGCACCTATCTCTCGATTATTGGTATTGCCTATGTGATTGCGGGAATTATGCAAAGCTATCAGAATGTGATTCGTGGTGCAGGGGATGTGAATGCTTGCATGGTGGCAGGTTTGACAGAATTGGCAGGAAGAATTGTTTTTGCATATCTTTTGTCCTCGATAATAGGTGTGACAGGCATCTGGATTGCCACCCCAATCTCATGGGGCTGTGGTTGTGTAATACCAGTGGTAAGATATTATTCGGGAAAATGGAAAGGAAAACGTTTGGTATAAAGAAAATATGGTATAGGAAATTGGTGTAAAAATAGCCTCATCGGTTGTGGTAAAACAAACTTGATGAGGCTATTGTATTAATTTCTGATTATGATTCTAGTAACAATTGTAAAATGGATTCATGGTTTGTATGGGTAATAGACTTACATATTTTCACGTATACGGATATCAATTGCTACATAATTTAATTCTTCATCTGGTAATTTGCCAGTGGTTAAGTAATCAAACAGAATGGATAAAGGTTTAATTCCTTGTAATTTTGGCTGCTGACAGATGGTGGCAGAGACAATGCCACTGTTTAATAGGTCTCTGGTAGTAGGGACTAAGTCATATGCGATGACAGTAATCTTATCCTCTAATCCAAGAGCTGATATGGCTCGACAACCGCCGTAGACACCGCCCGCTGCAAAATAGAGAGCGTTAATCTCCGGATGTTCTTGCAATAATTGCATGGTTTGCTCATAGCTTTCTATTTCGTCATCGTGATTTTCAATAATTTGAACCATGTGGAAGCGGTCCTTGTATGGGACTAATGTGTGTGTAAAACCGACAATGCGCTCTGTATGACACAAAATATTGGAAGACCCAGTAACAATACCAGCAAAAATTTCGCCCTGCGTCATTAAGCGAAGCAGACCCGCAGCAGTAGCGCCGCTTTGGGTGTAATTACTGCCTACATAAGCAATTCGTTTGGAATGCTCAATATCGGTGTTAAAGGTTACCACAGGGATGTTTTGTTTATAAAGTCTATCAATATAGGAACGAATACGTTCGTCATTGTATGGCGTCATGGCAATGGCTGCAACTTCTTCTTTCATAAGCTCATCTAAGACCCGTAATTGCTCCTCTACGCCGAAAGGAATCTGTTTTACGATAACCGTGCAATTATAATTGGCCAATTCATTTGCTTTCTCATCGATGCCATCTAAGACTTCGGTAAAAAAAGGATTCTCTGTGGAAAAAAGTACCACACCTATTTTCCAACGTTTTTTCTGGGCTGCCAATGCAAGCCCCGCAGGATTAGGGGTATAGTTTAAGGATTTTGCAATTTCTTGTATTTTTTTTGCGGTTTCTGGATTCACGGAACCGCGATTGTTTAGAACACGGTCAACTGTTCCACGGGATACGCCTGCTAAAGCGGCTATTTCTTTGATTGTTGCCATAAAGAATCCTTTCTATCTGCATTGTAGCTCGATTTCACTACACTTATCGGAAATATCATAACATAAAAATGCGTGCACGTGCACTTAGTAATTATAGCAGAAAAAGCAAAAAAGAAAATGTGCAGTTTTAATGAAAAATATTTATCAACTTGATTTCTGGAGAAGTAGGGATTACAATATAATTAGCGTGCACGTGCACGCAATAGAGAAGAGTATGATTGGAGGGCAAAATGTTATACATAGGAATTGATCTGGGTACGTCGGCAGTAAAGTTGCTTTTGATGGACAGTGAAGGTAATATTTGTAATGTTGTTTCCAAGGAATATCCTTTGTATTTCCCTAAGCCGGGATGGTCAGAACAGAATCCAGAGGATTGGTATGAACAGACAATTGTGGGAATCAAGGAACTGTTGAAAGATGCGGATTTAAGTCAAGTGGCTGGCATTAGCTTTGGTGGGCAGATGCATGGATTGGTTATTTTAGATAAGGATGATAAAGTTATTCGCCCAGCTATTTTATGGAATGATGGTAGAACCTTCAAAGAGTGTGATTATTTGAATCATGTGATTGGACAGGATAAGTTGTCTGAGTACACTGCTAATATTGCGTTTACAGGTTTTACTGCACCTAAGATTTTGTGGGTAAGGGATAATGAACCAGACAATTTTGCCAAGATTGAGAAGATTATGCTTCCAAAGGATTATCTAGCATATCGATTGACGGGTGTACATTGTACAGATGCTTCTGATGCTTCAGGTATGCTTTTATATGATGTGAAGAATCGTTGTTGGTCTAAGGAAATGTGTGATATCTGTGGCATTACAGAGAGCCAATTGGCGAAGTGCTTTGAAAGTTATGAAGCAGTAGGCGCATTACTACCAGAAGTGGCAACAGAACTTGGTTTATCGGAAAAGGTGATTGTGGCAGCAGGCGCAGGCGATAATGCGGCAGCAGCAGTGGGGACTGGTACTGTGGGCGATAATATGTGCAACATCTCCTTGGGAACCAGTGGAACTATTTTTATCTCATCTAAGAACTTTGGTGTAGATAAGTTTAATGCATTGCATTCTTTTGCTCATGCAGATGGAAAATATCATTTAATGGGATGCATGTTAAGTGCGGCATCTTGCAACAAATGGTGGATGGATGACATTATTGGCACAAAGGAATATAGAGAAGAACAACAGGCGATTGAACGTCTCGGCGAAAATCATGTGTACTTCCTACCATATCTGATGGGAGAACGCTCGCCACACAATAACCCAAATGCCAGAGGTACTTTTATAGGAATGACCATGGATACCAGCAGAACAGATATGACACAGGCGGTATTAGAGGGAGTGGCTTTTGCGCTACGTGATTCCTTAGAAGTGGCTAAATCTCTAGGTATTCAGCTTGAACGCACCAAAATCTGTGGCGGAGGAGCTAAAAGCCCTCTATGGAAGAAAATCATTGCCAATGTCTTGAATTTAAAAGTAGATGTCATTGAAAGTGAAGAAGGACCAGCCATGGGTGGTGCTATGTTGGCAGCGGTAGCCTGCGGCGAGTATGCTTCTGTAGAAGAGATTGCAGCTAAGTTCGTAAAAGTGGTAGATACCGTAGAACCTGAACCAGAATTGGTGGCTAAGTATGAGGAGAGATATGCTCAATTCAAGGAAATCTATCCTGCATTGAAGCCAGTGTTTGAGATTATTGTGAAGTAGCAGTGGAGTAGATGAATGAAGAGAACTCCTAATGTTGCATGCATCTATGGGTAATATAAGTAGGCGATATTAGTGAGTGTTTATAAAAAATATGCAGAGGAGATATCCAGATGAAGATTTTGTCGGTTAGAGATGATGCTTTTCGCAAATATGGTAAAGTGGTAGATAATGTAGATTTTACAGAACTTGTGGATGTACTTTCTAAGACGCCAGTGCCAGATGACGTGGTATATGAGCCAAGTGTGGCAGAATTAGAGAACACTTCCGCAATGGAACCACTATCGACCATAACATATGGTGAAATGCCTATCCAAATCGGTTATTGTAACGGACACAATACTCTGTTGAATGCCTTGGAATATCACAGAGATTCCGAGATTAACATTGCAGCAACAGATGCAATCTTGTTGGTGGGCTTGGTGTCTGATTTAGAGAAAGATTATACATATGATACTGCCAAAGTGGAGGCTTTCTTGCTACCAGCAGGAATGGCAGTTGAGCTTTATGCAACAACTCTCCATTATGCACCATGCGGTGTTGACGGAGCTGGTTTCCAAGTAGCCATTGTGTTACCGAAAGGAACCAATTATCCATTAACTAAGCCTCATGCACCATTGATGGATGGTATTGTCAACGAAGATGCCCTCGTCGCAGCAGTTAATAAATGGCTAATCGGTCACCCCGAAGGTGGGCTTCCAGAAGGAAGCTTCTTAGGACTAAAGGGCGAAAATATTGATGTTAGTAAATAGTTCCACCCAAGAGGCTGTTTAGGCTGCGAATGAGTAGAGAAAAGTGAAAGAATGTAATAGATGAATAGGAAAAGTTCTATCTAAAAAGCTAGCTAGACTGTTTATAGGTAGAAAACAAACAATGTTTGGATAACGCAGTCCCAGTACTCGTACCATGTTCTACAAAAGACCCTTACCGAGTGCCGGCACTTAATGAGCATAAGCAAAGCGAAATGCGAATTTAGTGTCCGTTGCATTGAGGTACGGAGCGGAAGCGTGTCGTTGTAGAATATGGTTCGAGTTCGGGGACGGAAATAACCATAACCCAAAGGAGGATTTTACAATGAACAATTTACCACAGGTTAAAGTTGGTATCGTAGCAGTTAGCCGTGACTGCTTCCCAGAAAGCTTATCTGTTAACAGAAGAAAGGCTTTAGTAAAAGCATATGCTGATAAGTACGGCTTGGAGGGCGTATACGAGTGCCCTATCTGTATCGTGGAGAGCGAGATCCACATGGTACAGGCATTAGAAGATATTAAGAAAGCTGGATGTAACGCACTTTGCGTATATCTTGGCAACTTCGGTCCAGAGATCTCCGAGACCTTACTTGCAAAACATTTTGACGGACCAGCAATGTTTATTGCAGCAGCAGAAGAGAGCCAGAATGATTTGGTTGGTGGACGTGGTGACGCTTACTGCGGTATGCTGAATGCAAGCTACAACTTAAAGCTTCGTAATATCAAAGCATACATTCCAGAGAATCCAGTAGGAACTGCTGACGAGTGTGCTGATATGATTCATGACTTCTTACCAATTGCAAGAGCAATCGTAGGACTTAAGAGCTTGAAGATTATTTCTTTTGGCCCTAGACCTTTGAATTTCCTTGCATGTAATGCTCCAATCAAGCCACTTTATGACTTGGGTGTTGAAATTGAAGAAAACTCAGAGCTTGACTTGTTCGAAGCATTCAAGAAGCATGAAGGAGATGCTAGAATTCCAGCTAAGGTAAAAGAAATGGAAGAAGAACTTGGTGCAGGTAATATGAAACCAGAAGTACTTCCTAAATTGGCTCAGTATGAGTTGACTTTATTGGATTGGATAGAAGAACACAGAGGATATCGTGAGTATGTGGCAATTGCTGGTAAATGTTGGCCTGCATTCCAGACTCAGTTCGGATTCGTTCCTTGCTATGTAAACAGTCGTCTCACTGGTATGGGCATTCCTGTATCTTGTGAAGTGGATATCTACGGCTGCTTAAGTGAGTTTGTTGGTACTTGCGTATCTGAGGACATTGTTACTTTACTTGATATTAACAACACTGTTCCTGCTGATATGTACAACGAATCAATCAAGAATACCTTTAACTATACTCACAATGATACTTTCATGGGCTTCCATTGTGGTAATACTAATGCGAAGAAACTTACCTCTTGTAGTATGAAGTATCAGATGATTATGGCTAGAAATCTTCCAGAAGAAGTAACTCAGGGTACTTTGGAAGGCGATATTATTCCTGGTGACATTACATTCTATCGTCTTCAGTCTACTGCTGATTGCAAGCTTCGTGCTTATATTGCACAGGGTGAAGTACTTCCTGTAGCAACCAAATCCTTCGGTGGTATTGGCGTATTCGCAATTCCTGAGATGGGACGTTTCTATCGTCACGTATTGATTGAGAAGAACTATCCACATCACGGAGCAGTTGCTTTTGGTCACTATGGAAAAGCATTGTTTGAAGTATTCAAATACATCGGTGTACCAGTAGAAGATTTGAACTTCAACCAGCCTAAGGGCATGATGTATCCTACTGAGAATCCATTTGCTTAAGGACATTGTAGAGTAATCAAGAATTTCTTGCTGAAAAATGCCGGTCATTCTTGAAAATAGAAAAATAGAATTAGCAACAACTCCCCACAAAATGTTTTGTCTAAATTGCTTAAACATTGTTGTGGGGAGATTTCATTTTGGGGAAAAAGCATATTTACCATAAGCGCGACTTGGCCGATAATATGGAATAAGGCGAAGCTAATTAAAGGAGTAAGGAAAATACAAGAAGGAGACAGACTATGACAAAGGATATGACGCAAGGAAATCCGATGAAGTTAATATTGGGATTCTCTATTCCTATTTTATTTGGTGCATTGTTTCAACAGTTCTATAATATTGTGGATACTATCATTGTTGGAAAATTCCTAGGTGTGGATGACTTGGCAGCAGTAGGAGCTACAGGATCTATTAACTTTTTGATTATTGGATTTTGTATGGGTGTTTGTATTGGATTTGCGATTCCAGTATCCCATAAGTTTGGTGCGGGGGATTATGTGGGGCTTCGCAAGTTTGTTGCCAATGCCACATGGTTATCAATTGTGTTTTCTGTTGTGCTTACCATTGTCACTACTCTTTTGTGCAGAAATATTCTAGAGTGGATGCAGACACCATCTGATATTATTGATGGGGCATATAGCTATATTGTGATTATTTTCATGGGTATTCCCGCTTGTTTTTTATATAATATGGTAGCGGGAATTATTAGAGCCTTGGGAGATAGCAAGACACCGGTAGTATTCTTGATTCTTTCTTCTTTTATTAATATTGGTTTAGATTTATTTTTTATTATAAATCTGCATATGGGTGTAGCAGGCGCAGCACTAGCAACTGTAATTGCTCAAGGAATTTCTGGTATAAGCTGTTTGATTTACATGGTAAAAAAATTTGAAATTTTACGTGTGAATAGAGAAGAGTGGAAAATAGAACCACATATGATGAGTGCATTGTGTGGTATGGGTATACCAATGGGATTACAATATTCTATTACGGCAATAGGAAGTGTAATCTTACAGAGTGCAACCAATACGCTTGGCTCTGGGGCGGTAGCGGCAGTTACTGCATCTAGTCGAATTAGTGGATTTCTGGCAAGTCCATTTGATGCTCTTGGCTCTACCATGGCAACCTATGGTGGCCAGAATGTGGGCGCAGGTAAACTGGAACGATTGGGAAAAGGATTGAAGTCCAGTGTGCTTCTTGGTGCAGGATATTCTGTGATTGCGTTAATGGTAATAGTCTTCTTTGGAGATTCTCTTGCGTTGCTATTTGTGGAGGCACATGAAATGGAGATTATTGCTAATGTGCAGAAGTACTTGTTGTACAGCACAGCATTTTATTTTCCATTGGCATTGGTAAACATTGTCCGATTTATGATTCAGGGAATGGGATTCCCACGCTTTGCAATTTTGGCAGGCGTATTCGAGATGATTGCACGAGCTATCGCTGGATTTGTCCTTGTACCGATTATTGGATTTACTGGAACTTGTCTGGGTAATCCGATTGCATGGATTATGGCAGATGCATTCCTTATTCCAGCATATTTCCATGTATCGAAAGTATTGAAACAACGTAGAGAAATGTCGGTATAGTTTGTGTGAGAGACACAATTGTCTTTTTGATGTGAAATAATTGAAAATGTGGCATGAATTAGATGACAATTAACGGATGGTGTGATAAACTTTTAAATAATAATACCTAAAGATTAACTTTCACAAAGGAAGGGAGTTATACAAATGGAAAAAGAAAAGAAAAAATACGCATATGCGGACAAAGAATCTCAGGTAAGACGTGCCAATCGTTTTATGTTAGCAGGCTATGGTGTCTACTACTTAGCTATTTTGGCTTTGGTATGGAGTTATGTAGCAAGAGGTATTCGTACCAGCTTATTTGCTATTATTGTGACGGCCTTGGTGGTTGTTGTTATGGCAGTAGCGGCAGTTTTTTCAATCAAGAATCCTACTTCTCAAAAGAATAAATATTTTTACTTAGTAGGTATGGTAATAGTTGCTTTCTTCATGGGAATTGCATATGAGGAATCATTTGTAAAATTTGTATCCATTACACCATTAATAGGTTGTTTATTGTTCTTTGATAAGAAATTTAGCTTAATATCGGGTGTGATATTTGAGATAGAGACCATTATCATCTACATAATAAAGTACATGGATCCAGCCAAGAGAATGGAACCTTCTGACATGGTATTTGAGGGTATTTCTTTGGCATTTATTCTGTTCTTAGTATGGTATACAGCAGGATTACTTACTCGTTTTAATCATGATTCTAGACATCAATTGATGCAGGAACAGGCAGAAGTGCAGCGTATGCTTTCTGAGATTATCCATGTGGCAGAGGAAGTGCGTAATGGAACAGAAAGTACTATGGATATTATTAATACCTTGAATGACTCTACATCTATTGTGAATGGTGCGGTAAACGATATTTCAGATTCGACTTTGAATACCGCAGAGAATATTCAGACCCAGACCTCTATGACCCAGAACATTCAGGAGGCAATTAACACCACGTTGGAACGTTCAGAGAATATGGTTCAGGTTGCAAAACTTTCTGGTGAATTGAATGAGCAGAGTATGCAGGTTATGAATAATCTGAAGAAGCAGTCAGAGGTAATTGCACATACTAATGCAGATGTTGCAGAGTCTATGAAGAAGCTCCAGGAGAGAACTACTGAAGTGAAGAGTATTGCAAGTGCAATTTTTGCAATTTCTAATCAGACCAACTTACTGGCATTAAATGCTTCTATTGAAAGTGCTAGAGCAGGTGAAGCGGGAAGAGGCTTCGCAGTTGTTGCAGATGAGATTCGTCAGTTGGCTGAAAAGACCAAGCAAGAGACTGAGACTATTGAAGCAATCTTGAATGAACTGGCAACCGATGCAGGCAATGCTGCAGCTGCGGTAGCACAGTCTATTGATGCGGCTGGTGAACAGGATGGAATGATTGCTCAGGCTTCTGAAAGCTTTGGTGAGATGGCTGAGAATGTAAATAAGATGATTGGTGATATTGATGAGATTGACAAGATGCTTGTGAGCTTATCAGCTGCTAATAATCAAATTGTAGATAACATCATGCAGCTCTCTGCTACCACAGAAGAAGTTACGGCAGCTTCTTCACAGGCAGCAGAAATGAGCGTACAGAATTTACAGAATGCAGATGATGCTAAGGTACATTTGAACAATGTATTGGAAGTATCCCATAAATTGGATAAATACCTCTAAGGACGAGGTATTTTTACCACTTTACGATCGTAGGTAACTAAGCCGTTAACCTCTTCTTCAATATCGGAGAGTTGGGTATATACAGCCCCGCTTAAGCCGAGATTCACTAAAGGGAATAACTGTTTATCCAGAAGGTCGTCGTAGGCTTTCGCTAAATCTTGGGTGGTATCGTATTTTTGATAACCATACACTCTGTCTACACTGGAATGTCCTTTGATGTGACAAGCATAACCACCGTACTCAGAGATAACAAAGGCGCGATTGACGTCGTGCTCCACCTTTAAAGGGCGGAAATAATTATGAACACTTCTAAAGTCCCCTCTCTTTTGGTCGAACCAGCCACTGGCATGGTCTACCAGACGGGAGGGGTCTTTTGTTTTCACCTTATCAGCAATGCGGGCTGCATCGAATTGTCCCCATGCTTCATTAAATGGAACCCACACAGCTAGAGAGGGAACATTAATAAGATGTTCGATGGTGTCCATACATTCTTTTTCCCATCTTTTGCGACCTTCCGCGTCTTTTCTGGAAAATAGTCCGTAACGGGTATCTTTAAAATGCTTGCCAATCCAAGGAAGAACGGTAGGGGTGTAGCATACCCAAGGCATGCAGTATTTGGTGCCACCATTGACCATATCCTGCCATACAATCATGCCTAAACGGTCGCAGTGATAATACCAACGTAGCGGTTCTATCTTAATATGCTTGCGGATCATGTTGAAACCAAAGTCTTTTACCAACTGAATATCATACACAAAAGCGTCATCGCATGGAGCGGTCATCAAACCATCAGGCCAGTAACCTTGGTCCAGAATTCCATGAAGGAAAAGTGGCTGGTGATTCAGACAGAAGCGAGGCATATCTAAGGCTTTTGATGATGTTTCGTTTGTCTGAGACTCATTGGTTGCTCTGTTATTAAGTTGAACTGCTTGGAGATGTTCTAACGTAAAGATTCGCATGGCAAAATAGCCTTCAATCACATCCTCATCTGCCATAATGGTATACGGATACAGATAAGGAGTATCTGGCGTCCAAGATAAGAAATCTTTAGCAGGAAAAGTAATCTCCACGGTAGTATAGTTAGTGGATTTGTGCTGGTCAAGTATTGCTACCTGTGTAATGGAAGGAACAGGGGTGTAATCTGTCAGAGTATCACAGGTTGCTGCACCTACTTTACATAATACCTGTTGAAATGCTTTATCGGAGGTTAGTTCAATGCGCACTTTGGCATTGTCGTAATCAATGGTAATCTTTTGGGACTGAATATGGTTGTCAGGTACCCATTCGTACCATACACTTTGCCATATTCCACTTTGGGCAGTGTAAAACATACCGCCACGATTGAGTACTTGCTTGCCACGGGTGTGGTAGGAGGTGTCGCTGACATCGCGTACCTTAACCTGTAAGAGACATCCGTGATCGCTAACATAATCGGTAATGTCAGTGTGAAAAGGGAGATAGCCGCCTTCGTGGTGAACCAGTAGCTTCCCATCTACATAGACCCATGCTTCTTGGTCTACTGCGTCAAAGTGAAGGATACAACGTTTTCTTAATAGTTTTTTCCCAGCGCATTCTTTTTGCGAAAACATAAGCTTTCGCTGATACCAGAGGAATTCATTTGGCTGTAGTTGTCTTCCTACACCAGATAGTAGACTTTCAGGGGAAAATGGTACGATAATCTGGCCGTCTGCCGGAAAGGCGGTTTCCATAGAAAGTATTTGGGTATCAGAGGTAAAGCAGTAATCCCATGCGCCATTCAGCATATGGTAATCTTCACGTTTCATCTGTGGTCTTGGGTATTGCTGCCATATATTATCGGTGTCTAATTCTTGGCCCCAAGGGGTGTAGAGGGGGACTAATTGATCCTCTGGATGTTCCTTTTGTAAGTTATTAATTGCGTTTTTGATTTGCATAGCTGCCTCCTTTTTCGTAAAAAGCTTTTACGCGTATTGCCTGATTGTAGTCGCCAAAGGCTTCTCCAAACAATGTGCAACCACCACAGTTTGCGGTGTCTTTTGGCACTTCAATACGGAAAGAGATGTTGCTGTTGTAATCTAGGTGTAAGTCGTGAATGGTTATGTCTGAAAGACGTTGCCCGCCATCCATGAAGGTACCTTTATCATTAATTATTAAGGTCTTGAGTAAACCGTACTGGTTTAATGATTCAGGCCACCAAGAAGGAGAAATATGTCCTTTGCGGTTGCCGTAATCACCAGGGCTAATCCAAGTGCCCAGAGGAATATCATTAATTGAGAAATGAATATCGGAAGGATAATCTTCATTATACCCTGGATATTCCGAAGATATTTCAAAAGAAATGTGAAGCTCGGTCAATGTCTCCCCTGCCTGTAAATGATTGGGTAGACCATATTCTACATAGCCGTAATAAAACCAAAGAATGCTTGCATCAAAATGCTCTGGAAAAGTAAATGCTTTGATATCGTCTAATGCTCCAATAATATTATCTGCTGTGGCAAGTCCGCAGGTAGGAGCAATGTTGCAGGAAGTAAAATAGCCTATTTTAATATCATCTTGGTAAAAAGATGCGGGTTCTTTGGTAGGAGCCATGTCTACCACTAAACGTTCGTAACGAGGGCTAATAAGCTTCATAGTGCCACGCTTGCCAGAGGTTGTTTGGATATCTACCAGTCCAGCGTCCATTAATTTACCTACATGCATGGTAATAGCACTGTTGGTCAACCCTAGAGCTTTTGCTAGGTCATTCATGCTTAAGCTTGGGGTTTCATATATCATTTTCATAATTTCCATGCGCATGGGAGCACTTAGAGCTTTGATTACGGTTTCTGCTTTTTCTAATGAAGACAAATATAACATGGTTCCTGCCTCTATTCTTTTCTTATATTGATACAAGTATACTACAAAACTTTTGTTTATTAAAGTTTTTAGTGAAATAAAAGAGCTTTCGTTGATTTTGTCAAAAAGCAGTAGAATTTTTTGTTAAAAGTGACGTTGTTAATTTCTTTGACTTTTTTGTGTAATGGGAATAGACTTGAAATGTAAAGTATTTTCTAAAATAGTTCATTAATTAATGAAATAAAGGAGAGGGCTATGGCAAAATTGTATATTAATCCAAATGTGCAGAAAGGACATTTAAACCCAGAGTTACAGGGACATTTTTCAGAGCATTTGGGACGTTGTATTTATGAGGGGCTTTATGTAGGAGATAATTCAGATATTCCTAATGTTAATGGTATGCGTACCGATGTAGTGGAGGCGTTAAAGGAGATTCGGGTTCCAGTACTTCGCTGGCCAGGTGGATGCTTTGCGGACGAATATCATTGGAAAGATGGTATCGGACCTAAAGAGAATCGCAAGAAAATGATCAATACGCACTGGGGTGGTGTGGTAGAAGATAATAGCTTCGGTACTCACGAATTTATGGAGTTATGTAAACAACTTGGTTGCAAGAACTACATTAATGGTAATGTGGGAAGTGGCACTGTACAGGAGATGAGTGAATGGGTAGAATACATGACCTTTGACGGCGTGTCACCTATGGCTGATTTACGTGCAGAAAATGGTCATGCAGAGCCTTGGAAAGTTGATTACTTTGGTGTTGGTAACGAAAACTGGGGTTGCGGTGGTAACATGCGTCCAGAATATTATGGGGACTTGTATCGTAGATATCAGACCTATGTGCGCAATTACGATAATGAGAATCCTATTTATAAGATTGCTTGTGGTGCCAACGCAGACGATTATCATTGGACAGAGAAAGTGCTTGAGACAACCTTCGACCATGGCAATGGTTTCATGAGCGGTATGTCTTTACATTATTATACTTTGCCAACAGGAAATTGGCAGAAGAAGGGTAGTGCTACCGATTTCGATGAGAAGGATTGGTATCGTACTCTTAAGAGAACCTTGAAGATGGAAGATTTGATTAAACGTCATGGTGCTATCATGGATAGTTATGACCCAGAAAAGAAGATTGGTATGATTATTGATGAGTGGGGAACATGGTTTGATGTAGAGCCAGGTACCAACCCAGGCTTCCTCTATCAGCAGAACACCATGCGTGATGCTTTGGTAGCAGGTATCAACTTGAACTTATTTAACAAGAACTGTGACCGTGTAAAAATGGCAAATATCGCTCAGATGGTTAATGTACTTCAGGCAGTAATCTTAACCGATGGTGAAAAGATGGTTAAGACCCCAACATGGCATGCATTCAATATGTATAAGCATCATCAGGATGCAGAACTTCTGGAATCTAGCATTGAAAGCACCATGATTGGTCTGGAAGAGGACTTCATGGTTCCAAACTTAACTGAGTCTGTATCGGTAGCAAAGGATGGCAAGTTACATATTACTTTGACCAACCTTTCGCTGGAAGACAACACCGATATCGAAGCAATCCTTGCTGAGACACCAGTTAAGAGCGTGAAGGCAGAGGTGCTTACCAATGCCATGAGGGCGCACAACACTTTTGATGAGCCAGACGTAGTTCATACTGTAAGCTTTGACCAGTGCAAGGTAGACGGCAACAAAATTAACTTTACTATCCCTGCTTGTAGTGTACTTCACCTAGAAGTAGAGGTATAACACAAGAATTAGATAGATCCCCCGCAATATTATCCCCGCCTTTACCCTAAGGGCGGGGATAAATGCTGTCTGGATTGGAGTGTGGAATGTGAGGGATGCCCTGCCAGCACCGCCCATAGCTCCCAGTAAAATTGCGTTGAGTAAAATATGAGAATTTCTTATGTGCGCTTTTGGCTATCCCATTTCGTGTCTTCCTGTGGCTTGAACAAATGGGGCTGACTGTACGTGCATAGCATACATTTTCAAAAGTCGGGTCGGTAAACGTGGAATTTCTAAATTCTCACATTTCCCTCTACGATTTTTGAAAACGTATGCTACGCGCGCACTGTCAGCCCTATTTGTCCAACCTCAGGAAGACGCGAATCATCATAGATAGTCAAAAGCGCACATTTAGAAATTCCATATTTTTCTCTCCGCAATTTTGTCGGGAGCTATGGGCGGTGCTGGCAGGGCGTCCTTGGCAACAACTTTTGGACCAATCCAGACAGCATTTATCATGGGGAGTCCTTGCACTTAGCGGGGGAATCGTATAAAATAAATGGGGTTACACAAGAAGAAATACCTAGGAAAGGGATGGGGTTATGTTTGATTATAAAGAGACAATGACAAAATTGATTCAGAATGAGATAGACAATGGTTTTATCAATGGCGGAAGCGCCTTGGTAGTGCAGGATGGCAAGGAGTTGTACTTTGATGCTTTGGGATATGCGGATAAGGAGAAGGGTATTCCTATGAAAAGGGATACCATTATTCGACTTTTCTCTATGTCTAAGCCTATTACGGCTGCAGCAACCATGATTTTGGCAGAGCGTGGAGATATTGATTTGTGGGATCCAGTGTCTAAATATCTGCCTTGTTTTGCTAATCAGAAAGTATGGGGCTGGGATGGCAAATTAACTCCGGTACAGCGTGATAGCACCATTTGGGATATGCTAAATATGACATCCGGTATTCCATATCCAGATATGAACCATGAACCGGGTCGCCAGATGAACACACTTTTCCGTGAATTAATTGAGAGAAGAAAGAACGGCGAACGTGTGGATACACAGGAATATTTGCGTCGTATTGCAGAGATTCCATTGTGCTTTCAGCCAGGTGAAAAGTGGATGTATGGATTGTCAGCAGATGTGCTTGGCGGTGTAATTGAAGTAGTGTCGGGCATGACCTATGGAGAATTTTTGCAGAAAGAATTGTTTGAGCCTTTGGAAATGAAGGATACTGGATTCTTTGTACCAGAAGAGAAGAAAGATAGATTTGCTCAGATTTATCAGTGGAATGAAGACAAGGGCGTACTTGAGCCTTTTGAGGATAGTCATTTGGGCGAGTATTATAATGCAGATGTGGCATTTGAATCTGGTGGAGCTGGATTGGTATCTACCTTAGATGATTATAGTCATTTTGCATCTATGATGGTAAATAAAGGTGTGTACAAGGGCAAACGTATTCTTGGTGAGAAGACCATTGAATTCATGGCACAGGATAGATTGCGTCCAGAACAAAAGCAAGATTTCATTTGGGATAGTGTGAAAGGTTATGGATACGGATGTCTTATGCGTGTGCTGACTGATCAGGCAGAAGCAGGAACCATTGCACCACTTGGCGAATTTGGCTGGGATGGTTGGACTGGTAATTATGTAACGTTTGATCCAAAGGATAATATGTTTTTATTATTCTTTATCCAGCGATGCGCAGCAGGAACAACTCCTGTGGTGAGAAAATTACGCATGGCAACTTACGCAAGTCTAGATGCCGAAAAATAAAAGGCAAACGCTTAAGAAATGATTGCTACTGGATAAAGGTAGCAGAAACACAGGCTACGAAAGGGCTTGTGAAAATTGAATGGAACGAGGAACGGAATGAATATTTTAACGGTAGATAATATCACAAAAGCATATGGGGAACGCAAGCTTTTTTCCAATGCCAGCTTTTTTCTGGAGGAGGGCGAAAAGGCGGGAATTATTGGTATCAATGGTACTGGTAAATCTACTTTGCTCAAGATTATAGCTGGACTCGAGGATGTGGATGAAGGTAAGGTAATCATGGCAAATCACTGCATGGTGCGTTTTTTGCCACAGAATCCTCAGTTTGGGGAAGAGGAGACGGTATTAGAAGCGGTGTTGCGTGACAATGTAGATGTGAACAATCCAGGAACCATTGAAGCTGATGCAAAGGCGATGCTTACCAGATTGGGAGTAACCGATTTTGAGCAGCCTTGTGGTCAGTTGTCTGGTGGACAACGTAAACGACTAGCTCTAGTGTCTGTGCTTTTATCTACTGCGGAGATATTAGTATTGGATGAGCCTACCAACCATTTGGATAGTAGCATGTCGGATTGGTTGGAAGAAAACCTGAAAAAACGTAAGGGTGCAGTGGTTATGGTTACCCATGACCGCTACTTTTTGGATAGTGTATCGAACCGCATTATTGAAGTGGATAAGGGAAATATTTATTCCTATTCCACTAATTATTCGGGATATTTGGAGTTAAAAACACAGCGCGAAGAAATGGCAGAAGCTACTGAGCGTAAACGTCAGAGTATTTTGCGAACAGAATTAGCATGGGTACAACGTGGCGCAAGAGCCCGTTCTACAAAGCAGAAGGCACGTTTAGAACGCTATGAGGCGTTGAAGAATGCTGATGGACCACAGAAGGATGGTACAGTTGCTTTGTCTTCTTTATCTTCTCGTTTGGGTAAGACCACAGTGGAACTGCATAACATCAGTAAAGCATATGATGGTGTGAAATTAGTGGATGATTTTACTTATCTGTTTTTGAAGGATGACAGAATCGGTTTTGTAGGATCAAATGGCGCTGGTAAATCAACACTTTTGAAAATGATTATTGGGCAACTGCAACCAGATAGTGGCGAAATTGTCATTGGTCAGACGGTTAAAATTGGCTACTACGCTCAGGAAATTGATGATACCATGATGAACCCCAACCAACGCGTTATTGATTATATTCGTGACGTGGCAGAGTTTGTGGATACAGAGGAAGGAAAGGTCAGTGCGGCTAGAATGCTAGAACGTTTCCTATTTGTAGGAGAAGACCAGTATGGTCTCCTTGGGAAATTGTCTGGTGGAGAGCGTAGGCGCTTGAATCTGTGTCGCGTATTAATGGAAGCGCCAAACGTATTGATTCTAGATGAGCCTACCAATGATTTGGATATTGCCACTTTGCAGATTCTGGAGGATTATTTGGATCATTTTGCTGGGATTGTGATTGTAGTATCTCATGACAGATATTTCTTGGATAGAACAGTACGTCGTATTTTTGCCTTTGAAGAAGATGGAAAACTTAGACAATATGAGGGCGGTTATACGGATTATTCGTTGAAGAAAGCCATTGAGAAAGCAGAATTAGAAGGTACTGCAACTGTAAGTGGAGAGACAAAATCTTCGGAGAAAGGTCAGTGGAATAAAGGACCTCGTAAGTTAAAGTTTACCTATCAGGAGCAGAAGGATTACGAAACCATTGAAAGTGACATCGCTGAATTGGAAGAAAAGATTGAAAAGTTGGAAGTGGAAATGACAACTGTGTCAACTGATTTTGTGAAGTTGAATCAGCTGATGGCGGACAAAGAGGCAGCGGAAAAACTACTGGAAGAAAAAATGGACAGATGGATGTATCTGGAAGATTTGGCCGCGAAGATTGCCAACCAGTAGGGTAGAGGACGTGACAGAAAAAATGATTTATATCGTAGATAACATTTTAAATTACTTAATATACCTATTTATATTATGTTTTGGATTTCAGTTAAGACCAAGAGAAAATAAAATTTTCCTTGGTCTTTCTGTGCTTATTATGTTGAGTGGCGGTATCTTTAATGCATATTTTGATACCAATTCTCCTTTTGTTTATATGTTGTGGAGCGTTTTGGCTGTTGTTTTATTTTTTAAGGAGCGAGTGGGAAGACTGTTTCTTTTGAGTGTTGCACTTATGTATTTCACAGGAATTGTGGATACATTTAGTGTTATGCTGATACAGATTGTGTTAATCGGTGGTGGTTGCAGTGTTGGTATCGCATGGTGGATGGAGTCAGCTTACCTGCTTTCCTTCTTGGTATACTTTTTGATGTATTGGATGCTTCTTAGGAAAAATGAAGTGTATCTGAATGAAATTGCTCTTCGATATCTGTTTGCGCTTCTGATACAAGGTAGTATCTTCCAAATGTTTTATAATTTGGTCTTTACGTTCTTCAATGAGAATCAAGAGTTGTATGGTTGGGATGCGTATGCTGTTTTCTTCATTAGTATTGTCGGGGCAATTTACTCCCTCTTTTTAACATTGAGTCTTGCTATTAAAAATATAGTTTCCAAGAGACAGAATAAGGAGCTTCAATCTTTTATGCACATGCAAAAAGAGCAATATGACTATCAGTTGAAGCAGACGGAGTCGGTGCGAAGGTTTAAGCATGATTTGACCAATCATGTGGGAGCACTTAGAGAATTGGTAAGTCAAGAAAAGATGGAAGAAGCGAAAGCATATATAGACACTATCTGGAATCTGCAGAATGAATTTGAGTTGAAAATACATACTGGGGATAGTTTCCTAGATGTCATAATGAATTACTATTTATATTTGGCAATGGAGAAAAACATAGAGTTTACGGTAACTGGAAAGTTTTCACATAAATTACATCTTGAAATGTTTGATATTACAACCTTAGTGGGAAACATTCTGCAAAATGCTCTGGAGGCGTCGGTAAAGGCTACCAATCCTAAAATTCGTGTGGAACTGATAGAACACAAAAAGGAAATTTTTCTTGTTGTTAGCAATTCTGTGGCTGCAAAAATAAATATCAAAAAGGGGATTTGGGAGACATCAAAAGCAGACAAAGCAAATCATGGTTTTGGCATGAAAAACATTGTTGCAATCGTAGAAAAATGCGGTGGGGAATATTATATGGAGTCTATAGAAGAGAATGGAGATGCAATGTTTAAGATAAGCATTTCTATTCCAAGGGGAAGTATGCTATGAAAATATGTATTATAGAAGATGAACCAATATGGCGAGAGATGATACAAGAAGCGGTGGAAAAATATTGCCGAGATAGCAATATTTCAGCTCAAATTGATGTATATGAGGACGGAAAAGAGACAACTTGGTATGCAGATGCGGACTTATTGTTTTTGGATATTGAACTTGGGGGGAGTGAAGATGGCTTCGTAATCGCTGAGAGCTTAATGCGTTCCGAACGCCAGTGTAAAGTATGTTTTTTGACTTCACATACAGAGTTAGCTAGATTAGGATACCGAGTGAATGCCTTTCGATATATTGATAAGAAACATTTAGAGGAAATAAGTGAGGCTCTTGATTGCTTTGTAAAGACGAAAATTCAAGAGAGGACCATTTCGCTCAACGATATTAGTGGGATATGCCGAACCGTCAATTTGGCGAACCTTTTGCTTGTGGAAACCAATGGAAGAAAGCTACGATATCTCATGCAGGATGGTAGTGAATATTTTTGCGATGGAAGGATTTCGGAAACTGCGCAAAACCTAGCTCAGTTTGGCTTTTTTCAGGTACAACGCTCCTACATCGTAAACTTAAAATTTATTGAGAAAGTAAATGGCCATGAAATTGTACTTAGCAATGGGACTAATGTAGTAATTGGAAGGACTCGTAGTAAGGAATTTAAGAAAGAATTTTTCAAGTGGCGGATGATATTTGATAATTAATCTGTGAAAAATATGTCGTTTGCGCAAAAAAAGTGTCGTTTGTGCAAGAGGTATTTTAGGGTGGTCCTCCTTGTGGTATAACCAAATAGATAATTTTTTAATGAAGTAAGTAGGAGGACATGAATGAACAAGACAAGAGTTTTCATGATAACATTAGTAGCATTTGCTGCACTTTGCGCATGTGGTCGGGGAAATGCGGGAAATAAACAAGAACTAAAAGCACAATTTGGCGAGAATTGTATTGCTGAGCATACCTTTGAGGTGGAATTGAGCGAATACAATGGAAAAGTTTATTTTGTTCCCTATGCCCCTTCTAAGACGGATGCAGAATTTTCCATGCAAATTATTCAGAATGGAGAGGTGCTTACGAACATTCATCCTTTCGTTCCGGAGACTTTGGATAGGGAAGCCTTTACTTCTTTGGATGCAGTGTCTTTTGGCGACGTGAATTTTGATGATAATACGGATATTTTAATGATTATGACATATGGTAACACCACGTTTGCCGGAATTTACTATGGATTCCATGAAAATGCAGAAGACTATGAGAGACATTTTTGCTCGCAGGAGGAATTGTCGTCTCTTGTAACAGAGCGGGTAGAAACGCTGACTATTTCGAATATTTGGACGTTTTTAACAGAAGGAAAGAAGAATGGCTCTTTCCAAAGTTATCAAGAAGCATACTTAGCGATTAGTAGATTAGGCCAGTTGGAAGGTAGGTATGAGGACTATAATCTGATTTACTTTGATGAAGATGATATTCCGGAGTTGGTTGCAGGATTAAACGGATATTACATGAGCATGTATACTTACAAGGACGGGATAATCTATCCATTGATGGATGAGTGGTGCTACGGGGCTGGTGGCAATCATGGATACGAATATGCACCGAAGAAGAATAATTTGCGTAATTATGATACCGACTATGCAGGTGCAATTCTTTATACGACTTATGCCACTGTGAATGAGGAGTTTTCCATGGAGACAATTGCGGAATTTAAGTTGGTAAACTTTGACGATGCAAATGGGAATGGTATGTTGGATGAGAATGAAGAGGACTCTGTTGGACTTTATAGTGTGCAATATCTGAACGGAAAAGAGATTAGTGGGGAGGAGAAAACGGAGTACGATCAGGGTGTTTATGAGAATATATGCGGAACTATGAGTTTGGAAGAATTACAGGAGAAATTGAAGACAGAACTTGATGTAACGGTACTTGATGCATTGATAGGAGAATATGAGTACCCATCAGATTTTGGGAGTGGAAAACTGATAATTGAAAAAACAGAATTCGGTTATGATATCTCTGATTATGAGTCAGAGGATTCCTATCGATTTTTAGCGAATTCCTCCAATATAGAAAGTATAGAAAATAACAGAATCGGTATAAAGTATCCGGCACAGGTATTCTCGGATGATACCGTTATTTTTAACTACTATACCTTGGTGTATGATACAGAGAAAATAGATGTGTATTATCAGGAAAATAAAGAGGATGAAGAGGAGTTCTTATATCGAGCAGTAAAAGGCAATGCAGAAAAAGAAAATGAGAAAAAAGAAAATGCAGAGAGAACATCAGAAGAATTACTAGATTTATTTATAGATGGCTCCATAGATGCAGTTGACTTCGCAGATTCAACTGTGACAGTTAACATTGCGGATTTTAATATGGATTCAGAGGAATGGGATTCCTGTTCTATTGGAGAGCGAATTGACCTTGACAATGATGGTGAGGAGGAACTGATTATTTGCGGCCCTTATGGTGGCATGTATTTTGATGGGCGAGACGATAAAGTATATATATTCGCCGCGGGCGATGGTACTGCCAACACGCTTTCTTACACCTATTACAATGGTGAGATATGGATTCTGTATAGTAATAACATGAATGAAGGATATGATGTCTACCATATGAAAAAATATGAAGGGGCGGATAATTTGGTTGCAGAAATGAGTTTTGGTGAAGAACCTGTGGATGCAAATAATCCTGAGACGGGAATGAAATATTCGTTGAATGACAAAGAGGTTTCTTATGATGAATATGCTGCATTTTGTAGTAAGATTTTTGCCGCAGAAGTGAGTACATATGTAAGTAGATAGGGATTTGGAAAAGTTAAATGGGTAAAGAAAAAGGAGAATTTGTCTAAGACGAATTCTCCTTAATTTTAATCTTCTGTATCTTGATCAGCAGCTACAGCAGAGACTACGGAAGAGACAACCGCAACAATAACTGCAAAAAGAATAATCAAAAATCCACCTGCTAAAAGTATGAATGTACCTGACATGGTATTCCTCCTTTCGGAATAATTGAATTAGTACTACATCAATACATTTATTATACAATAT